>NZID01000020.1 GCA_002691605.1 Crocinitomicaceae bacterium
TTATATGATGAATGATTTTTTTTTCAGCATGAGTAGGCTTTATAACAGTTTCATATAAAGGCTCTCTAAAAGGAAAGTTGATATGAACAGGCTTAGAAAGGTTATTAGCAATATGTACCGCTTCGTTAATTATTACACCAGTTTGCCAAAGTGCATCAGGATGATCTAGCATGGGGAGGTTAAAGCTTTCTGCAATATAATTTTCGTATACTTTGTACTGCTTCATTGATTGTCCTTCCCCCTCATTAACCCATTCAGGAGGTCTGTCAGCAGTAATAACTAATAATGGAATTTTTTGGTAGTATGCCTCTACTATTGCTGGAGCATAATTCAATACAGCACTTCCTGAAGTTGAACATATTACAACAGGTTTCTGAATTTGTTGAGCAATTCCAAGAGCAAAAAAAGCTGCAGATCTTTCATCTACAATAATTTTTGATTTAAAATAATCATCTCCATTAATTCCAATAACCAAAGGAGCATTTCTGGATCCTGGAGAAAAGACAATGTTGCTCACCTCGTGTTTTTTAAGTAAATCTATAACTACTTGAACCCTGAGTGATGATGAAGTCATAAACTAAGGTCTATAATTTTTTAATCACTGACAAAAGCGTTTGGGATTTTATTTCGGTTTCCAAATACTCCTTCTCTGCAATACTTTTGCTTGTAATACCACCACCAACAAAAATTTGCAACTCTTGACTTGATATTCTAGCACATCGTAGATTTACATATAAGTCACAACTGTTTTGATCAACTAACCCGATAAAGCCACAATAAAGACTTCTATTATATGGTTCCATTGCATTTATTATTTCTAATGATTTATTTAAGGGAATCCCTGCAATTGCAGGTGTAGGATGAAAAAAATTGAGGAAAGAAAAATAATCTATTTTTAAAGAAAATTTAAAATCTTTATTTAGATGCTTTACAGCTCCTGCAGTTTTTTCATATGTTCTTGATTCAAAATGGATATTGCCATTCTGACTTATTTTTTCTTTTATAAAATCTACAACATATTGGTGCTCTTCCTTTTCCTTTAAAGTCCATTTTTCATTTTTTTTATTTGATAAACTCCCAGCAAGAGCTTGGGTATGAAAATCTTTTTCTGCATTCCCACTAATTAATGTTTCCGGAGAAATACCTACCCACATTCCAAATTTTGGATGGTTTAGAAGGTATTTAAAACCTTGTTGGTATTTTTTACATAGTTTTTGAAAAATGGTATAATAATTTTCACTATTAAATTCTTGGTTGATAACTCTACATAAAATACATTTCTCTAATATTCCGTCNTTACAGTATTTAATTACTTGATTTACGGACTCTAAATATTCTTCTTTTTCGGTCTGGAGGATATTAAATTTNCTAGGATTTTTAATAATTACATTTTCATTTATTGTTGCGGTTTCCCCATTAATTATATAAGATTGATTATTAAATAGATTAAAAACAAANGAGGGTTTATGAATTTTAGTTTTAAGTAAGGTCCATTTTCCTATTATTAATTGATTNGTTTTNGAGTTTTTATCGTGATAAATAACAAAACTATNTTTCCCATTTAGATAGATCATTATTTATTTTTGTTTATTATCATCACGGTTAATCTACAAGTAGAAATAAGTTGATCATTTTCATTTTTTATTTCAATATTCCAAACATGAGTAGATTTTCCATTATGAACTAAAACACCTTTACCTATTACATCTCCACCTTTAGCACTTCTAATATGATTAGCATTTATTGAAAGTCCAACAGCATATTGTAATTCACTATTAATAATAATATTAGATCCAACACTTCCAATACTTTCAGCTAANGCAACACTTGCTCCACCGTGTAATATTCCCATAGGTTGTGAATTATTTTTATTAACAGGCATTTTTGCAGTTAATGAATGATCGCTAATTTCAATAAATTCAATTTGAAGATNAGATAGTAAAGTGTCTTTTGAAAAAGAGTTGATTTTTTTAAGCGAAATATTCTTAGGAAACATCAATTATTGGATAAAATAATTTTATNAAAAAATTCNGGATAATTATCTAGTTTTAAAAAATACCATCCAGCTTCCATATGAGTCAAATTAAATTCAAATTGTCCGCTGTTTGTTTTAAGATTTTCAAATTTCATAACGTTTTGTCCAAGTTGATTATAAATACCACCACTTAGAACCGATAAACTTTTTGAAGTAATTGAAAAAATTCCATTGTTTGGATTTGGAAAAATTAAAATTCCCTCANAATTAGCATTTGCCAATCCTGTATTGTCTATTGGTATCACCTTTATAACTGTATCCACTATACAACTACTTTGACCACTAGTTACAGTTAATCTTACGTCAAATAATCCGGAATTAGAAAAAAGTATAGAAGAAGGGTTTTGATTATTTGATGTTGATGGGGATACACCACCCAATCCAGCTACATCGAAATNCCAATTCCAACTTGCAGAGTTAGAATTAGTAACTCCATAAAAATCAAGAACCTCACCTTGNTTTATACTGTCTGTAAAAAGACTAATATCGCAGCTTAAACTATTACCACCACATGGAGAATAAGTTCCATCTAAATAAGAAAGNTTAATTCCAGTTGGATCTAACCACGGTTCTAGTTGAGCTTGTGAAGAGTTGCCATTATTAGTCCAATTGGATGAAAATTTTCCATATAAATCTGGTGTATTTGGCGTAGAACAAAAGGAAGTTCCTCCAGATAATTGCCCGACGATTCTTTTATTTTGATTAAATAAGGGAGATCCTGAAGATCCACCTTCTGTTACTCCATGTCCATTGGAAGTGGAGGTCCAATAAACGTTCCAATGAGCATTAAATGCACCTCCATTATAAGTAGTACTAGATAAATTNGAGGTANAAGTTGATATTTTTTTAGCACTTCCATCTGGATGATGAATTCCTACACCGCTACTAGATAAATTACCTCGGTCCCATCCAGCATAAAAAGCATTATAAGAGGATGGTATAGAAGAATTCAATTCAATTAAAGTAAAATCTGAACCAGCTACTTGATTGGATGTAGGCGGATTATTTAAAGTCCCACTACCAGATGTAGCTTTTACCATTCCATTAATCATGGTTTGGTTTCCTTTCGAGGGATTTGATGAGTTAGAATTTGGTTGACAACTTGTTTTTTGGTAATTCCAATACCATGTATATCCACTTAAATTTAAATTTGCAGTGGGTTCTCCACAATGCCAAGCAGTTAAAATATATGGCTTACAATCCTGATTGGTATTGTTAATTACAGATCCTGAACAAACATAGATGAAATTAGGATCAGTGTAGGTGAAGTGTACAACTGCATCAATTTGTTCAGACCAACCTACATTTTCTGGAGAGCAAGCAACATCAACTTGACAAAAATCAGCTCTGTAATTAAAAGATGAGGAATTATTTAGTGATTGAAAGGGTTTTAAATAGTCTTCAAAACCTCTAAAATAATATCCAATTTTTTCTATTTCAACTTTTAAAGTTTCAATGGTATTTTGTGGTTGATAATACTCGATTATAATTACGTCTCCTTGTAATACTTGAGTGTGGGTTAATTGATTGATTGTATTTGTAGAGGAATTAAATTTTCCAATTACATGTTTTTTATTTTCATTATAAATAAATAACTCCGATCCNTGAGGCAGAATAAACTCTTTAAAGAAAACCGAGAGTCCTATTGCAGAAGGACTTTTAATTTTTAAAAAACAAGATTTAGAACCNTCAGAATTTTGGATCCACTTTCCATTTTTGGTTAACGAAATAGAGGTGTTTTTTAGAATACCTACAATGTAAGCATTTCGGTCATTAATGCTAGCTACTTGCAACTCATTACTTGAAGGTTCAGCAATAACATGTGAATTTAATGTAATCGCGAGATTGTTTTTAAAAGAATAGGGCAATCCACCTTCAGAAATTTGAGAATTTAAATTTGAAAATAGAAAACATACAAAAAATACAATGGTTAATTTTTTAAGATAATTCATGGTAATCGAAAAGATTAGACGTTAAGTTTTAAAATTACAAAAAAAAACGTCTCAATCATTTTACAAATTATTTTGACAAATAATATTCAATATCTATTTTTGAGTATGAATCGTATTCTTTTAGTCGAAGATGAAGAAAATTTACATTTAGCTATAAAATTAAATTTAGAGTTAGAAAATTATAATGTAACCTCAGTTTATAATGGTAAAAATGCTATTCTAAAATTTAAAAAAGGCAGATATGATTTAATCATTTTGGATGTAATGTTGCCAGAAATTAATGGGTTTGACATCTGCGAATCAATAAGATTAGAAAACGCCAAGATTCCCATATTATTCTTGACTTCCAAGTCGTCAAACGAAGACAAAATAAAGGGTCTGAAAATAGCAGATGATTATTTAACAAAACCATTTAATTTGAAAGAATTACTTTTAAGAGTTAAAAACTTNATTGAAAGAACACAACTGAAAGAATTACCTTCTAAAAATGGAGTTTTGACTATGGCTGGTTGTAAAATTGATTTTAATTCATTTACTATTGAAAATAAAGACGGAGATCAAGTAACANTGACTCATAAGCAAATAAAATTGCTAAAATTATTTATAGAAAAAAAGAATCAAGTAATTAGCAGACAAGAAATTTTAGAAAAAGTTTGGGGCTATGATGTTTATCCATCTTCTAGAACTATAGATAATTTCATTTTACTTTTTAGAAAATTGTTTGAAAAAGATTCCCCTTCGTCAACCTACTTTAAATCAGTTAGAGGAGTAGGATACAAATTCACGCCTTAGCATAATTGACAAAATAAACTCTCACTTATATGACTAAAAGAGGGAGCATTATAAATTGATTCTATATTTAAGAATAGCCACTTTTTAAAATCAATAATTGAATGGTTTTTGATTTTATTATTTTTATTGAAATTTAAATCAAGATGTGGAGAAATGGTATTTTTTAAAGAAATGATCTGGCACGAAATATCCTTCATATTTAGATTTTTTTCATTCCAAAGTAACCCATAAAAAAATAGTTGAAATGCCTTTTCTTTTTTGTGTAATTGATTAAAACCATTTAAAGTTATTTCACTTTTACTAATAAGCCCAGTTTTATAATCAACCAATCGAATTCCATCATTAGTTAAATCTATTCTATCAATTTGTCCAACCAATTTTATGGGTCTCTTATCACCATTAATTGAAATTGAACTAGCATTTGAGACAGTTTTTTCAGTTTCTAAAATTTGATAATCACCAAATAGTTTAATTCTATTTAATTCTATTTTCAATAAATTTTCAATACACTTCTTAAAATGATGATAGATTAAAATATTTTTACCAATTGAATATCTTTTATCTAAGAAAAATTCATTGAAAGTTTTTAGCATTGTACTTTCTAGTTCATTTTGAATTTTCTGTATTTCAATTGCTGTAATTTTTCTGTTTTGGTAAAATAAATTTTCTAGTGTTTTATGAACAGCAATACCCCAATCTAGTGAATTTAAATATCTTTCAGGCTCCTTTTTTTCTTCAATTTTTGAAATATATTTCATATAAAAATCTAAGGGGCAGTTGTGGTATTTCATTAAGGCTGAAGGAGAAACGCCTTTGGCTATCCATTTTATAATCAATTCTCTTATTAATTCATTATTTATAACTTGATGGGTGTAGGAGGAATTTTCAATTTTAACTTTAAAATTATTAATACGAATATTTTTTAACTCTCTCATTTCCTTTTCCACTTGTCTAATGTATCTGCTTGGTTCATTAAAGTTCAATCCCTTACTTTCTTCTTTTACATATATTAAGTCAATATTTTTCGCAAAATGAAAACATCTGTAAAAATAATAGGCAGATATAGCTTGTCTTTCATATCCAGATGGAATTCCAAAGTGTTTTTTTAAATCTTCTGGGAATAAATCCTCAGAACTTGGATTAGATGGCAAAAATTCTTCATTACACGATAAAAAGATGATGTTTTCATAATCAATTAATCTACTTTCTAATAATCCAATTATCTGAATATTTGCATCATTCTCCCCACTAACCACTACGCTTTTACTATTAATTTCTTTTATAAAAATTTTAATAAAATCTTTAACATCTAGTGATAAGTTGTACTGATGTAACAAGTTTTCAATTTTTCCTGCTTCTTCTCTGGAAATTTGAATACTTAATTTTTCTTTTAAATTTTCAGTATATAAACTTTCTATGATTTTCAGAAAATCGTTTATTCTTGATGCTGATTTTTTATTTTCCAAAGACATAAAAATATTGGTCAAACATTGAAAAATCTTTTCCATCAAAGGATGTATTTTTTGAAGCTTTTCAATATCTATTTCATACCTTTTAGTATTTCCTTGAATAAATAGTTTATTAATTTTTTTTCGATCAACTAAGGACTTGATAGCACTGAAACTCATTAAATTTTCTACCCATTGATAATTTATTTTTTTCGTACTAATAATGGGTTCTGACTCTAATAAAAATGTAATCAATTTTTGATTTTCAAAGTTTTTATATTTCAATCCTGAAGCTAGGTTGATACTTTTCTTAGTGGTTAATAATTTTTGATAGACAATTGGTCCTATACTCTCATCCATTAATAAAACAGCATATTCTTTACTGTTTTGACTAATTATTTCTTTCGCAATTTCAATTTGTTGATTGGATGAATTCGCTGCATATATACCGATATTTTTTGGGTATTTACTAATTTTATCAAAAGGTGGGTTATATGAAGTATTTTGGTTTTTTCTATAAAAATATCCTGCTTCATGATTTTGGTTTTTCACATAAAAATTGTCAACATCCACTAATATTTCGCCATTTTTCTCTTTTAAGTAGTTAATGATCAATTCTTCGCTTTTTGATAATGCATTTAATCCTAAGAAAATGATATTTTTTTCATTTAGAAGATATTTTTTTAGGTTTTCAGCAATTGTTCTATTAATTAGTCCAGAAGTACCTTTTTTTTCAGATATTAGTTTTTTTCTAAACTCTACAAACAACTCACCGGTTTGTTTAAATTGAAAAATGAATTTTTCTTGATTTTTAGAAAGATTATTTTCATTTAGACTCCAATTTTCTAATTCAGAAATATTGTTCAACTCTTGGAATAGTTTTTTATGATCAATTAAATTTCGTTCAACGTCGTTAAAACTCTTTAGAAGAACATTGCTTTGAATTTGAAAATCATTGTACGATAGTTGACGATCTAATTTTAGTGCTTCTTTAAATAGTATAAAATTAGCCTCTAAATTAGAAATTGGAAATAACGGAGATTTAGAGTTAAAATAATTTTGAATAGTTTGTAGTTCTGGGAGTATATAGACTTTCTTTTTATTTTGTAATAAGAGCTTTTTCAAATGCCATTTTGCTCTTTGAGAGGGTACAATTAAAGAGTATTGGTGAATTTCAGAAAGGGGTTTTTCTTTTAATAGTTTATTTACAACAAATTCAAGAAATTTATCCATAATTAAAAGTATAACTTTTAATTATTATTTGACAACTTCCCACGTATGATCTGCCAATAACTTTACTGAACTTATAAATGTCAATGGACAGCCTTTTTTCCCCCATTCACCAGGACCAATCATCATTAATAAAAAATGATTTTCTTCATTTTCATATAGATGGTAGGTATGAGCAATCAAAGGTTCAAATCTAATTTCAGCATGATATATCATTTCTGAAATTTCGACTCTTTTTTTAATTTTATTGGCTTTCTCTGCTAATAAACTCATTTGTTGTTTTATTTGATCCAACTGCATATCAGTTTGATGCTCCATTGCAGAAATGGCTTTAGATTTGATCGTTCCTTGTTTAGTAGGTATCACAGGGAAACTTCCTCTGTGATGACCGTAAGTAAGTGTCCCCGGTTGATCAGTTATATGCTCTTCATCGATTGGGTTTTCTATTTTTTTTTTATTTTTCACTTAATTAAAATGGGTTTGAAAATTTAGGATTATTGATGAAGTCTGGGTCAGAAAAAGTGAGTAAAAATGCCTTAAGTTCAGTTCTTTCTTGAGGATTTAGTTGAACACCTCCCTGAGAGGCAAACTCAATTAATGGATCAATATTTGGAGAATTTGAATGAATCCCGGTACTGTAAAAGTTGATTAGTTCATCTAGAGTATTAAATCTTCCATCATGCATATATGGAGCACTATATTCTATATTTCTTATTGAGGGTACTTTAAATTTAAAATTATCACTTTCCAATCCTGTTACTAATCCTCTTCCACTATCCATTGGTAATTCATCCAACCCGTTATTTTTAAAAGAATTATCAGTTCCTAAAATTCCACCATGACAATGAAAACAATCTCCGCCATTCAAATCGTTAAAAGAAGCCAATCCAGCACTTTCTTCTTGGCTTAGTGTTGCTTCTTGTCTCAAATATCGATCGTATTTTGAATTGGTAGAAACCATAGTTCTTACAAACTGAGCCAAAGCTTTTGCTGCATGGGTTGAATCAGGTTGAAGTGTCCCAAAAGCTTTATAAAAAAGGTCGCGATAATTGTTGTCATATCGTATTTCAGATAAAAAATTAGACCAAGTTTCATCCATCTCTACACTGTCTAAAATAGTAATTAAAATTTGTTCTTCTAGAGTTAAGGATCTGCCATCCCAAAAAAAGTTTTCAGACCAAGCTAAGTTTTGAAGGACCATAGAATTTCTTTTACCAGAGTCTCCATGTATTCCAATACTAAATTTATTGGGGTCAGAAAATGCATATTGAGGTAAATGACAATTTGCACATGCTATACTATTATTACCACTTAATTTATTTTCCCAAAATAGATGTCTACCTAACTCAACTCCTTCTTCAGTTAAAGGATTGTCATCTGGATGAATAATTGGAGGAAAATTTGCGGGAATGTCTATCGTTAATGGTACAGGCTGGTAAGATGTATTAACTGGACTTTCTTTTTGACAATTAGCCAAAATAAATAGTAACAAAATGGAAATTAATATGTTTATTTTAGAATACATCAGAATTTAATATTCAAAAATTATATTATCACAGTTATTAGCAATTTGAGTAGCTAGAGATATATTATCCATGGTATGGGTAAAATTATTGTTTTTTATATCTATATTATTGATAATATTGGCCCAATTGATAGCAATATCAAATTTATAGCAATTCAAAATTTCACTATTATTACCAAGTGCTGTAGTAGTATCTGATAGATGAAAATCAATTGTTTTAGAATTACCTCTAAAACTGTCTCCACCAATATGAAAAACAAATATTTCACCAGCTTCAAAAATACCGTTATTATTTAGGTCGGCATAACCTTCTAAAACAACAAACAAATAACTCCAGGTTTGTAAGTCAGCACCCATTTGCCAGTGCATACTAGGAGATTGATAGGATAGAGAATGATCATTTGTATATGTAGCTGGATCTATATGGTTGGTAATAGAATCTACACCAACTTGTAAGTCAATGGCATAATTATTATCGGATAATAAATAATTATTATTGCAATAATACCAGCCTAATTGATATAAATTAGTTTCTGGATCTGCTAAAATATATTCTAAATTATGATCATCACAATCAAAACTATTATGTACCCAATTATTTTTAGCTAAATAAAATTTAGATCTAGTAAATTCTATCATAGTGCCAAAATCGTCATAGTAAATAGATCCTAAAGCAAAGGGAATACTATCAAATAAATGGTGAGTTTTAACCAATAAAGGGGTTGTGAGCGTTTCATACTCACAAAGTTCATCATTGGATTTTTTTGCATTAGAATTATAATTAGAGGCTAATGGATCTAGGCACCCTTCTTCACAAGAAAGAAAAACAAATAATATTAAAAAGATTAATAAAGTTTTATTAAGCAGTTTTTTCATTTAAAAATGGTATGGTAAAAATGCTTTAATAATATTTTTTTTAAAACATTTAATATTCAAAATTAACTTATTTTCAAAAAAGATAAAGATTTGTTTAAATTTATCAGATATGATAATGAGATGGATCTTTTTTATTTTAATAATACTTGGGTTTAATTGGTATTCTTCATTAGCTATCAAAACTATAACCAAAAATCCTTGGTTTTATTATGGTTACTTAACTTTAAATTTAATCATTATAATAAATTTTGTTGCGCAAATAATACTTAAGAATTTTTCCTCTTATTTTTTCTATTCATTGGGTTTAGTATTAGTAATTTCTTTTTTTCAAATCTCAACAACTCTATTTTTATTATTGGAAGATTTTATTCGTTTGCCAGTTTGGATTTATAATTTATTTAATAAGGGTTCTGAAAATGCAATTAGTTTTATTCCACAAAGAAGACTTTTTATATCACAACTTTCTATTTTACTAGCAAGTATTCCAGCAAGTGCTTTATTAATTGGTATGATTCGTGGAAAATATAATTATAAGGTAATAAAACATCAATTATCATTTGAAAGATTACCCGTTGATTTCCATGGTTTTAAAATTATACATATTTCAGATTTTCATTGTGGAAGCTTTGATAATAAGAAGAAATTTAGTTATGGAATTGATTTAATAAATCAACAAAATGCAGATATTATTTTATTTACGGGAGACATGGTTAATAATATTGCAGATGAGATTTTACCCTGGAAAGAATTAATAAGTTCTTTGAAAGCTCCTTATGGNAAGTATGCTGTATTAGGAAATCACGATTACGGAGATTACACTGCATGGGATAAAGAAGAAGATAAAATAAATAACTTCAAAAAATTAATAGCTTTAGAAAACGAAATGGGATTCACAGTTTTAAATAATAGGAATGAGAAAATTAAGATTAAAGATTCTTCAGTAGATTTGTTAGGGGTTGAAAATTGGGGTAGTGGTTTTAAACAAAAAGGCAACTTGGATATGGCTCTGGGCGGAACCAAACCAGAAGATTTTAAAATTTTAATGTCCCACGATCCNACCCACTGGCAAGANAAAGTATTGGTTCATCAACAGAAGATTGATTTAACTTTATCAGGTCACACTCATGGAATGCAGTTTGGCATAGAAATACCTGGAATTATTAAGTGGAGCCCTGCAAAATATAGNTACAAACACTGGGCAGGTATTTATCAAGAATTTGATCAATTAATTAATGTCAATAGAGGNTTNGGCTTTTNAGCCTANCCTGGNAGAGTTGGGATTTATCCTGAAATAACTTGTATTACTCTACAAAAACAAGAACCATCTAATAATACATAAATGCAGCAACTATTAGTATATAGATCGTCTGCTGGATCTGGAAAAACATATACGTTAGTTAAAACTTATCTTACCTTATTGTTTNAGATTCCTTCCGATTANGGATTCAAACAAATTTTAGCAATCACTTTCACCAACAAAGCCGCTGCTGAAATGAAAAAACGAGTTTTGGACGCATTAGATAAAATTTCTAAAGAGGAAGCTCAAAACAATTTAGCAATTCAAATTGCTAAGGAAAATGATTTTGATATTAATACAATTGTTCAAAGAGCTAAAATAATAAGTCAAAAGATCCTTCATAATTATAAAGATTTTAACTTATTAACTATTGATAAATTTACCAATAAAGTNATTAGATCATTTTCAAATGAATTAGGAATTTCTACTAACTACCATATTGTACTGGAAGAAAACGAGTTTATAGAAGATGTAGTTTCAGAATATATTGACGAGATTTCTAAAGATGAAATCCAATTAGAAATTCTTGAAAATATGATTGATCATTCCATTAATTTGGGGTTAAAAAATAATATTGAAAAACAATTAAATAAGCTAAAGAATATNATNTTAAAGTCTAATGNTAATTTTAAAAATCCAATGAGTTTTAATGAAATTCAAGATTTTAGAAAATGGGTTTATAATGATTTANAAACTAAGGAAAAACAAATAAAAGAATTAGGTAATTCAGGGTTAAGTTTACTCAAAGAGTTTGGAATCCAAGACCATTGGATGAGTTATAATCGAATAAAATCAGTGTTAAATACTTTTGAAGGATTATCAATCTTAAGTTTTAAAGATATTGAAAAATGGAAAGATTTTTTACAAAGAGATCAATGGTTTAAAAAAACACTTAAAAAAGAGGAAATTGGAAGAATCAATCTAGTTTATGATCAAATAATTTCTATAATTGAGGATATTATAAAATACTCAACTCTTTGGTTAAAGCTATTAGAAGTCCATAAGATGATTATTCCATTTTCAATGGTGCAATCATTAATTGGTAAAATTAATCAAGAAAAGACCTCCCAAAATTCCATCNTAATATCAGATTTTAATGATTTAGTTAGTAGTATAATAAAAGAAGAACCCCCTGGATTTATTTTTGAAAAAATTGGAAGTAGATTTAAATATATCCTAATTGATGAATTTCAAGATACCTCAAGCCTACAATGGAATAATTTAATTCCACTTATTCATGAATCTTTATCAGTTGGAGGTCAAAATTTAATTGTTGGAGATGCTAAACAAGCNATTTATAGATGGAGAAATGGGAATGTTAACCAATTTGTCGATTTACCAAAAATNGCAGATTTNGCATTAAAAGACNTATATGAACCACTTTTTAATAAATCTATTTTAGAGAAAGAGCTTGATAATAATTGGAGATCTTCNAAAAATATAGTTGGATTTAATAATTGGATATTTAAAGAAATCATAAAAAATTTAGATTCCAAAAATATCCTAAAATCCTACAGGGGACTTTCTCAATTTAATAAAAGATCGTATGAAGGTTTAGTAGATATTCAAATTGCTAATAAATCTACTTTTGAATTAACTAATTATTTAAATAAAAGTATTTCAAGTGCAGAAACTAAAGGATACAGTCTTAAAGATATTTCTATTTTAGTTAGATCTAAAAGAGAAGCTATTAGTATAATTAAGAGTCTATTAATTTTAAAAAAACCCTTTATCTCTGAAGACGGTCTATTTCTTAATTCAGCTCTATCATTTAGGGCGGTATTTGCTTTATTATCGTATTTAGAGACTAAAGATGAAAGAAATCTTAAATTAATTCTCCATTATCTAAACATTTATTTTTTAGAAAACAACTCTCTTTTAGAAGACATAAAATCTAAAATATTAAGTTTTGATTTTGACGATTATAATAAATTATACGATTTTCAAAAAATCAATTTCGCAGTTAACTTTCTTCATTTTAATTCAAGTGATCCTTTTATTGATTTCTTTATAAATATTAGTAACCAGTTATTACTAAAAGACAATTTTTCAATGTTTGAACTTCTTGATTATTTTAATAAAAAGTCAGGTAACTTAACTATTGAAAGCTCGCCTAAAAATGCTATTCAAGTTCTGACTATTCATAAATCAAAAGGTTTGGAATTTCCAGTGGTAATTATCCCTTTTACTAATTGGCATATTAACAATAATATTGATAGTGCTTATACATGGCTAGATGACATAGATTTAGGAGAAAAAAAATTAAATATTTTCATTGGGGATATGACTAATAAAAGTCTAAAACATTTAGATAAAGAATCTGTTTATATAAATGAACAAGAAGAAGTTTTATTGGATACTTTAAATTTATATTATGTGGCATTTACAAGAGCCATGGATCATTTGTATATAACATTTGAAGATAATTCCAAAAAAAATAATCTTTCTTCTCTTATTGTAAATTTAATTAAAGAACATAATGAATACAATTTAGATACTCAATCCCTACATTTAAGTAATCCTAACGAATTATGTAGTAATGATCAGCAAATAATCATAGACAATTCTATAAATTTCTCTATCAACAACAATAGTTCATTTACTGAGTTTAATAAATTAGATGATCAAATTCAATATCCTTCAGCTTTTGGTTTTGGTACTTTTTTTCATGATGTGATAAGTAAAGTTTACGATGATTTTTCTTATGGATATCGATATTTAAACCAGAAAAAATTAAGCCCTTCAATTGAAGAAAGTTTCATTTTTAAGACAAAAGAATATTTAGATAAAATACAACTAAACGCTTCTCTTAACTTTATCTTTGAGTCCAACCAAATAATATATAACGAAAAAGAATTTATTTCTCAAGATAATGAAGTTCTTCGCTTAGACCGTTTATTAATTAGAAATGGAAATGCTACAATAATAGATTATAAAACTTCTAAAGGAGCAAATGATTTAATTCAGGTTAAGAACTATTTAAAAAACATCAATAACATGGATTTTAAAAGTGTTACTGCTTTTTTATTATATGTGAATACACAAGAGCTAGTAGAAGTTATTTTGTAATTATATTTGGATAATCAGTTATTATTCCTTCAACTCCTTCTGCTACTAATTTTTCAAATTTATCTTTTGAATTTACCGTCCAAGCATATATTTTGTAGTGCTTGTTTTTTATAAGATGAATAGTTTCTAAATCTAAAAATTCATGATTAATACCAAGTGTAACTTCTTTAAAGTTCAAGGACTCTATCTTTTCAAGATCATAACTATCTAATAATAAAACATATTTTGAATTAGGTATTCTAATATGTAATTCATTTAAAATATTGACATCAAATGACATAAAAGTGATATTATTTATTAGTTTGCTATTTATTGTTTCGTTATAAATAAAATTGGCATAACTTTTATAGTTGGGATAGTATTTACCTATGAATTTAGGTTCACATTTGATTTCAAATAATATTTCCCCATCATAATTGTTAAAGTGGCTTTCAAACTCTTTAAAAGAGGGTTTCCTTTCTACAGTTTTTTCTTGTTGGGGAAATCGATTTAATACTTTACTTCCACAATCAATTTTTCTTATTTCATCTAAATTCATTTTATATATATTTAGATTTTCAGAGCTACTTTTTAGAACTATACAATAATTCGTATCAATATAAGGTTCGTGAGATATTATCAATTGTGAATCCTTATTTACCACCACATCAATTTCAATTCCATCTACTCCAAGTTCAATAGCTTTTTCAAAACCATTAATGGTGTTTTCAGGGTAAAGTCCCCTACAACCTCTATGGCCATATATTTTGTAGTTTGTTTGTCCCATTGTTAAAATGTGAAGTAGAATTATAATAGGTAATAAAATCAATGAAATTAAGTGATGATATTTCATGTAAGATTTATTTAACTAAGCCCTAATTTTTAAATTATCTAATAAGATTTAAAGATCCTCGGTAAGTTTCTTCATTAATCACTAGGGTGTAAAAGTAGGTACCTGCAGGTGCTGAACTTCCTACATTATTTCTACCATTCCATTTTAGATTTATTCCTGTAGAAAAATATTGGATTTGTCCCCATCTATTGTATATAGTTAGTTCTGCACAAGGCTGTACTTTTTCAGGAATTTCAATAATGAATTCGTCATTTTCCCCATCTCCATTTGGCGTAAATACATTAGGCTCATAAACCTTAAAGTAATCATCAAAAGTAAGAGCATTATCTCCATAGCTATTACTATTTATACAACCGTTAGTGTCTTCTACAAACAAAGTTCCGTAAAAGTTGGATCCAAAGTTGAATACTTTATTTACTTCATTGTTTACAGAGCTATCATTATCGCTAAATAGCCAATAAAAATCTAAATCTTCGTCAGAGGTATTGGTATACTGTATTTCTATTCCATTACATCCCGGGTTTATAATAGTATCAAAAGTGGCTTCTATGATAGGAACTTCTATTATTAAAGTATCTGTAATAGTACATCCGTTATTGTTGTTTAAGTCTACTAAATAAGTAGTTGTTACTTGGGGTGAAAGAATGGGATTTTCTATAGTAGGATCAGAAACACCATTGTTAGGAGTCCAACTTACAGAACTAGGATTATCTCCAAAAACATCAACTTGATAGCTATCTCCTTGACAAATCACGGAATCACTAGATAAATTTGCTAAAAATATAAATATCTGAACTGTATCGGTATCAATACACCCGTTACTATCAGTTACTTGCACAATAAAACTTTGATCATCTTCTGGAAATGATAACGGATTTGCAGTGTTATTATGATTTAAATATAGTGAGTCAAACCACAAGTAACTAACACCCCCGGAAGCTTGTAATAAAACGGGTACATTGGCACAAGTATCTATATCATTATCTGCATTGGCAACAGCATTGGCAAATACATCAACCTCCAGAGTATCATAAGCAACACAGTCATAAAAATCTGTTACTTTTAAAATGTAGTTGGTTAATGATGTAGGAGAAGCAATAGGATTATAAATATTTAATGCTGATAAGGAGTTAGTATTAACCCATTCAGCTGTAAGCCCTCCACTTCCATTGAGTTGTACAGAAATTCCAGGACAAGTGGCGGTATCATTACCCGCATTTGCAATTGGCAAATCAAGAACGGTAATAAAAATAGAATCACTATTTGAACAATTATTAAAATCAGTTGCTATTGCTGTATAATAGGTACTTAAACTAGGTAAAGCCGATGGATTTAAAATAGTGTCATTAGAAAGACTTGAACTTGGTGACCAACTATAACTTAAATTAGTGGAAGACCCTGAAATGATGGTAGAATCTCCAAAACATAGAGAGTCTTTTGTACTGCTAAGATTAAATATGGGTAGGGCAAAAATATTTATTCCGATCGAATCGTAGTTAGTACAACTAAGCGTATCAGTTAATGCTAAAGTATAAACAGCATCAATTTGCGAATAAACAGTTGGGTTATAAATACTTGTAGTAGAAATAGCATTATTGGGAGACCACAAATAGCTGTAATTTTGATCCGTAGGAGCATTTAATTGAATACTATCATATAAGCAATAAGACAAATTGGGTCCAAGGTCAAAAACAGGAAGAGATTTTATATTAATAATAGTTGAATCAATTATGGAACATCCGTTGGAGTCAAAAATAGCAACTGTAAAAATAGTAGTGTCAAAAGGACTTACTGTTGGACTAGCGGATGTATCATTAAAAAGTATCGTATCTCCAAGTAAATTTGTGATTGGAGACCAAGAATAACTACTTCCGCCAGTTGCACTTATAAAAGTACTTTCTCCAAAACATATCGAAGTATCTGATGAAGAGTTACCCAAAAAATCTCCAAAGAATTGTACAAATACGGAATCAATTCCAGTACAGGTGTCGTTAGCCGTTTCTACCACAAACCAATCAGGAACTAAAGGTTGAGATGTTGGATTAGCGCTAGTTGCCCCAGTTATAGTACTAGAAGATGTCCATTGGTAGGTAGAACCAATAGGTGAGGTAGGATTGCCTCCTAAAGTGACTACAGAAGAACCACAAATTACTAAAGTATC
>NZID01000021.1 GCA_002691605.1 Crocinitomicaceae bacterium
ATATACATAATTACTTTCTTAATGGATAATGGAAATCTTGTAAGAAAAAAATTGCTTATTCAACATTAATCAATATGGTAACTAAAACCATGGACGAACAAGAAGAAGACCTTTTCGAACACTATAATTATGTAGCTGATAATGGACAAGAAAAATTAAGAATTGATAAATTTTTAATGGATAGAATACCCAATACTTCTAGAAATAAAATTCAGATTGCTGCCCATAACGGAAATATATTGGTAAATAAATTAAAAGTAAAGCCAAATTACAAGGTAAAGCCCAAGGATATAATCTCCATAGTTTTACCCTATCCTCTTCGAGAACTGGAACTAAAACCGCAAAATATTCCAGTTGATATTGTTTACGAAGATAATGAGTTGTGTATAGTCAATAAAGCTGCCAACACTGTAGTTCATCCAGGATACGGAAATTATGATGGAACTTTAGTGAACGCCTTATTATATCATTTCAATAATTTACCTGAGCTACCATCCGATTATTTTGGCAGGCCAGGGTTAGTTCATAGGTTGGATAAACATACCACTGGATTAATGGTAATTGCCAAAACAGAAAATACATTAACTAATTTAGCCAAACAGTTTTTTGATCGTACAACTCAAAGAAGGTACCAAGCTTTAGTTTGGGGAGATTTTACTGAAGATAAAGGAACCATTGACCTATATATAGGAAGATCTATTAAAAACAGAAAGTTAATGATTGGTTACCCAAATAAAGATCATGGGAAACATGCTGTTACTCATTTCAAAGTAATAGAAAGATTTGGATATATAACTCTTATTGAATGCAAATTAGAAACTGGAAGAACGCATCAAATTAGAGCTCATTTAAAACACATTGGCCACCCTCTTTTTAACGATTTAGAGTATGGAGGAGATAAGGTTTTAAAAGGTACTAGCTTCACTAAATACAAACAGTTTGTAGAAAACTGTTTTAGACTTTTCCCGGGTCAGGCCCTTCATGCAAAATCATTAGGATTTCATCATCCAACGTTAAATAAAGAAGTAAATTTTGATAGTGAACTTCCACATTATTTTTTGGAAGTTTTAAATAAATGGAGAAGGTATACCAATTCAAGTACTTTTTAATTCTTAAAGTTTTCAACAAAATAATATATTCTTAATTGTACTTTCTATATTAGTTGAGCTTTAATAATTATGTACTTAATTTTTGATACAGAAACTACAGGATTGCCTAAAAACTTTAGGGCTCCAATTACTGATATTGATAATTGGCCAAGATGTATTCAAATAGCATGGCAATTACATGATTCTGATGGTACATTAATAGAAAATCAAAATTTTTTAATCCAACCCAAGGGATTTGAAATTCCTTATCAGTCCGAAAAAATCCACGGAATATCAACAGCATTAGCTCTTAAGAAAGGGAAACCTATAACAGATGTGATTCAAGCTTTCGAAAAGGTCCTTGAAAAGACAAAATGTATGGTGGGTCAAAATCTCAAATTTGATTTGAATATAATGGGTTGTGAATTTCACCGATTATCTAAAGATAATTCTTGGCTTGATTTGCCTGTTATAGACACCTGTACAGAAGCTACTGCTTTTCTTTGTAAATTACCTGGCGGAAGAGGGGGCAAATTTAAATTACCGACTCTTTCAGAACTGCATTTATTTCTATTTAAAGAAAAGTTTGAAGACGCACATAATGCAACTGCAGATGTAGAGGCTACCGCAAGATGCTTTTTTGAGTTAGCAAGAATAAAATTATTTTCACCCAAAGCATTGCTTTTAGATCAAGAAGAGTATACTTCATTCCTTGAAAAAAATAAGAATGTAGTCTTACCTATCGGAATAAAACATCTTAACTTATTTAAGGCCAGCAAATCTTTAGTTAAAAAAGAAAAACCTAATGCTCTTCCATTTAAAAATAATTATTCAGTTGAAGAGTTATCTGATATTTCATTTTCACATTTACATAATAAAACACAATTTTCAGTTTTACAATCCACTATCCATGTTAAAGAATTAATTGAAAAGGCTATTGATTTTCAAATGCCAGCCGTAGCTTTCTCCGATTCAGGAAATATGATGGGGGCATTTCACTTTGTAGAAACTGCATATAAACACAATGCTTCAATTGATTTTAAAATTGAGGAGGCTAAAAATAGCGGNCTNAATAAAGNAGAACTTAGATTACTGCAGAAAAAGAAAATNCTTCCAATTGTTGGTTGTGAATTTCAAGTTTGTCACAACAGAAANGACAAATCATATAAANATAATGGATACCAAATTCCATTTTTAGCTAAAAATAAAAAAGGTTATGAAAATCTCATTAAGCTGTCTTCTATAGGATTTATNGAGGGNTTTTATTACGTTCCAAGATTAGATAAAGAAATTATCTTAGAATATGCTAACGANTTAATCGTTACTACAGGAGGTCTACAAGGTGAAATACCTCAACTTATTTTAAATGAAGGTGAAAAAAAGGCTGAGCAGGCACTTATTTGGTGGAAAGAAAAATTTAAAGACGATTTATATATAGAAATTAATAGACATGGTCTTGAGCAAGAGGAAAAAGTAAATGAAGTATTATTGAAATTTTCCAAGAAATATGCTATTAAATATTTTGCTTCTAACAATACTCATTATTTAAATAAGGATGATGCAGATGCTCACGATGTACTNTTATGTATTAANGAGGGCGAAAGAAAATCNACNCCTATAGGCAAGGGAAGAGGCTTTAGATTTGGATTTGAAAATAATGAGTACTATTTCAAATCTCAGAAGGAAATGAAAATTTTATTTGCAGATATTCCTGAAGCGATAATTAATACCAATGAAATAATATCAAAGTGTAGTAGTTANAGACTTGCNTCTGAAGTGCTTCTTCCAGCTTTTGAAATTCCAGAAAAATTTAAGGATCCTTTAGATTNAAANAATACTACTTTAAAAATTGGTGAGAATAATTATTTAAAATTTTTAACCTTCGAAGGTGCAAAAAAAAGATATGATAAAATTACGAACGAAATTAAAGAACGTCTAGATTTTGAGCTTGAAATTATTCAAAAAACTGGTTACCCTGGGTATTTTTTAATAGTTCAAGATTTTTGTAATGCTGCAAGAGATATGAATGTTTCTGTCGGACCGGGAAGAGGTTCAGCAGCTGGATCAGCAGTAGCTTATTGCATAGGGATAACCAATATTGANCCTATTAAATACAATCTGCTTTTTGAGAGATTTTTGAATCCAGATAGAGTATCTCTTCCTGATATTGATATAGATTTTGATGACGAGGGAAGAGGTAGAGTAATTCAATATGTTATAGATAAATACGGTTCTAGTCAAGTAGCTCAAATAATAACTTATGGAACCATGGCTGCAAAGTCGTCTATTCGAGACACAGGCAGAGTTTTAGATCTTCCTTTACAACAAACCGATAGGTTAGCCAAATTAGTCCCAGATGTCAAACTCAATAAACTTTTTCACTGGAGCAAAGAAGAGATTAAAAATAATTTATCTAATGACCAAATTAAAAATGCAGAAGAACTTATAAACAAGCTCAATGAGGATGGAGTAGAAGGAGAAGTAATAAGACAGGCTAAATTAGTAGAAGGTTCATTAAGAAATACAGGAATTCATGCATGTGGTGTTATTATAACCCCATCCGATATAAGAAATTTTGTACCAGTTTCCTTAGTCAAAGATTCCGACATGTGGTGTACTCAATATGATAACTCAGTTGCAGAATCAGCAGGTCTTTTAAAAATGGATTTTTTGGGTTTGAAAACTTTGACNNTAATTAAAGATACAATTAAAATTATTAAAGCAATGACTNGAAAAGTTATTGACATTGATCAAATTCCGTTGGATGACAAAGTTACNTATGAACTTTTTCAAAAAGGAGAAACAGTGGGCATTTTTCAATATGAATCNCCTGGGATGCAAAAGCATTTNAAATCATTACGACCAACAGCATTTTCAGACTTAATTGCTATGAATGCATTATATAGACCAGGTCCAATAGANTACATNCCCAGTTTTATAAAAAGAAAACATGGAAATGAAGAAATTACNTATGACCTTCCAGTTATGGAAGAATTTCTTAAAGAAACTTACGGAATTACTGTTTATCAAGAGCAGGTAATGTTGTTNTCCCAAAAACTAGCTGGGTTCTCTAAAGGTGAGGCAGATACTTTGAGAAAGGCAATGGGTAAAAAGCAGTTGGATTTACTTAATAAAATGAAGCCTCAATTCTTGAATCAAGGAGAACAAAGAGGCCATAATATGGATGTTTTAGAAAAAATTTGGAAAGATTGGGAAAAGTTTGCTTCTTATGCTTTTAATAAATCCCATAGCACGTGTTATGCTCTAATTGCTTATCAAACTGCTTATTTGAAAGCCCATTACCCTGCTGAGTATATGGCTTCTGTACTTAGCAACAATATGAATGATATAAAGTCAGTCACTTTTTTCATGAAAGAATGCAATAGAATGGGACTTAATGTCTTAGGTCCAGACGTGAATGAGAGCTGGTATAAATTTGCAGTTAATGAAAAAGGTGAGATAAGGTTTGGTCTTGGAGCTGTAAAAGGTATTGGTCATGGCCCAGTAAAAAACATAATTGAAACANGAAAGGAATTGGGGAATTTTAATTCTGTATTTGATTTTGTTANAAAAGTAAAGATCGNAAGAGCNGATTGTAATAAAAGAGTTTTGGAAAGTTTAGTAATGTCAGGCGCATTTGATTCCTTTAAAAATTTTCATAGAGCTCAATTTTTTCAAATAGATGAAAAACAGATTTCATTTGTAGAAAAAGTAATTAAATTTGGACAAGCATTTCAGTCAAAAACCAATTCTCACCAAGTAAATATGTTTGATGCCTTTGGTGACTCTTTAAATTTAGTTGAGCCTCAAATTCCAGAATGTAAAAAATGGAGCAATTTTGAATTGTTAACCAAAGAAAAAGAAGTAGTTGGTATTTACATTTCTGGACATCCATTAGAAGACTATCTACTAGAACTAAAATATTTTTGTGATATAAATTTGAAAATATTAAATGAAAATTTACAAGATTTACCGGAAAGAGAATTTTCATTTATAGGTTTGGCTAATAATGCTGCAAATTTAGAAAGTAGAAGAGGAACAAAATACGGTGTAATTGAACTTCAAGATATGGAAGGACAAATGGAGTTTAGATTATTTGGAGAACAATACTTAAAATTCATGCATTTTTTAGTGCCGGGTAATTTTTTATTCATTAAAGGAAAAGTTCAACAACGTCCCAAGTATTATAAGTCAGATGAATTTCAAAAAGAGTTTAGGATATTGCAAATAGATGTTCTAGAAGATGTTAGATCTAAATTGGCCAATTCACTCTATGTACAATGGAATTACGATCAGTTAAACAAAGAGCATGTCAATCAACTAGAAAATTTATTCAAAAAACATAAAGGAAAAAAACAAATTATTTTTGAACTTTTTGATCAAGAAACAAGGTCTTATGTAACTTTAAACTCTAGAAATTTCAGATCCAATATTTCTAATGATTTAATTAAAAACCTTGAGAAAATGGATGGCTTTATAGGATATTCTGTCAATAAATCTTGGATGAATAATTACATTGAAAAACTTAAAATTCAGAATTAACATAAATTGAGTAATTTATTGAATCTCGTATACAAAATATACATATATTTGAGAAAATTAAATCTTTAATTATGGCGGTAGAATTCACTGAAGAAAACTTCGAAAGTTTAGCAATTAAATCTGATAAATTAGTGATGGTTGATTTTTGGGCAGAGTGGTGTGGTCCTTGTAGAATGATAGGTCCACATGTTGAAGAATTAGCCTCAGAATATGACGGAAAAGCGTTAGTAGGTAAAGTCAATGTCGATTTGCATGGTGGAATCGCTGCTCAATTTGGAGTGAGAAATATCCCAACGATTGTTTTCTTAAAAAATGGTGAGTTGGTTGATAAAGTAGTAGGTGCTGTCCCTAAAAATCAATTAGCTAAAAAATTAGAAGCAAATATTTGATTATTTCACAACTGTTACTACTCCATTAATTTCAATATCTTCTTCATAATTTTTTAAGACATAAAAGTATTGTCCCTCGCTTATTTCGTTGCCTTTTAAATCTAAACCCGTCCATGAATTTTTATAAGGGTACTCTGAAAATATAAGACTTCCCCAACGGTTAAATATTTTTAATTCAAAGTTATCGTTTATTCCAAAAATGAAAAACTCATCATTTTTATAATCTGAATTGGGACTAAAAATGTTTGGAACTACTAATTCAGATGAAAGTATAGAAATTGCTAAACAACTCGTGTCGTAACAATTAAATTCATTGGCGGCTTCCAGACATACAGTAAATGTTCCTGGATGATTAAATACATGAAATGGTTCGTAGTCATTGCTTGTTGTATTATCACCAAATGTCCACCAGTTCACAAAAGAAGAATCTAAAGAGTTTTGATAAAATAAAACAGTGTCTTTTGTATAGTAAGTTAAAGAGTCATAACTAATAGAAATTTGATGATAATTAGTGTCTAAAATTACAATATCCATTGTGTCACTACAATTAAAATTATCTACTACCACAAACTGATATTGATTTGAACTAAGGCTATCTAAAAAAATAGAGTCGTAAGAAATATTATTCCAAAAATATTGAAGACTATCAGATGCAGATAAAATATTAAAATCAGAAATAGCTCCATTCCCTTTTCCGCAATCTTCATTTTTTATATTAATATTGGAAGAGTCTATTAATGGACCTATAAAATCTTCTACAACAATAGTATAACTATTTGTACAACCCATACCATCAATAATTTCCAAATTATATGTACCAGAATTAAGGTTGAAAGTGTCAAGATTTAAAGAATTAATATTATTCCATTTCCATGAAAAAGGAGCAATACCCCCAACTATATTTATACCTGAAATACTGCCATTTTGTTGGTCGCACTTTTCACTTTCCACAGTTAAATTGGAAGTATCAATTAATAAATCAGGAACATCGATACAGAACTGATGAAAATTACTAGCTCCTCCAGTGGAAGCAGTAAATCCCCAATAAACCATAGAGTTTCCATTAAATACATTATTGACAATATCACCAGTATAGTTCAGTACTAAAATGTTATTATAAAAAACTTGCATAATAGTTGTTATAGGGTCCCAAGTAATTCTTAACGGCTCTGCATTACAATTTTCTACTTCTCCAAGGTCATATGGTCCCGCAATATTGTTTGATGAACCGTGTATCACATCTCCATTTAAGTTTATTGAAATATGATCATTATATAGGTCACCATGACTAGTATTCTGATAAGTATCTATATAAACTCCTAAAGAAGGTGATACACCTCCCATTCCCATCTGCCCTCCTAATGATCCAATACTAGTATTTAATGGTTGAAGTGCAAAGACCATTCCATCTGCTCCCCCCCAAGTACTATTATTACAACCGAGATTTACCATAAAACTTTTATCAAATGGTTGATATAAATCTATAAGGTTAATATTCCAAACAGATCCCGCTTTATTTACCATATCTGGTGTTAATTGATAGCAATTACAGTTGATAGTATTTGCATCTCCATTTAGTTGAAACTGTCCAGTTATATTTGTATTAATTTGGGTAAATACAATTGCTATTAAGAATAATTTTTTAATTTAATTAGAGGTTTTGATTTGTTATAAAAATATAAAAATCTAACCTAAAATATAATATTATTATATAGATTCAGTTTCTTTACTTTAATAGATTCAAATTTTTAATTTTGTAATTCTAATGAAAATTACTTTAATAGGATATGGTAAAATGGGTAGGCTTGTTGAAAAAAAGGCAAAAGAACGAAACCACATCATAACAAATATTTTAGATTCACAAGATTGGAACTTAGAAAATTTGAAAGGATGTGATATGGCGATTGATTTTTCAACCCCAGATTCAGTGATTAATAATATTCGCAAGTCTTTTAAAATGGGAATCCCAATTATTGTAGGAACTACAGGTTGGAACCAACATTTTCAAAAGGTAAAAGATTGGTGTAAGAATTATAATGGTGCTATTTTATCAGCATCAAACTTTTCTTTAGGAGTAAATGTTTTTTTTGAAATAAATAGACATTTATCTAAAATAATGAACAATTACCCCTCTTACAATATCTATTTGAATGAGACACACCATCTAGAAAAACGGGACTCTCCTAGTGGAACAGCGATAACAACTGCAGAAATAATTCTTTCAGATATTGACAAATATAAAAACTGGGATATTTCAAATTCTAAGAGTGAAAATATTATTCCTATAATTGCAAAGAGAGAATCTGATGTTTCTGGAATTCATGAAGTAGTATATGAAAATTTCATAGATGAAATTAAAGTTTCTCACAAAGCCAAAAGTAGAGAAGGTTTTGCTTTAGGAGCTTTAATAGCAGCCGAGTTTTTATTGGATAAAAAAGGTTTTTACACAATGGAAGATGTTTTAAAATTTTAATATGATACCCTATTTATTATTATTCTTAATGATCATTATTTATTTCCTTTCGTTTTGGAAAATTTTTGAAAAAAATGGGAGAGAAAAGTGGGAAGGATTAATTCCTATTTACAATATTTATATTTGGTTAAAAATCATAAAAAAACCTTGGTGGTGGTTGTTTTTCTTTCCAATTCCATTTGTCAATTTAGTTGTTGCTGTAGGATGTAACGTAGAGACAGCAAGATTATTTGGAAAGTACACGGTTAAGGATACCTTTTTAATGATTTTATTACCCTGGTACTATATACCTTATCTAGCCTTTGATAAAAAAAATTTGGTAGTTGACCCCACAGACTGGACAAAACCTAATGAAAGAGAATATCGAAAGTGGCACGATCAAATAACCTTATTTTTTATTGCCCCTTTTGTAGGTCATATTCTTTATTTTTTATCAAGACTTATAGGATCAAAAGACAAACCCAATAAAAAAACAATGGCTGCTGATTGGACCAATGCTCTTGGTTTTGCTATAGTAGCGGCTTCCATTATAAGATCTTTATTTTTTGAGGCTTTTACTATCCCTACAGGGTCTATGGAAAAAACAATGAGGATTGGGGATTATTTATTTGTTAATAAAATGAAATATGGTGCAAAACTCCCTCAAACTCCGATATCTATACCCTTTGTCCATAATAGAATACCCTTTACATTCATTCCTTCATATGTAGATTGGTTTAGTTCGGATTATAGAAGATTATTTGGATATGGAAAAATAAAAAGAGGTGAAATTATGGTTTTTAATTGGCCTGTAGGTGACTCAGTAATTGTTCATGAAGGTGTAATTGCTCATGATTATTACGCAATTTTAAGAAATCAAGCTTTTATAAATTGTGTTAGAGATTTAAAGGCGTTCGAAAATAATAGAATTAATTTATCACCAGAGCGATATAAGCCTCTACAAACTAAGTATTTAAATGCTGCAAGAAAAAAATTATTAAATGGGGGAGGGTTAACACAATCTCCAGTCGGTAAAATTGACAAAACCGGTGGAATTGCCACATTGCCTATTGACAAAAAAGAAAATTATATCAAACGATGTGTAGCAGTTGGAGGAGATACTCTAGAAATAATAGATAATGTTCTTTTTATAAATGGAGATATTGAAGAACAAAAAGATGAAGTAATTTTTAGTTACAATTTTTATTTTAAGCCCGGCTCCTATATCCCACAAGATAAAATTCTTGAAGATTTTGAAATTTACAATGATCAACATCTAAGATTTGATATTGAAAATAAATATATTTCAGTTCTTGATACTTCCTATAAAGACACACTAGTGTATACCAATAAACTTGTTGCATTTAGCAAAGAGCAAATCACCTGTTCTCCACAAACAGCTAAAATGCTTTCAAGATATTCTGGTTTAGATAGTATGAGTCAAGATGTACATCCAAAAGGTTTTGACTATTCAATATTTGGACAATATTATCCGTATTTTCCCAATCATCCAGACTTTAATTGGAGTAGAGATAATTTTGGACCTTTAATTATTCCAAAGAAAGGATGGACCGTTTCTTTAAATGACTCTACGTGGATTCTTTACAAACGAGCTATTGAAGTTTATGAAAAAAACAACGTTTTAGTTAATTCTAAAGGGAAATATATAATTAATAATAAAGTTTCTAGAGAATATACTTTTAAACAAAATTATTATTGGTTAATGGGGGACAATAGACATGGCTCTGCTGATTCGAGGTGTTGGGGTTTTGTTCCCGAAGATCACGTTGTTGGAACTGCATCATTTGTATGGTTTTCTAAACATCCAGAAACAGGAATTCGATGGAATAGGATTTTTTCTACTGTTCACTAATGAAATCTGTTTTCAGTTCTAATTATGCTGGTAATCTTATGTATTATAGATCAATTCTAAAAGCTGACAATTATTGTATTGATTTATTTGAAAAATTTAATAAGCAATCTTACAGAAATAGATGTGTTATTGCCAGTCCAAACGGACCTTTAAATTTAGTTATTCCTGTTAAAAGAAAATCTAAAAATATTTTTAAAGATGTTCAAATTGATCATTCTCAAAAATGGAAAAAAAATCATTGGAAATCTTTAGAAAGTGCTTACAGGTCATCTCCATATTTTGAATATTATGAAGATGAT
Organism: Crocinitomicaceae bacterium; assembly: GCA_002691605.1. Taxonomy (GTDB): domain Bacteria; phylum Bacteroidota; class Bacteroidia; order Flavobacteriales_D; family Parvicellaceae; genus MED-G20. Next base: position 10,644 of record NZID01000021.1, read on the forward strand.
TTCAAATCTATTTATTTTAATAATAACTATAAATATTTAATCGACTTTAATCAATTAATCCATTTACACATTATCAAATTATTAGAAATTGAGACCCAGTATTCATTTTCAGATTCATATATTTTAAATAATAATGAGATTATTGATTATAGATTTTTAATTCATCCGAAAGTTCCTTTTGAAAATAATTTAAATAATCTTTCCTATCATCAGGTTTTTCAAGAGAAACAAAAATTCCTACCTAATTTGACTATTTTAGATCTAATTTTTAATGAAGGACCTAAGGCGAGACAATTTCTTGATCTTGATTTGTAGAATAACCACAAGCTTTGGTAATCACATTCATAATTTCAGTACGAACATTCATACTTATTAATTTGTGATTTTCAGCATCGGGATAAATTCTGTTAGAAAGAAAGACGTATAAAATTCCACTTTCTGGATCAGCCCATGTTAAATTACCTGTAAAACCAGAATGTCCAAAACTTTTATTGGAAGCACACTCAAAACAAGTAGGACCACCAGCTCCATCTCTAACGGGTTTGTCAAAAGCAATTCCTCTTCTGTTTTTATTACTTTCATAATAGGGTGATGAAGTATATTTTTCAATTATATTTTCATTTAAAATGGTATCCCCTCCGTAAACCCCTTTGTTAAGATACATTTGCATAATTGCGGCTAGGTTGTTGGCATTAGAAAAAAGTCCAGCATGACCGCCCACTCCTCCCAATAGTGCTGCTCCTTGGTCATGAACATAACCATGAATTAATTGATGGCGAAAAAAAGTATCGTTTTCTGTAGGAGGTATTCTGTCTAAATTCCATTTCTCTATTGGATGGTAACCAATATTTGTCAACCCCATTTTTTTATAAATATTTTCAGCGACAAAATTTTGATTATTTGAAGTTATTTTTTTTATAATTTCATTGATAAAATAATAGCCAATATCACTGTATTTATAATCTTTATTTTTTCCTATATCTGTAGCTAAAATTCTATTAAAAATAGTGTCCCTGTAAGAACTAAGCATATATAGGTTTTTAGCAACTAAATTTTGGTGAATAGAGGAGGGTAGTTTGCTGTAAAGCTCATAAGAAGGCATTCCATCATTCAAAGTTTGGATGTAAAAAGGAATCCATGAAGCCAATCCCGCTTGATGAGTTAATACTTCTTTGATAATCAAATTTCCATAATCTGTAGAATCTAAAATATTAGGTAAATAAAAACCTAAACTTGAATCAACATTAAAATTATTTAAAGATTCTTGTTGCATTAAAATTAAAGCGGAACTTGCAATTTTGGTAATAGATGCTAGATCGTAGATATCAGAATTATCTACTTTTTTAGACAGACTATCATAAGTATGATTACCAAATGATTTTTGATAAAATACATGTCCATTTTTTGCAGCTAATATTTGACAACCAGGCATAGCATGATTCTGAATTGCTGTATTTGCAATGGAATCAATTTTATAAAGTAACTCGGTTTTTATATTTAGGTCTTTAGGTTTAATGTAGGATAACCTTATTTTTTTTGTTTCAAGACCATAATCTTTTGCATAAATAGAAGAAATACTATCTTCAAGTATATTTTTGCAGGATAAACCACCAAAAATTATTTGACTAGAATAATTTAAATTATCAAAAGATTTCTTTTTACTATATAAAATACTCTGACAACTTAAATTAATTGTTTCTTCAAATGGAATATTTAAAATACCCATACAGTTTAAAATCACTTTATTTTCTTTACTTATATCCCTAATTATATTCGCAGAAAATTCGTGTATAGTATCAGTATTTACAATAATCAAATTAAAATTTTCCAGTTCTTTAACCATGGCTTTAACCATTCTTTTAGAAGAGAAAGTATTAAAATGAAAATGTTTTATATCAGTATAATTATCAGAAGAATTTTCAAAAATATTAGCGCTATTAGTAGATATATTTAGACTAGCAATATTAAGAGTATCTAAATTTTTTAAAGGGATTAAATTATTTTTATTTTTTAATAAAACACATGAATGTATATCAATAGAATCTGCGGCAAAATAATTATTTAAATTTACTAATAATGATATTAAAAGAATTAAGTATTTATTCATTTTGTCAAGAATCTCAATTTTATTTATTCAATATTAATTTTATTTTCGTTATCAAAATCTTTTTTTAAGAAAGTTTAGGAAAAATAAATTGTTGATAAATTCAATATAAAATATTTATAAAACTATGTCCATTGATTTACAAGGAACTGATTTAAGTAAATTTATTTTAGTTGGTGATAGAATTTTAATTAAACCAAAGTCATCTCCAAACAAAACAAGATCCGGTCTATATTTACCACCTGGAGTTCATGAAAATGAAAAAATTCATAGTGGATATGTAATTANAGTTGGTCCTGGATATCCTGTAGCCGGNAATCTTGATGATGAACCTTGGAAAGNAAAGAATGAAAATTTAAAGTACATTCCTTTACAACCAAATGAAGGGGATCTTGCTATATATCTTCAAAAAAGCGGGTTTGAAATACAGTATAACAAAGAAAAATACGTTATAGTTTCTAATGCCTCTGTACTAATGCTTATTAGAGACGAGGCTATATTCAGTTAGGAATTAGTATCTAGAACTTTTTCTGAATGATACTCACCAGCGTCTAACTTGGATTTGATTTTATTAAATATTCNAATTGTATATTCTACATCTTCTAAACTGTGGGATGCAGTAGGTATAAGTCTCAATAAGATTACATCTTTTGGCACTACTGGATAAACGACAATTGAGCAAAACAAATTGTGATTTTCTCTTAGATCGAAGGTTAAATTAGTAGCTTCTCCTAATGTTCCGCTAAGCATTACAGGGGTGACACAAGAATTCGTATTACCTAAGTTAAAACCAGATTCTCTCAAGCCGGTTTGAAGAGCATTTGTAATATTCCATAGCTTAACTTTTTGCTCACTTGTTTTCAAAAGTTCCAACCTTTTAAGTCCGCCAATCACTAAAGGCATTGGTAATGATTTAGCAAAAATTTGAGATCTCATGTTATATGCTAAATAATTGACGACATCAGCTGTACTGCATACAAAGGCTCCAATACTTGCCATTGATTTAGCAAATGTACCAAACAAAACATCAATTTCATCTTGGATGCCTTGGGCTTCTCCAGCTCCCTGACCTTTATTGCCAAGTGTTCCAAATCCGTGGGCATCATCTACAAAAAGCCTGAAATTGTATTTTCCAGACTTTCGATATTCAATAATTTCTTTTAGTTTTCCCTGATCGCCACTCATTCCAAAAACTCCTTCAGTAACCACTAAAATTCCTCCTCCAGTTTGTTCTGCAATTTTTGTGGCAACATTCATTTGTTTTTCAAAACTGTTCATATTATTATGAAGAAAAACTTTTCTTTTACCCTGATGTAACCTAACTCCATCTACCATACATGCATGGGATTCACTGTCATAAACTATAACATCATTTCGATCAACTAATGCCTCAATAGTTGACATACAACCCTGATATCCAAAATTAAGTAAATAACAAGATTCTTTGTCCATAAAATCTGCCAGTTCTTTTTCTAACTCTTCATGTTCCTTAGTATGGCCTGACATCATTCTTGCACCCATAGGATAACCCATNCCCCATTTTTCTGCTGATTCTGCNTCAGATTTTCTTACTTCAGGGTGGTTGGATAAACCTAAGTAATTATTAATGCTCCAAGTTAGGACTTCTTTACCTTTAAAATACATTCTTGGTGCAATGTNACCCTCCAATTTAGGAAATGTAAAATACCCATGTGATTGCTTAGCNTGTTNACCCAATGGACCTCTGTTATTTTTGATTTTATCAAAAATATCTTTCATAATCAGTAAATTAATTAATTAGGCCAAAATTATAACACTTTAATNGCTATAAATACTTTTGTTTTACTTTTATTAACATATCTATTCACATTGTTTANACATTATTGNAGCAAATCANNGTATATAATTTTATATTTGCCTCCANATTAATTTACTTAATTNAAATGNNTTNTAATACANNTCCTGTNAAAATAGTAATATACNTTCTAACTTTGAGTTTTNTNATCTCNTGTTCAGAATACAATAAAGTTTTAAAAGGATCNGATTANAACTTAAAATTTGACAAGGCTATTGAATATTATAAAAATGANCAATGTTATAAATCTCTTCCTTTGTTAGAAGANCTTATGTCCTATTTTAGGATGACAAGTAAAGGAGAGGATGTCTATTANTATTATGCAAAAAATCAGTATTGTATGGGCGACTTTTATCTTGCAGGATATTATTTTAAAAGATTTGTGAAAAATTTTCCACAAAGTTCTAGAGTAGAAGAGTGCGCATTTAATTCTGCTGTATGTTTAATGATGAATTCACCAGATTATTATTTAGATCAAAGTGAAAGCTATAAGGCCATAGACGAATTTCAACTTTTNTTGAGCAAATATCCTAATAGTTNTTTAGTAGACAGTTGTAATAATATGGTGGCCAATTTAAGAGCTAGGTTAGAACGTAAAAGTTTTGAAAAAGGAAAACTGTACTTTAGGATGGAAAAGTTTAGATCTGCAATTATCGCTTTAAATACTACTATCTTAGAATTTCCNNATACNCAATATAAAGAAGAAGTTCTTTATTTAATTTTAAAATCAAANTATTTATTTGCTATAAATAGCGTATTATCAAAAAAAGTGGAAAGATTTGAAGAATCGATTAAATCTTATTATACTTTTGTGGATTCTTTTAAAAATAGTAAATTTGCAAACGAAGCAGAAANTTTCTATTTATCTAGTTTAAAAGAATTAGAAAAACTCAAAAAAACAAGCAATGGCATATAAAGACAGTAACGCAGAAAGAACTACAATTACAAGAAGTCTAAAAGAATTAGAAACTTCAACTGGTAATGTTTATGAAACTATTACTGTTTTATCTAAAAGGTCAAATCAAATTAATATTGAAATGAAAGAAGAGTTGAATCAAAAGCTAGATGAATTTGCTACTTCTACTGACAATCTTGAAGAGATTTTTGAAAACAGGGAACAGATTGAAGTTTCAAGATATTACGAAAGGCTCCCTAAATCTGGTGCAATTGCTATACAGGAACTAGAACAAGAAAAATTATTCTGGAAAGCTCCCGAAATCGAAGATTCTTCTGAAGAAGAATAACATCCATGCTTGCTGGTAAAAATGTATTACTTGCTATTACGGGTAGTATAGCAGCATACAAATCTGCCTATTTAGTAAGAGAATTTATTAAAAAAGGTGCAAACGTTAAGGTAATCGTTACAAAATCCGCTTTACAATTTATTACTAAAGTTACTTTATCAACTCTATCAAAGAACCCAGTATATCAAGATTTTTTAAAGGACAGTGAAACTGGTGAGTGGAATAATCATGTAGAATTGGGATCTTGGTCAGATTTAATGGTGGTTGCTCCTACCACAGCAAATACTCTTTCAAATCTTGTTTCAGGTAAAGCTGATAGCTTTTTTTTAGCTACTTTTCTTTCATGTAATTCTCCGATTTTTATTGCACCGGCAATGGACTTAGACATGTTTAAAAATGAATCTACNAATTCCAATTTACAAATTTTAAAAAAAAGAAATATAAATATAATTGAGCCCACTTCTGGGGAACTAGCTAGTGGCCTCGATGGTAAAGGAAGAATGGAAGAACCCGAAAGTATTGTATCTATCGTCAATCAATTTTTTTTAGATAGAGCAACTTTAAAAAGTATTAATATTTTAATTTCTGCTGGACCTACATACGAATCTATTGACCCGGTACGTTTCATAGGAAACCATTCAAGTGGAAAAATGGGATTTGCATTAGCAAAAGAAGCTGCTAAAAGAGGGGCTAACGTTTCTTTGATTTCAGGTCCTGTAGACTTAGATACACCAGAAAATGTTCATAGAACCAATGTTAGTTCAGCAACTGAAATGAAAAAAGAGATTGAAAATAAGTTCGATAATATAGACGTACTTATAATGAGTGCTGCAGTAGCAGATTATCAACCGGTAGTTTCCTACAATAGGAAGATTAAAAAAAGTGATAATAATATGATTATTGAGCTTAAAAAAACACCGGATATTTTAAAGGATTTAGCCAAGAAAAAAAAGAAGCAAATTGTGATAGGATTTGCTCTCGAAACAGAATCAGAAATTAAAAATGCATACAAAAAAATGAAAAATAAGAATCTTGATGCAATTGTTCTGAATTCTTTAAATGATAAAGGTGCTGGGTTTGGTCATAATACTAATAAAGTCACTATTATTACTCCTTTGGAAGAAATTAAATTTGATTTAAAAACTAAAGATTTAGTGGCAAAAGATATTTTAAATT
>NZID01000022.1 GCA_002691605.1 Crocinitomicaceae bacterium
TTCTTTAAATTAATTTTTTTATGGTAATAAAAATGCACTAAAACCAAAAGTTCACGATCTGTAAAAACATTGGGCAAGACTTTGTCATAGTGATTGTTTAATTCAAGATTTCCATCTGGATTTTTAACTAGTGAGGCAATCCAAAATTTATTAAACCAGCCTATATTTCCAATTACAAATTCTTGAATGTTTCTAAAACTAAGAGACGATTTAAATGAATTAGAAAATTTTATTTTGTTGCCTTTATTATAAATATCTAATCCAACTAAGTTGTTTTTATATTCCACCATCTTAACTAGATTTTTTTGGCTAAGAAAGGGCGTAGAGATATATTTAAGAACTAAATTATTGAAAGGACTGATTTGGGTTAGTATATTTTTTAAAACTGGATTTACTTCTATTATAAAAGTGATATTCAATTGATACTTTTTAAAAATTTCTATCCACTTTTTAATGACACTGAGACCGTTGTTATTCTTCCTCCACCAAAGTTCAAAATTATTTAAAAAAACTACTGAACCTTTCTCTAAATCATTAAAAGACTTAGGACTAAAACCTTCTTCATTAGCGCTATGAAGAAACTTAATCAATTTACTTTCACTGGGTTTTTTTATAAATCTCAAAGGAATATCCATTTGATAGCATTTTTCATAATTGAGAGTTTTTATTACTTTATTTAAGATATAGGATTTTCCAGATTTTGACTCCCCAAATAAGACTATTAAATTTTCTTTATTTTTATCTTTATTAGAGATAGCAGTTAAAATACTTTTTTCTTGATTGGAAATAAAACTGGAGAAAAAAGAATTAGGTTTAGTATCATTGCTAAATAATTGTAAATATAATTTTGGTATTTGTTTTAAATTCTTTTGAGAGGGAATTCTATATTCTATAAAATCTCTAAGTAAATTTAATTGATCATTTTTTGAGGGTTGATACTCTTGTATTTTTTCGACAGATAAAAGATCTAATAGGAAAATAAACTTTTCTGAAAAATAATTTTGAAGATTTTCAAAATTCCAAAATGAATTAGCGTCTTGATCTAAAGAAACATATTTTTTAGATTCATTTAATGAAAGAAATGAATAATCATTGAGCTTATCAACTTTAATTTTTAAATCTCCAAGTTTGGAAACCAACCTCTCTTTCTTTAGAATTAAGTTCTGATTAAAAAGTTCAATATTATGAATTAATTTTTTTTTGGAATCTGAAAGAATATCTTCGTTTCGATTAGAATGAGTAAATAAAACTAGTTTAAAAGAACTAATTATAGATTCTAATTCTTGAAAAGCCCATTTTTTTAAATCTTCAGAAATTTTATCTAAATTAAAAATTATGTTTTCATTATAAATATGTAATAAAGAATTTTTGAGATTGTAATTTTTTTCTGATAAATTGCTTTGAGTATTAAAAAAATAATTAAGGTCAGCTGAAGAATAAATTTTAATCTCTTCGGGTATTTTATTAAAAAAATCATTATAGCTAATTTGCCATGAATTATTATTTAATCTTCTCTTAAAATTCATTACATCTATTTCTAATAATTCTATTGAGTGGTCTAGATTTTTTAAACTTTTTTGATGGGCTTTTTCTTTGATCAATATTAAATAATTTTCCAATTCATTAAATAATTTTTCTTTCATTAAAATAGAAAAATGATCAATTTGATTAGCTGATAAATCTTTTATAATTGTAGAAGAACAATAGAGCGCTTTAAAATTGTGAAATATATAAATATTATGACCAAAACTTTCTGGAAATAATTCTATTTTATTCCATTTTTTTCTAAATTCTTTTGGATCGAAATTCTCTTCTCTTTCATAGGTTAATAACTTTACATTTTTTTCACCTATATCTTTAATTATTGCGTTAAANNNCTCTTCCNATCNCTAATAAGTTTAATTCTTTGTTTATGCTAGANAAAATTTCATTATTTACCTTCTCTAAATTTGGTTGTATATNAATAATAGATTTTTGAGNAATAAATTCTTTNTACTCATTAATATACTTCATTTGAATATTGCCAAATATTTTTAGCAACTCTTCAAACTGAATTAAGAATTGATCTTTTAAATAATAATCTAATAGCTTCACTATAGGAATATTAAATTGAATACTCTTAGAACTACTTTTTAATATTTTTTTCTTTAGTTTCTGNTTAAATATTGTTGGTTTTATAGGGTCACTATTTAAAAANTCTGTAGAATAGTTAAAGTCTATTTTTTGCTGAAAAGAGGACAAAAATTGATTTATAGAATCAAAATACTGTTTAATATTTTTGGCAAGTTTATCTTCTAAATTTTCAGCAACTAATTTTACTTTATCTTCATTGTAAATATGTCTAGCTAATTCATTTACTAAGTTTTTATTATTAAATACGTTGATATAATATTCTTGATAGGACAATAAGTGAGTCTGTAAGTCTTTTACAAAAACTTGATTGATTTTATTGAACTTATTTAACCACTCAGTAAAATTTAAATTAAATTTTTTATCAAAAGTTTCAATGGTANTNCCTTGAAAATCCTCCAAATTAATGTCATTTTTAGGATTCGAAATTGTTTTAAAATTAGTTTCTGATTTTAGTTTACCTACAAAACTATTTGATGCTTCTAAAAAAAGTGAGGATCCAATCTGGTCAAATAAATTATTAGTTGAGTTAATAAATATTTTTTCCTCACCTTGAATCANTTTTGGAAGTTTCATTAGAATTAAATCTGCATCGTAACTTTTTATTCTAATGTATTCCGAAAGGTCTTTTTGATCTTCAAAATTGTTAATTACGTTNAATTCTGCAACCATTCGTTTTCTTTCTACCATCTTCTCCATTTTAGACAAAATCTCTTTAGAATCTACTTTTTTTGAATTGACAAAATAGATCTTCAGTACTGCTTTTTTCCATGTTGGTGAGGATCTAAGGAATTTGATTAATTGTAGGGAAAGTTCATTTTCTTTATTAAAGTCTGACCACCATAAATCTATCTTTTCATAGTTTCCAAACCCTTTCTTAACATCGTAATCTAAGTATAAAATATTATAATCCAACTCTTTCAACTTCTGAGTCATCTGTCCAAACCAAATAGGATCCTTGGTGTTTTTTGCCCAACCCATTAAAATTGTATTTGGGTCTACTCCAGAAAAACCATAAGTAGTTGCGATAGACTCTATTCCTTTAAAAATATTTTGACAATACATCTTTCTATGAAATATGGAATCATCTATGACAATATCATCTTTAAGATTTTGTGCAGACTTAGGGAAAAGTACTTTAGCTGATTTTGTTTCTATAAGATCAAAATTAGACACCATTCCTACTCTTCCTATAATACTTTTCCCAAATTCAATTAGATGAGGTCTATTGAAAGTTCCTCCGCTAAAGAGAAGGATGTTGGGCTGCCAATTTCTTTGATGAATTGTTTTTTTTTGAAGGTTTTTTAGCCCTGTTTTAACNACAGAATTCCAAACACTTAGCCAAACATCACCNGTTCCAAGTACTAAGTCTTTTTTAGAAAGCCAAAACCAAAAAACAAGCATTAATAAAACTGCNACNAGTGTTGCTGCAAGATTCAATTGAATCATTAANAGAAGAGTCGCAACAGCGCCTAAAAGNGAAATCCANAATGGTATTTTAAACTTAGGTCTAAAATCTGGACTAGACCATTGTTCTAAAAAGCAGGACAAATTAATAAATAAGTATGCAGCCATATAAAACATTGCTACTAACTCAGCAATCACATTTAGTTCTCCAATTAGAATCCCAATTTCAGCAATTATGAAAGTTAAAAAAAGTGCATTTCTAGGTTCATNATTAGAACCTGATTCTTTAGCAAAAATTTTAGGAGTAATCTTGTCTATAGACATGGCTTGTAATATTCTTGGTCCTCCTAAAATTCCGCCTAAAGCAGAAGATAAAGTAGCACCCCAGACACCACACAATACAAGTAAGGGAATAGCACCAAATTCTATAAGTACGTTGTTATTAGATTTTAAATAGGTGCTATCAATATTATAGTAAATAAATATNGATAATATTAAATAAACTAGAAGACCAATAGTAATNGAAAGCATGGTTCCCCAAGGGATAGAAATTTTTGGATTTCTTANATCTCCACTCATAGCTACACCTGCAGTAAAACCAGTAACAGCTGGAAAAAATAATCCAAAAAGAGTAGCAAAATTGGGAGATTTAATAATATCAGATCCTACTTTTAAAGAATTTTGATTTCCTAAGAATATGGAACCAAGAGATAAAACTATTAGACCAAGTATGATATATTGTATTTTAATTGCAAAATTGGTACTTACATAAGCAATAATTAAAATGATAATTAATGCTAATGAACCAAATATTCTTAACTTATTAGTAGAGATTCCATTAGCTACCCAATCTTCATTAATTACTGGAATTATACTTTCCGAAAAACCTATTAGATATAAGGAAATACTAAAAGCGGTAGCAATAAAAATGGTTAATCCAATAGCACCTCCAATTGGTAATCCAAGACTTCTAGTCAACATATAATAGATTCCACCTTTATCAATTTTCTTATCAGTTGCTATGGAAGAAACACTTAGACCTGTGGTAATAGAAATCAGATGAGCGAATAAAATAATTAAGATTACTTGGAAAATCCCAGAAGAATTTCCTACAATACTTCCTAGTCTCATGTACATAATTACTCCTAGAATAGTAAGTAAAGATGGGGTTAGTACTCCACTAAATGTTCCAAATTTTTTTTGACTAGCCATTAAAACATTGAAATATATTTAATAAATATGCTAAAAGGAAATTATATTACAGCCATAAACTAAAATAAATATGTTTAGTGAACTTAAAATTTTAGAACTTTCTAATGTGTTAGCAGGACCTGCAGTGGGTATGTTCTTTGCGGAACTTGGAGCTAAAGTAATTAAAGTTGAAAATAAACTTAGCAACGGAGATTTAACAAGAAAATGGAAATTACCAAATGAAAAAAATGAAGACTTATCTGCTTATTTTTGTTCTGTTAATTATGGTAAAACTCATCTTTTTTTGAACTTTAAAGATCCAGATGATCAATTAGCTTTAAAAGATCTCATAAAGGAATGTGATATTATCATAACAAATTTTAAACATGGCGACGATCTTAAATTTCATCTAGATTTTGATCGCTGCAAAACTATCAATCCCAAAATTATTTATGCACATATAGGAGGCTTTAAAAGCAATACAAAAAGAGTTGCTTTTGATATTGTACTTCAAGCAGAGACTGGATTTATTAGCATGACAGGAAATAGTAGAGAATATGCTAAGATGCCTGTTGCATTAATTGATGTATTAGCAGCACACCAAATTAAAGAAGGAATACTTACAGCTATGATCCAACAATCCAAGGACTCTAGAGCAATTAAAGTCAGTACTACATTGGAGGAAACTGCAATAGCATCTTTAATGAATCAATCCTCTAATTTCCTAATGGAAAGTCATATTGCCATACCTATGGGAACATTGCATCCTAATATTGCACCATATGGTGAGATTATAGAAACTATAGATCAGGAAAAATTAATTCTAGCTATTGGTACTGACCAACAATTTCTAAAATTTTCCAATATTATTCAATTAGAAAAGCAATATATTGATCAATTTTCTCGAAACGATCAAAGAGTACAAAATAGAGGCTTTCTGAAAACTAAAATCAATGAAAAAACCAGTAAATTAAAGTCGAAGGATTTATTAGCACTTTGTGTAGATCATTATATACCCATTGGAAAAATTAAAACTATAGAAAAAGTATTGAATAGCACTATTGCAAAAAAAATGGTTTTAGAAGAAAAAATAAAAAATAAAATTACTAAAAGGATTAAAACTGTTGCTTTTCAGTTAAGTCATTGATTGAAATTTTTTAATTTGTTTCCTTAAAACTTTGACCATTTCCTCGCCATCTTTAAGTGGAATTTGGGTCCCAAAATTGTTGTTTTTTTCTAAAACGTTAATAATGATAGTGCCCTGGCCAACTACCCAGAAAGAATCATTAAAAACTTTAGCATAAGAGTTTTCTTTTAAGGAATCCATTTCTAAATTTTTGATGTTATTTAATAAAAATTCCCTAGCTTTTCCAAAACCCCATATAGATTTTTTAATAGAAAATCTATCTTGATCTATCTTAATAAATTCAGTACCGTATTTTCTCCATAAAATAACTCTAAAAATTTTATACAAAAAATAGACCCAAAATACTAAAAAAGTAACAAAATATAATTTGGAATCGTTAATCTCATTTGTAAAAAACAAAGAATACATTACCACCAAACCAGAAAACAACCATGCGATTGACCAAATAATCATAGCCCACATTTTCCAACCTTCTGTTTTTGCTGTGATAATCATTGTAAAAAAATTCTCATGATTTTTATAAGAAACTCTATCTCCAATCCATTTCATTTTACAAAATTAGGAACTTTAAATTTTAATTATCTATTTTTGAAACTTTTTTCTCTATATCAGGTATAANTTCTTTATTTAGGCATGAATATTGTTANNNAATAATTATGATTNNAAGAACAAAGCATTTAGTTTTTTTAATTCTAACTTTTATTACAAGTTTTAATGTATTAAAGATCACTGCTCAGTCGGGAAGAATCTATGATGACTTGCTCGTTTTACTTGTTAATGAAGATTATAAAGACTGTTTTAATAAATCCGTTAAATATACTCTTAAAGACAAAACAAAAAAAGACCCTCTTCCCTATTTATTTGCTGCTAAGGCATCCTTTGAAATGAGTAGAGATCATCAATACACCGAAGAATTTCCAAAAGCTTATAAAACCGCAATGTCTTATGCAGCAAAATATAGGAAAAAAGACAAAGAATATACATTCAAGGAAGATGCTGAAGAATTTATTAATGATTTTAAATTGGTTATAATAGAAGATATAGAGAACTATATTTTAGAAGGAACTGAAAAAACATACGGTAAGGCAGTTAGTTTAGCTAAAAAAACCAGTGATATGGACCCCGATGATTACGGTGCAAAACTACTTTATGCTCTTTTATGCACNCTTACAAAAAATAATTCAAAAGCAAAAGAAGTTCTTAAAATGTGTATGCCAAAAATTGAAGAATATGGAAATAATAAATTCAGTCTTAAGTATATGAATGAGTCTCAACAATTTATTCTAAGATTTACTTTGATGGAGTTTGCAAATTATTATAAGGACAAAGATGCGGCTAAAGCAAAAACTATGATGGATTATGGAAAGCATCTTTTTTATGATGAAAATTATTTTTCAAAAATTAGCTATTCTATGGATTATAAGCTAATTTACGATCATCTTTGATCCTATTGGACATAATGAAANTAATCCCTTTAAAATTATTAATTCTTTCAGTAATCTTTTCTTGGTCNAGTTTTGCTCAAAACTCATCTTATAAAATCGGTTTATTAAAATATAACGGCGGAGGCGACTGGTATGCGAATCCTACTGCACTNTCCAATTTAATATTGTNTTGCAACCAAGAATTAGGCACAAATATAGATCCCGTTTATGATGAAGTTTCCGTTAGTGATCAATCAATTTATAACTATCCTTTAGTTCACTTAACAGGACATGGTAATATTGTATTGACTTCTCAAGAAGCTAAAAATCTTAGAAATTATTTAATTGCCGGGGGGTTTTTACATATTTCAGACAATTATGGTCTCGATCCTTTTATTAGAAAAGAAATTAAAAAAGTATTCCCTGAAATTGATTTTGTTGAGTTGCCNTATGATCACCCTATTTACCATCAGAAATTTGATTTTAAAGATGGTCTTCCAAAAATTCANCANCATGATGAAAAACCNCCNGTAGGANTAGGACTTATATTTAAAGGTCGATTAGTTTGTTTTTACGATTATGAATGTGACTTGGGAGATGGATGGGAAGACCAAGANGTTCATAACGATAGTGATGCAGCTAGAACTAAGGCTTTACAAATGGGAGCTAATATTATTGCTTACTCCTTTACAGGGAAAATAGATTAGTTAATCTAAATACTTTAGGTTTAAACCATAAAGAAATATAAAAATCATTGGAAAAAATGAAGAAGCCACTAACTGGTTTAATTGAAACGGATTAGAANTAAAAGGCACAAAAAGNATAAGAATTTGAATTAAAACATAGCCATAAAATCCATTTTTTTTAAAATTCCAAATTAAATAAACTACCCCAAAATTTCCAAGATATAAAATTAAATACCAAAGTGAAGTAGTATCCATTAATTCAAAAATACTTTGGTAAACCTGAACCATTTCTTTATCTGGAAGAATTGCCAAAATTTCCTGTTTTACGGATTCGTTTACAAAGAGNGTATAAATAGTGGTGGTGAAAATTTGTATTCCTGATCCAATCCAGCTTAATATACACAGCACTTTCAAAAGAATAGGTCTCTCACTATTAGTAATTGACGGTTCATCAGGATCTTCAAAGGTAGGTATGTTATTACTCATTTTTTTTATTAAATATAAAACTAATAATCTATATAATATTTAAGTGAAAAATAACAACTTATTTTAACATAGTTTATAAGGGATAGTTCTTATTTAACTATACATTTGAATGATAAATACAACCAAAAAAATGAGTAAGAGTAAAATCACTTTTAAAAAAGTTTTTAAAACCATTATTTGGCCTAGAAAAAAGTTATTATTTATTGGTCTTTTTCTTATTATTATCAGCCGAGCATCAGGATTAGTCACACCTATTATAATGAAAACATTTGTCAATGATGCTCTGGGAAAAGATATGGATTTGACACTTCAAATTGTATTGATAGTAATTGGAGCTATTCTTGTAAATTCATTAACCTCCTATTTACTCACAAGATTAGTTGGTGTTGANGCACAGTTTTTAATTTCAGAATTAAGAACTAAAGTACAAAAGAAGGTACTTACTCTACCCATTAATTATTTCGACAATAATAAGTCAGGAGCATTAGTTTCAAGAATAATGACAGATGTGGAAGGAGTTAGAAACCTTGTAGGAACAGGATTTGTTCAAATGATTGGAGGTGTTTTGGCATCGGTAGCTGCATTTACTTATTTGGTAACTATAAGTTTTAAACTTACCTTATTTGTTCTACTTCCAATGGTTTTATTTGGTGTGATTGCAATAAAAGCATTTGGATATATAAGACCTATTTTTAGAGAAAGAGGGAAAAAAAGTGCTGAAGTCTCAGGAAGACTTACAGAATCGCTCAGTGGAATTAGGGTGATTAAAGGTTTTGGTGCAGAAAAACAAGAATTAAATATTTTTTCTACAGGTGTNAATGAAATTTTTGAATTAGTAAAAAAGAGTATGACTGCCCAAGCATTAATTTCCAGTGCTGGGGTTTTAATGATAGGAATAGCAAGTGCTGGGGTTATGGGAATTGGTAGTTATTTAGGATTAGATAATGGAGAGTTTATTTCATATACTGCTATGATTGCATTTCTAGTAGCTCCTATTATTCAAATTGGAAATATTGGAAGTCAATTTACTGAAGCATTTGCCGGGCTGGATAGAACCGAAGAAATCATGTCTATGGATCCTGAAGAAGATGAAAAAATAAGAACCACTGTAATTGATCAAATTATTGGAGATATAACTTTTAAAAATGTTTCTTTTTCGTATGAAGAGGGAAATGATGTAATTCATAATATCAGTTTTCATGCAAAAAAAGGATCTATGACTGCCTTAGTGGGCACTTCTGGATCTGGTAAATCTACTATAGCTGGTTTGGCAGCTTCATTTTTAAACCCTAAATCTGGAAAAATAACTATTGATGGTATCGATTTATCAACAGTAAAACTTAGTAGCTATAGAAAAAAATTAGGCGTTGTTTTGCAAGATGATTTTCTTTTTGAAGGAACCATTAAG
Organism: Crocinitomicaceae bacterium; assembly: GCA_002691605.1. Lineage (GTDB taxonomy): Bacteria > Bacteroidota > Bacteroidia > Flavobacteriales_D > Parvicellaceae > MED-G20. The sequence continues at coordinate 9,880 of NZID01000022.1, forward strand.
CAGAACATACTCTTTTCTAANCCTAAAGCTTCTAATGAAGAATTAATNGAGGCTATTAAGTCTGCAAATGTTCATGAATTTACAGANANGTTTGAAGATGGAATAGATACTCTTATTGGTGAAAGAGGGGTAAAATTATCAGGTGGTCAACGCCAAAGAATTACCATTGCAAGAGCAATTTTAGCGAATCCAAAAATATTAATATTNGATGAAGCTACGTCTAATTTGGACAATGAAAGTGAGTCTTTAATTCAAGAAAGCTTAAAAAAACTCATGAATGGAAGAACTACTTTTGTAATAGCTCATAGACTGAGTACTATTAGACAGGCAGACCAAATATTAGTAATTGAAGATGGGAACATAGTAGAAGANGGAACTCACAATAAGTTATTAGCTAAAAAAGGCAGATACTATAAGTTGCATAAGTATCAAGCAAGGATTTAATTAGGTTTTTAAGTTTATGACCAAAATGTNAAGAATATGGCTANTGGAAAGAATAAGCTTCATAATGATTCATTATTCCTGAGTCTTCAGTTCTTGCAACCATACCGCTTGTTCCATTTCCAAATACTTGATATAGGGGTTGATGGTTTGAAAGGCTTAAGTCAGATTTTTTGNCNTTTTCTTAGATTCTATGGCAAGTTTATGGCAAATAAGAAAANAAAAAACCGCAACNNTTTGATTAACAAATAATTGCGGAATTTATATGCGGACCGGACGGGACTCGAACCCGCGACCCCCTGCGTGACAGGCAGGTATTCTAACCAACTGAACTACCGGTCCNATTNGANNNNAAATTTAATTTTTTTNNATGGAGNNACAAGAAAAAATACAGTTTAATTTATTTTTTTCCTTTTAATTATATATTCCATCAAAATTTGATCAAATCCTAATTCAATATCTGCACTTATCAAATCTACTTTTTGTGTTTTTAATAAATTATGTATTTCACTTAGTTTTACTTTTCTTTCATGAATATACTTTTCCTTAATTTGTTTTGGGTGCATCTTTATGGATTCCCCCGTTTCAACATCGACCACATTAAAATACTTATTTTTAAGATTTAAATTATTCTCTAACCCCTTGTGGGAAACATCAAAAACAACAATTTCATGCAAATGGTGCCTTAAATGTTTAATGGAATTAGCAAATTCTAAAGGATTATTTATAGCCAAAAAGTCTGAAAAAATAAAAACTAAAGATCGTTTATGAATTTTATTAGCTAATCTATTAAGCATTTGAGCAATATCAGTTGACTGATTTTTATTATTTAACTTTTTATCTTCTAATATTTTTTCAAGGGAAGATAAAATAAATTGCTGGTGAGTTAATGATGATTTACTAGGTGAATGAAACTCGATATCTTCGCTAAATATAGAAAGTCCAAAAGCATCTCTTTGCCTTCTCATTAAAAAAACTAAAGCTGCAGCAGAATCAAAAGAAAAAGTGAGTTTATTGTATGGTTGATCAATTGGAAACATCATTGACGACGAAGCATCTATTAAAATATGACACCTTAAATTCGTTTCTTCTTCATACCTTTTAATAAATAATTTATCAGTTCTAGCAAGTAACTTCCAGTCTAAATGCTTGATAGATTCTCCATTATTATACAATCTATGTTCTGCAAATTCTACTGAGAAACCATGAAACGGGCTTTGATGAAGACCAGTAATAAACCCTTCTACAACTTGTTTTGCTAGTAATTCAAGGGTACCAAATTCTCTTGCTTTCTTATAATCTATCACCTATAATAGTTCGTTAGCTAAATTTGCCAATTCTGATCTTTCTCCTTTTTCTAAAGTAATATGAGCAAAAAGATCGTTTCCTTTAAGTCGGTCTATTAAATAGGAAAGTCCATTACTCTGTTCATCTAGATAAGGGGTGTCAATTTGAAATACATCTCCTGTAAATATAATTTTAGTATTTTCTCCTGCCCTTGTAATAATTGTTTTCACTTCATGAGGAGTTAAATTTTGAGCTTCATCCACAATGAAAATAACATTTGAAAGACTCCTTCCTCTTATAAAAGCTAAAGCAGAAATTTTAAGTTTACCCAAATCTTCCATCTCTTCAATTTTACGATACTTCTTTTCCTTTTCTCCAAATTGATTTTTTATAAACTTTAAATTATCAAATAGGGGCTGCATGTAGGGATTAATTTTATCCTCAGCATTTCCTGGTAAATAACCAATATCTTTATTGCTTAGTGGAACAATGGGTCTAGCTAATACAATTTGCTGATACAAGTTATTTTGTTCTAAAGCACTTGCTAAAGCTAGAAGTGTTTTCCCAGTTCCAGCAACTCCTTGTAGAGAAACCAATTTGATATCTGGGTTTAATAAAGCGTGTAGAGCAAAAGTTTGTTCAGCATTTTTAGGCTTAATTCCATAAACATATTGCTTTTCTACTCTTTCTAATTGCTTATCCAGAGGATTATAATATCCCAAAACTGAGCTTTTACCATTTTTTAGAATATAAAAACCATTATCAACTAATTTATCATCAATCACACTTATATCGTTATTAACTCCTAGTTTATAGAGTTTATTAATATAATCAGAATCCATATTTTCGATTACCTGCTTGCCAGTATATAAAGTACTATCTCTATCAATTTTTCCAGTCTCAAAATCTTCAGCTTGAATATTGAGTGCCTTAGCTTTTAATCTTAAATTAATGTCTTTAGAAACTAATATTATTTTAGAATTTTTGTTGGTTATTTTCAATCCTAGAGCAGCATTTAAAATTTTATGATCATTTTTATCTCCAAAAACTTTAATAGCATCAGTAGCTAAAGTCTCATTCTCCATAATGATTTTAAACTTTCCTTTTTCTAGACCATCTATAGGAATCCAATCTTGCAATGTAAAATCGTTACTTAGCCTATCTAGAATTCTAATAAATTCTCTAGCTTCAAAATTTTTATTGTCATTGCCTCTTTTAAAATTATCCAACTCTTCTAAAACAGTAATAGGAATAGCAATATCATTTTCTTCAAAACAATTTAAAGAATTATGATCATGCAAAATAACAGACGTATCTAAAACAAATATTTTATTGAACTTTTTCTTTCTTGCCATTATCAATAAAGAAAATCAAATAATCAATAGGATTGTAAAAAAATAGGTGCAATTTTATATTATTAACATTTAATTAGTATTGAATTTAAATTTAAAGTCCAATGAAGATTTATTATTTCTTTCATCACTCACAAGTAACCTACAATTATGCTCTCCATTAGTTATTCTAGCATACTTATCTAAAGGTACACGCAGTTTAGATGTTTTATAACTATAGTTAGAGAGTACCCATTGCTCATCTATATAAACATCGTAATTTTCAACACCACTTAAATCATCTGAAATTTTAAAATTTAAACTTTGATTCATCTTTTTTAAACGATTGTTTCCTAAATGAATAATCGTCGGAGCTACAGTATCTATTATTAATTGATAAGTTCCCATCTTTTTAACTTCTGCACTAATCCATTTTTCTTCTATTTTCCCACTCTTATTCAAAATATTCCCTTTTTTTGTAATATTTGCCACGAATGTTTTTTCCATATATGGGCTATATTCTGAAGTTATTTTCATGGATAAAATAAATTGATTTTTTGCGGGTAAATTATTTGTTATTTCAACAATATTATTGTTTTGAGATATCATCTTAATTTTTGGAAAATTATAGAATGAATTGGAATCTAAAGAAATTCTCCAATTACTATCTTTAGAAAAAATGTATTTATCAAAATCGTTCTTATTTTCTAAACAACTTGATGAGTCTTTATGTAAAAAATGAAAATAAAGTTCTGAATAATTATTATTAAAATCGGCAACTTTAATTTTTACTTTATGAAGCGAAGAATCTTTAAAATTAATTAACCCATTTCCTAAACTTCTATTGTAAATTTCAAGCTCATTATTGGGATGAATAAAAAGTCGGTGTATTTTACGTCTATGTTCTTGGTAAGCATTAAAATCTTTGTGGATATTAATTTGATGGTTGTTATCAAAGTCTAACTCATCAAATTTTAAATCGTATTTCAAAACTTCATCAACATACATTTTAATGGAATAAATACCACATAAATTACTACTATTAGTATAATAATCTGCCGCAGCTACACCAATACCAAAAGGACCAGAAACATATATAATGCTATCGTTATTTAATCGATAACTATTTTTAAATTTTTTTAATGAAAATACTTTTTCAGAACACAATAGATTGATACTTTTATTGGGGAAATTGTACACTTTTAATTGGCTAATAACTGGAGGTCGATTATCTTGAATTTCAAAATTAAATTGTTGAGGGTTTACAGGGTGCTCTGATTGGGTTTCTCTAATTTCAAAATGTAAATGAGGACCAGAAGAACTTCCACTATTTCCAGAAAAAGCAATTATTTCTCCCTTACTAACCAAAATTTGAGAAGAGTCTAAATAATAGGTAATTGATTCCTGATGTAGTTCGTATTGCTTTTGTCTTATGATTTTTTCAATTTTTTCTGGAAAATGATTCAAATGGGCATAAACGCTCGTAAAGCCGTTAGGGTGATCAATATAAATCGCTTTTCCGTATCCCCAATGAGATATATTAATTCTGGAAACATAACCTGTATCTATTGCATAAATCCTGTAATTTATAGAACCATTGGTTTTTATATCCAGGCCTGTGTGAAAATGATTGGATCTTAACTCTCCAAAGTTACCTGATAGGCTAATAGGTATTCCAACAGGAGATCTAAATGTTTTAAAATGATTCTCTTGGGCTAAAAAACTATTTAAAAATAAGGAGGTTAGTATTAACAATAAGTACCTATGGTTATTTGTCATTTGACAAATCTTACCATTATAAAGTAGAATTTACAGAGAATATAGAATTTTTTATTCACAATGAAAGATAAATTTGAATTATTCACTTTAGGTAGTAACTTTGTATAAAATGACTCATTTAAATGGAAAAAGAAACATCTGCTATTAATGACATCAGAGAATACATCCAAAAATTAAAAAATAATTTGGATATAAAAATTAAGGAGAATTTTCAACTTAACGAAAAAATTATTACTTCTAAGAATGAAGTAAACCACCTAAAATCCAAAATAAATGAATTAAATGAGCAAATAAAACTTCTTAAATTAGCCAGTCAAATTGAGGGTAAAGAAATTGGATCAAATAAAGATGTCAAATTAATGATCAATGAAATGGTGCGAGAGATTGATAAATGCATAGCACTACTAAACAAATAAATCATGAGTGAATTATCTATTAAAGTAACTATAGGCGGAAGATCATATCCATTGACTATCAATAGAAGTGAGGAAGAAAGAATAAGAAAAGCGGTCTCCGAAATTGATAAAAATATCAAAGAACTGAAAAATAATTATGCAGTAGTTGACATGCAAGATTTATTGGCAATGACGGCATTAGAGTATGCTACCGACTCAGTAAAACAAAATAATTCAGTAGAATTTGATCATCTAAGTAAAGAAATCATTCAGCTAAGAGATGAATTAGATTTAAATAAATAAATAAATGTCATTAGAAAATAAAAAAATTTTAGTTACTGGAGGAGCAGGATTTATTGGAAGTAATATTATTGAGTACTTAATCAAAAAAAATAATAAAATTACCTGCTTAGACAATCTGATAACTGGGAAAAAAGAAAATATTGAAATTTTTCTTGAGAATCCTAATTTTAAGTTTATTGAAGGAGATATAACCAACATTGACGATTGTGATAGAGCTAGTAAAGGGAATGATCTCATCCTTCATCAAGCAGCCTTAGGTTCGGTACCTAGATCTATTGAAAATCCAATAAGAACTAATGACATAAATATTAACGGGTTTTTAAATATTTTATGGAGTGCTAAAAAATACGATATCAAAAGAATTGTTTACGCTGCAAGTTCGTCTACTTATGGAGATTCTAAGAAGCTTCCTAAAATAGAAAATCAAATAGGTCTTCCATTATCTCCTTATGCAGTTACTAAATATGTTAATGAATTGTATGCCGGCGTTTTCGCTAATTTATATGACTTAGAGCTGATTGGATTAAGATATTTTAATGTTTTTGGAAGAAAACAAGATCCTAATGGTGCGTATGCTGCAGCTATTCCTAAATTTATTAAAGCATTTATCAATTATCAATCTCCTATTATTCATGGCGACGGTTCTCAAAGTAGGGATTTCACCTATATAGATAATGTAATTCAAGCTAATGAATTAGCAGCAACTACTAAAAATATAAAAGCCTTAAACCAAGTCTATAATGTGGCATGTGGCGAGCAATCATTTCTTAACGACTTAGTAGAAACTTTAAAAGAACTTCTTTCGAAATTTGACAATAATATTAAAAATGTGAACGTTTCATATGGTCCTGAAAGAATTGGAGATATAAAGCATTCATTAGCATCTATTAATAAAGCCCAAAAACTTCTTAATTATCAACCCTCGTATAATGTAAAGTCAGGTCTTCATTCAGCTATTCAATGGTACTGGGACTATTTCAACAACAACCCTTAGTTAACAATTGCATATGAATTTAGTTTTTGATAAAGAATCAATACTTAATTTGGAATGGAATCATAAAACTAGTTAAAAACCACACACTAATTTTAATTTATCATTTAGTTTTTTCAGTTTTACTATTAGGGGTTTTTTTAAAAAGTGGAACTTCTTTTCTATTTTACATGGGAGTCTTTTACATTTCTCTTATTGGATCTTATATCTTAATTTCTTTCACTATTCCTAATAAAAAAATTAATGTTACTTTTAATATAAAACTTATTAAGGTACCATTATTCAGTTTATTAACATGTGTATCTCTAATCCTCATACACTTTATTTATTTAAATGATTTACCTATAATAAGAGCAATTTTTTTTAATCAAAATATTGATATCATAAATTTAAGACAGAACATTTCAGAAAATTCTAATTCGTTAATCAACTATTTAATGAGTTTTAATGTTAAGAGTTTTATTCCCTTGACTTTACTTTATTTACATATTAAAAATAAAAACAAATTTTACTGGATGCTATATATTCTTTCTGTTTTATACGTCTTTAACTTGATGCATAAAAGCTATATTATAATCATTCATGGACCTATAATTTTATATTGTTTGATTCAAAAGAGGTACATATATATATTAAAATATGCATTGGTATCTTCTTTTATAATAGTTTCCCTAACTCATAAATTAAATCAAGATATTAGCAAAAAGAATTATTTTAGATATGAAAATATTGAGAAAACGTCAATATGGAATGGCTTACTAAAAAGAATATTAGTTGTTCCTGGGGCTACAGTTTCAGGGTGGTTTGAAAATGTACCCAAAAATCTCCCTTTTCTCTATGGTAAAGGATACGGTTTTTTTTGCAAAATAAAAGGGGAAAAACATATAAAATATTCAAAAGAGCTCTACTCTTTGATTTATCCAAATTATTCTAAAAAAGGATTGAAAGGAAATGTCAATGTTGCAAGTTTCATGTATGACTATGTTAATTTTGGTTTATTAGGTCTCGTTTTGTCTGGAGTTCTACTTAGTGTTGTATTTACGATATTAGAGAAATTATTTATAGAAGATCTAATTATGAAATTGGTAATTAACATTGTTCCTGTACTTATTTTAAGTTCTCAAGCATTTACAACTCTCCTTTTTAGTGGCGGGTGGGCTCTTAGCGTAATATTATATTTTTGTTTTATAAAGCCGACATTTAATAATTGTTGAAGATTTGTCACATAACGACTGTTCACCATCAAAATGATGTGAGAATCTTTCAAAAAGAGTGTTGCTCATTAGCCAGAGAATTTGAAACTGTTTTTTTAGTAGTAAACGGTGAAAACATTAAAAAAAATAAAGTATTAATAAAAAAGGTAAATGTAAGTTACAAGACTAGAATTACTAGATTCATTAAAGCTTCAATAGCTGTTTACAAAGCTGCTTTAAAAGAAAATGCATCAATTTATCATTTCCATGATCCTGAATTTTTACCATTTGCTAAAAAACTTAAAAGAAAAGGATTTAAAGTTATTTACGATGTACATGAAGATGTTCCACGACAAATTCTATCTAAATATTGGATTCCAAAAATAGTAAGATCCATTGTTTCAATTCTTTTTGAAAAATATGAAAATAAAATTGCTCAAAAGCTAGATTATATAATTACATCTACGCCTTTTATACGAGAACGTTTTTTAAAAATTAACACCAATACCATAGATATTAACAATTTTCCAATTATTGAGAATTTTAATGCGGTTAATCAATTAAATTTTAATGCTGTTTGCTACGTTGGTAGTATAACTCCCATAAGAGGAATTAAAGAAAATATTAGTGCAACAAAAAAATGTGGAATTCAAATTAATATTGCTGGATCTTACTCCCCAACAAATTATAGAAATGAATTAAAGAAACTTTCTGGTTGGGATTCTGTAATAGAATATGGACAAGTATCTACAAAAGAAATCAATAAAATTTTCAAAAATTCCTTTGCTGGTCTAGTCACACTAAAGCCTATTATAAATTACGTAGATTCTTTACCTATAAAAATGTTTGAATATATGGCTGCAAAACTTCCTGTAATAGCATCTAATTTTCCTTTGTGGAAAACGATTATTGAAAAAAATAATATTGGAATATGTGTCGATCCTAATTCTACCAAAGAAATAGAAAAAGCAATAAATGTTTTAATAAATAATTCTGAATTGGCAAAAGAAATGGGGGAACGAGGAAGAAAACTAGTTGAAGAAAAATATAATTGGCAAATAGAAGAGGATAAACTTTATAATGTTTATAGATATTTAGAGAGTTGTTAAATAATGAAAAATTTAATAAAAAAATATTCTAGCAATAGTAATATACTTAGCTTATCAATATTGATGTTGGCTTTTATATTACCATTTGAAAAAACAATAATTAGATATTATCTAGTAATCTTCTCAACTACTTGTTTTTTTTATGGAGATTATAAAGTGTTTTTAAATAAAAAAAATTGGTTACAACTTAGTTTGATCATTTTATGGATCTTTCCATTTATTCAACTTTTGGCATTTCAAAAAGTTGAGCTTTATTGGAGCAATCTTTTAACCAAATTATCTCTTTTGATATTTCCAATAGTGATATTAATCTTCAATGGAAGTCAAGAAATAAACCTTGGTAAAATAGTACAATTTTTCATTCATGGATGTACTATTTCAGCATTATTTTGCGTAGTGTACGCCTTTTTTAGTTTCTATATTTTTAAAAATGAAAACGCATTTAAATATGCATCTATTTCTGTTTTTCATCATCCTGGATATTTCACTATGTATTTAAACTTTTCTATTGCCTTATTATATTTTAATCTATTGAAACCTATTAAGAATTTCCTAATAAGTAAAAAACAAAGTCTTACAATAATTATTTTTTTAACATTTTTTGTTTTAATAGCTGCATCAAGAACTGGATGGATTACCAATATTTCTATTCAAGCTTTTTTTATCTCCATATTATCGATCAATAAAAAAATAAATAAAAAGTTCTTGATATATATTTTACTCTTAATAATCCCTTTTTCGTCAATAATTTACTTCAACCAAACCATTAGAAATAGATTTCAAGAAGTAATATTAAATTCCACTTCTTCTATAAAGAATAATAAAATAAGATCTTCCACAACTGTTAGAAAAAAGATATGGGAAACCTCTTTTAAATTAATTAAGAAAAGTTGGTTGGTTGGATATGGAACAGGTATTGGAAAAAAAATGCTGCAAGAACAATTTAAAAAAGATGGATACGATTATATGGTTAAAAAGAATTTTAATGCGCATAATCAGTTTTTACAAGTGCTTATTGATCATGGGCTTATTGGCTTTTTGATATTGTCATTTTACAGTTTCTTTATGATCTATAGTACAATTGTAAAAAAGAAATTCATTTATACCATATTCTTAAGTATCATAATATTAAATTTCTTAACAGAATCTATTTTAGAGACTCAAAGCGGAGTCATATTTTTTGCTTTTTTCAATACTATTTTATTTTTTGATTGGTTTAATTTCAAAACTTTAAATACTTGAATAAAGAAGAAAAAAATCATTTTTTAAAGAATGTACTGACCATATTTTCAGGAACAACTATAGCCCAAATTATCAACTTAAGCGCTATAATAATTCTTCAAAGATATTTTTATAGCCCTGAAGAATATGCTCCTTTTAGACTGTTTTTTGAATTTGCCGCGGTATTTAGTAGTATTTCAGCTTTAAGATTGGAAAGTGGACTTATATTGGAAAGAATTGATCAAAGAGCACTTTCTTTGCTTAGAATATGTCTTCGTTATTCTCTTGTAATTTCTTTAATTGGAGGAATAACGTTTACATTTTATTTTATTAATGAAATTAAAGTATTCCAATATGAATGGCTATTATTGGTACTAATGCCTTTTGCTATTTTCGCTAATGGTATTATTCAAATCTCACGTCAGTTTTTTACAAGGTCAAAACATTTTTTAACTATTACCACTTCTAGAGTGATTCACAGTACAACTGGAAGTATTTCACAAATAATAACCGGATTATTAAACTTTAATTTTATTGGATTAATTGTAGGAAGACTCATCGGATTATTTTCTTGCAACCTCAACTATATTAGAAAATTTTTTCAAAATTATGAATGGGTTAGAAAAAATAAAGTATTAGAAAAAGAGTTAATTCAAAAACATAAAAATTTTATTTGGTTTAGTTCTCCTGGTGTATTTGTTGGCAATTCCATAAATTTAATCACACTTATATTTTTTACTCATTATTATGGCGAGCGGTTTAGTGGATTATTGGCTGCTGCTATCCAATATCTTGGGTTATTAATTATGATGTTCTCTTCTTCCTTTGCACAAGTTTATTACAATGAAATAGCCCAAATTAAAGATTCAAATAAACTGTTAAAATCCTATACCTATTGGCTAAAGAGGTTATTAATAATGACTCTTTTGGGTTGGATAATTTTAGTATTTACACCATCCTCATTATTAACTATGATTTTAGGAGAAAAATGGTCAGGATTAATGGTTACTATTAAAATTATTAGTCCATGGATGGCAGTAATGTTTGTAGCTTCTTCCCTTTCTTATATATTTATTAGATTAGGAAAGCAAAAAGAGGTTTTCTTTTTCGATATATTTCATTTGGTTATTATTTTATTTGGATTGCTTATTGGTCATTACTTTTTAAATGATCAAATTCAAATTCTATATATAATTTCTTCTGTTCAAACGCTCTTTTATATTCTTTCAATATCTTTAGCTTTAAAGTTTCTTTTTGAGAACTTAAAAAATGAAAATGCACCAAATTAAATTGATGATTTGAAATCAATGAAAAAAAATATTTGGATCATTAACCAATATTGTGGATCCATTATTCATGGAATGAATTTTAGATCTTGGTACTTTGCAAAAGAATTAAAAAAAAAAGGGCATAGTCCACACATCATAAGTGCTTCATTTTCTCATTTACTTTTTAGACTCCCAGTAGTAAATGGTAGGTTTACTTTTGAAAATGTTGAAGACATTCCATTTACTTGGATTAAAGTTGCAAAATATAGTGGTTCTCAAAGTATAGGAAGAGTTTTAGTCATGATTCAATTCATGATAAATTTAATTTTCCTACCCAAGAAAAAACTCCAAAAGCCAGACGTAATTATTGTTTCATCACTATCACCATTGCCCATAGTAAGTGCCTATTTTTGGTCTAAGAAATATAAAGCAAAATTATTATTCGAAGTTAGAGATATTTGGCCTTTAAGCTTAATAGAAATTGGAGGTTTTTCAAAATTAAATCCTCTAGTTTTATTTTTTGGATGGTTTGAAAAATTTGCCTACAAAAGAGCTGACAAAGTAATCTCGTTATTACCAAATGCAAAACCACATATGCAAAGTAGAGGGATGAATAAAGATAAATTCATACATATTCCTAACGGATTTAATATGGAAGAAATGAAAAAATCTAAAGATTTAGATAAAAGCATTGCCAATTTAATCCCAAAAAATAAATTTATTGTTGGTTATACAGGCTCTCTAGGTGCATCAAATGCCATGGAATATTTAATCAAAGCAAGTAACTATTTGGAAAAAAATGAAAATATTCACTTTGTGATTTTTGGAAAAGGTCAACATTTAGAAAAATTAAAAAATAATGCAAAAAATAATGTTTCTTTTTTTGGACAAATTGATAAAAGTCAAATTCAATCAGCAATTTCTTATTTTGATGTATGTTATATAGGTTGGCATAATAATTTGCTATACAGGTTTGGAATCAGTCCAAACAAAATTTTTGACTATATGTATTCAGGGAAGCCTATAATTCATTCTGTAAACACATCCAACGATATAGTACAAATAGCAAAAGCTGGAATAAGCATAGAACCTGAAAATTCAAGAGAAATTGCAAATACAATTATTGAAATTTCTAAAATGGAAAAGGATAAATTAAATAAATGGGGCGAAAACGCCAAAAAATATGTTGAAGAGAATCATACTTACACTTACCTTACCCAACTATTAATCTCAACAATCCAAAATGATTGAGCTTTATTCAATCACATACTACATTTTAATGTTCTTCATTTTAATTGTTGGGTTGATTATTTATTTAAAAATCGCTGAAAAATGGTCAATAATAGACCTACCTAACAATAGAAGCTCACATAGTGATAATACAAAAAGAGGAGCGGGAATATTATATCTATTTGGACTTACTATTTACTTATTTTGGGCTGGTTTTAATAATTATATTCTGGTAATAAGTACAGTGTTATTGGGGATAATTGGATTTATAGATGATATAAAAAATATACACTTCAAGAAGAAGCTTTTATTTCAGTTTATTGTGATTTTTTCCTATTTAGTATTCCAAGATTATTTATTGCTAGAATGGTATTTAGTACTATTTATATTGGTGTTTTTAATAAGCGGTATCAATATTTATAATTTTATGGATGGAATTAACGGCTTAACTATTTTATATTCTCTATCCTCTTTAATTTCATTCTACTTTATTAATTCCAAGTTTACAACTTTTATAGATCCAAATCTGTTGTTAATAATGATTCTTTCCAATTTGATTCTCGGAATATTTAATATTAGAAAAAAGGCTATTTGTTTTGTGGGAGATGTAGGATCAATGACTATGGGATTTCTTTATGCTAGTTTAGCTATTTTGCTAATGATAAAGACCAATAGTCTAAACCCTTTGATTTTATTTGTTGTTTATGGTATTGATGCTGGATGGACCATATTAGAACGCTTGGTTTTGAAAGAAAATATTTTCTTGGCACATAGAAAACATCTTTACCAATTATTGGTTAATGAACTAGGTATTTCTCATATATTAGTATCTTCAATATATGCCTCAATACAAGTTTTGTTAAATACTATTTGGATGATATTTTATCCGGAAGAACAATCATTAATTTTAATACTATCTATCCTTATAATTCTTTCTATTATTTATTTATTAGTTAAAAAAGTGGTTCTAAATAAAATAAAGGTTTAGGGAATACCTTTATTCTAAAAAAATATTTCTGCCATCATACATCTTGCACTCCCTCCACCATATTTTTCAATTAAAGAAAGATCGGAAAAAATTAATTCTCCATGTTGCTCTAAATCTTTTATTTGGTTTTTATTTAAAGATTTTAAAGCAGTTAAGGACATCACAATTAAAGGTTGGCTTTCTTTTCCAAATACTTGCAACATATTACCTGCAAAGCTGCCAATTTGATCAGATGAAATTTCTATGATTTTTTTATTAGTCCTTTCAAAAGAGTTGATAATCATTTCTTTTTCATTGACTTCTTTTATGGTTTCTAAACCAATTAGCGCAAAATCATTTCCTAGACACATCATAACATTGGTGTGATAAATAAGATTGCTTTGATAAAATGAACTAAAAGACATTATCTCGTAATTCATCTGATTGGCAAAATCATCTAAGATTTTTTCAGACGTTCTTTCCGAAATAGCGGCATAAGCAATTTGATTAACTCTATCTAAAACCATACTTCCAGTTCCTTCTAGGAAAAGATTTTGATCTTCATAAAAAGTCAAATTAATTGTATTGTTTATTTTAAATGACATTTGGTCTTCTAAAATTTTGAAAACCTCTTCATTCCTCTCTTTTCTTCTGTTTTGAGCATACATTGGATAAAGTACCTTAGTGCCATTCTCATGTATTGAAAACCAATTATTAGGAAAGACAGCATCAGGATTTTGAGCATTTCCTTTAGGATCAAAAACTAAAACATCAACCCCTTTAGAATCTAATTTATCAACTAATTGGTCAAATTCTTTTCTGGCAAAATCAGTTATTTTAGTACTAGAAAAATCTGAATTTGAATTTTGAAAATGGTTATTTTGAGCGGTTTCTTTATTGTAGGTGAACCCTTTGGGTTCAACCATTAAAATATGGTTGGTAATTTGTTTCATTAATTTCTAATTAATGGTAATGTAGAACATCTAAATAACCCTCCCATTTTAGCAACTTCTTCATACTTTATTGCTTCCACTGTTAAACCTATTTCTAAGAGCCAATTATTTAATCTCTCAAATCTTAAATCAGAAACTACAATTTTTGGTGAAATTGAAAAAATATTCGAGTTCATCATATTTTTTTCTGAATTAGATAAGTAAAATAAATTTTGCTTTCCAAATAAATTTTCTAAATAATCTATATCAGATTTATTTTTAAAAGCATCTTTAGCGATAATAGCTTTGTCGGTACTTACAGGCTGAAAACAACAATCCAAATGTAAAGTGTTTTCATCTTTATTTTCATCAGATTTATGAAGCTCAAAACCAATCACTTTTTTTTGGGGAAATGATTCAGCAATAAAAGAAACAGCTTTAGAATTGGTCCTAGCAACTTTAAATTTATTGACTTCTTCAGAGTTAGAATAACCAATTAAAATATGATTTTTAAAAATGATCACATCTCCTCCTTCAATGATAACATCAGACGGAATTTGGAAAACTTTGTTCTGTTTAATTCTTGATATTATGTCAGCGATAGCAGGTAATTCATGCTGTCTATCTTTGATGATATTAGAAATTAAAAAGATGTCTTCTATTACAAAACCTAAATCTCTAGCAAATACTTGATTTATTCCAATTATATTTTGAGGTCTTAATACTTCTACATGATATTTGGTTAATACATTATGAAAATCATTTACCTCTTTAGAAATATTTTTTTGAGTTGGATAAAGATTATTATTCACATAATATTTAGATGATGGATCAAAACAATCATCAATTTTTGGGGTTCCACCAAAGTTTTCTGCCAATCCCAGTACCACTTGTTTTAATGTACCTGTTTCGCTGTTAATTTTTGGAATTAATGTTTTTCTGACTGACAATTTCAAAAAATTTAATACATAAAAATACGATAAAAGATGAAAAACTTGGATGTTAGTTATCAACGACTATTTTTCTTAATATACTTTGATAGGAAGTAATTATTAAAATATAATATTCTCCATTTTTATATTTAGAAGAATCAAACACTAATATTTTTTCTCCCTTTNCTATTTTTTCATTAAAAATTGTATNAAGTACCTTCTCATTAGAATCTAAAATTTTACAGTCAATNTTTTGTTGAATATTAGATTGAATCCCAATTTGAGTCANTCCTTGAAATCTATCAGGTAATTTTAAAAGATTTATGTAGTTATTAAAATTCTTTTTCTTATTCTTTCTTAGATTTANAGAGAAAATAACTAGTTTATAAATTAACCAAAACCCAACCCCAAATGAAATAAGACCTATTGCATTTAATAGAAAACTCCATATAGCATCCGATTCTAAAAATTCTTGCATGAAATTAAATTTTAAAAATTTTAATTTATTAAAGTGGTNAATATAGTANTTATGTTTCATTAATTAAGAAAGTGATTATTTTAATTGAAAATATTATNGAGAATCTAAAACAACCTCTTCCGGGAAAACAAGCCCATAAAGAATTGGCTCCATACAGAAATGAAATAGAGCTAGATTTTAAAAATAAATACCCAAAGATTGCTAGTACTTTATTACTAATCTATCCTAAAAATGATTCTCTTTTCTTTTGCTTAATTCAGAGGAATAAATATCAAGGGACTCATAGCAATCAAATATCTTTTCCTGGTGGTAAAAATGAAATTGGTGAATCTATGAAAGAAACTGCTTTGAGAGAAACTAAAGAAGAAATTGGCATTGATCCTATTTCCATTAATATTATCGGAGAATTAACTCAAGTATTTGTTCCTCCAAGTAATTTCTTAATTCATCCTTTTGTAGGCTATTGTGATTTTAAACCAGTTTTTAAAGCCAACGAGAGGGAAGTTAAAAGAATAATTGAGGTAAATATTGAAGACCTTTTCAAAAAAGATGTTATTAAGATTAAAAAGATGAACTTCAAAAAAAGTATTGGAAATGTGAATTTTGACGTGCCTTATTTAGATTTAAATAATAAAATAGTTTGGGGAGCTACAAGTGTCATACTAAATGAATTTAGAAAAATGTTACAGTTTTAATTTGTACCCAACTCCTTTTACAGTTTTAATATATTGGTTTCCTATTTTTTCTCTTAATTTTCTTATGTGAACATCAATTGTTCTATCACCAACTATAATATCATCTCCCCACACTCTAGCTAGTATTACTTCTCTCGTAAAAACTTTTCCTGGTTTAGAAAAAAGAAGAGCTAACAACTCAAATTCTTTTTTAGGAAGTAACATTTCTTCTCCTCTAAGTATTGCAACATATTTTTCGATATCAATATCCAATTCAGAATTTGAGACAGAATTAGCTTTAGGTTGTGTTCTTCTTAGAAGTGCTTTTATTCTACTTATTAAAACTCTTGGTTTTATGGGCTTATTAATATAATCATCTGCACCAGCATTTAACCCAGCTATTTGAGAGTAGTCTTCAGCCCTAGCAGTTAGTATAGCTATAAGAGTATCTTTTAAAAGCTTATCTTCTCTAAATTCAATACAAGTTTCTATTCCATCCATTTCTGGCATCATTAAATCTAATAAAACAAGATCTGGTAAAAAGTCTTTGGCAATTAAAAGTGCTTCTTTTCCGTTAGAAGCTTTCATAGTTTTATATCCTTCTTTGATGAGATGATAATCTAATAATTCTAGTATATCTTTTTCATCGTCAACAATCAATATTTTTTTAGACATAATTAAAAATTTTTCGTAAAATTAACAAGCTAATTATCCTTAATACAATGATTTAAGTTAACATATCATTAATAAAAAACTCTATTTTTATTCATCATTTAATGTGTTTTACTTAACGTTCATAACGTACTGTTAATATATTGATAAATAATTTTTAACTATTTGTAGAAGTTATAAATAAAGACTTAAGGTTCCTTTGTACCAAAATTAACTTTAATTAAATAACTTAAAAACAAAACAAAATGAAAAAATTAAAAATACCATTTTTTGCTGCAATTCTTACTATAGGATTGTTTAATAGTTGTGGAACCGACGGTTGTACTGATCCTACTGCTACTAATTATAATTCAGATGCTACTGACGATGATGGTTCTTGTGAGTATGCTACTACAGAATACAAATTATCCGGAACTTTAGCTGCTGACCAAACACTAGATGCTTCAGTAGTATGGACTTTAGAAGGAAGAGTTATTGTTCCAAGCGGTGTAACTTTAACCATTCCTGCCGGTACAATAATTAAAGCCACTGCAGGTACAGGTGCCAACGCATCATCTTTAGTAGTTGCTAGAGGAGGTATGCTTATGGCTGAAGGAACTGCTAGTGCTCCTATTATTATGACATCTGAATCTGACGATATTACTGTGGGCCAAACTGCTGGATCTTCATTAACAGAAAATGTTAGAGGATTATGGGGAGGTCTATTGGTTATGGGTAATGCCCCATGTTCTTTTTCTGGAGATGTAGCAGAATTACAAATTGAAGGAATTCCTGCTTCTGAAACTGCTGGTTTATATGGTGGTAGCGATCCTGCTGATAATTCTGGTGTAATACAATATGTTTCTATAAGACATGGTGGTGCTGAAATTGGTGAAGGAAATGAAATCAATGGATTAACCCTTGGTGGAGTTGGAACAGGTACGACTATTGATCATATTGAAGTTGTTGGTAATGTTGATGATGGTATTGAATTTTTTGGAGGAACTGTAAATGCTTCTGAACTATTAGTATGGGGACAAGGCGACGATGGATTAGATATCGATCAAGCTTATTCTGGAACTATCTCTAATTCAATGGTTATTTTAAACTCCGCTTCAGATCATGCTTTAGAAATTGACGGGCCTGAAGGTTCTGCTGCTGGAAGTTTTACATTAAACAACATTACTTTAGTAGGAACCAATGATGAATGTGACCCAACAGGTGTTGATGGTGAAATTTCTGATTATAGAAAAGGAGCTACTGGAGCAAATAATAATGTTTATGTAATGAATTTTACAGATGGTAAAGANATAGAATTAGACAAAGCTGCAGATAATGCAACTTACATGTCTGGTGCTCTTTCTTTCTCAGGTTATCAATTCACTCCTGCAACAGATGGGGGTTCAGATTGCTTCACTCCTGACCTTACTGATGGATCTATTTTCAATGAAAAAGCTGGTGATGCAACTTGTACTTTTGAAGCAGACGGTGCAACAATCTGTACTGTAGTAGCCTCAGGTGCTAATACAGTAGGAGCTAACCCTGCTGATTTTTCTTGGACATATGCCTCTGGTAAAGGAGCTTTTTAAAAAAAATTAACATTAAGTTAATACATTAATATAAAGTTAAGTTTTATCTAAACTGCCTTATTTTATAAATAGGGCAGTTTTTTTATATATAATTGTTAAAAATTTATCTGAGTGCGAATTCTATTAATATCAATCTTTAGCTTAATTGTTACTGCTTTTCATACACAAAGTAAAATTATAGGTAAAGTAATTGACGAAGAATTCAATGAAACCATGCCCTTTGCCAATGTGTTAGTAAAAGGCACCAACAACGGAGTCACTACTGATTTTGATGGGAATTACTCCATAAATATTGAACCTGGCATTTATACTCTGGTTTTTTCATTTGTAGGTTACAGAACAAAAGAACTAACTGATATTAAAGTTGAACAAAATGATATAAAAGAAATCAATGTTAACCTTTCATCATCTTCAGTAGGCCTAGAAGAAGTAATCATTTCTGTTTCAGTTCAAAAAAACACTGAAGAAGCATTGTTAATGATGCAAAAAAAATCTGCCAATTTAATGGACGGTCTTTCATCAGAAGCTTTTAAAAAAGTAGGTTCCAGTAACTTAGCAAATGCTATAAAAAGAGCTCCTGGTGTTTCTATAATGGGTGGTAAATATGTTTACGTCAGAGGATTGGGAGACAGATATACCAAATCAATACTCAACGGAGTGGAAATTCCTGGCTTAGACCCCGATAGAAATACCATTCAAATGGATTTATTTCCTACTAACATATTAGATAATGTTCAAATAATTAAATCTTTCACTGCGGATTTACCTGCAGATTTCACTGGTGGTTTAGTAAATATCGTAACCAAAGAATTCCCTTCTAAAAAAAATCCAGCTTTATCAATTAGTTTAGGATACAACCCAACTATGCATTTTAATTCGAAATATCAGTCATACAAAGGAAGTTCAACAGACTTCTTAGCATTTGACAACGGTCAAAGAAAAATTCCTATAGAATCTGATTTAGGGAGCTATTATCAAAATTCACTTAACGATTTATATACCGATAATTTGAATGCTGATTTTCCAAATCTTTCTTCACAAGATTACAATTCCATAAATAATCTTTCCAACGCTTTTAATCCTGAAATGGCATCTGAAACAACAAATAGCTTGATGAATTTCTCTATGGGTTATTCAACTGGAAATCAATTTGATATTGGAAAGAAAGAGCATACAGTTGGTTGGTTAGGTGCCATATCTTACAATAATCAAACAGAATATTATAGTGAGGCAATTGATAATTATTTCAATACCAATACAAATCCAGACGTTTATGCTCTGGATACTTTTAGAACACAAAGAGGAGAAATAGGAATTAACAATGTAATACTTAGTGGATTAGGAGGTCTCTCATATAGAACAGATAAATCAAAGTTTAAATTGACTTTAATGCATATTCAAAACGGCGAGAAAAAAGCTGGACGTTTTAGACAAGAAAATAGATTTACAGACTTTGTTGACTATAACAAAGATAATTTAGAGTATAGTCAAAGAAGTATCACCAATATTATTCTTAACGGAACTCATACAATAATTGATTCCTCGTTTTTGTCCAAATTGGTAGATAAAATAGAATGGAAAATATCTCCTACCATTTCAAAGATTCATGATAAAGATGTAAGATCAACAATATTTATTGATGATAATAATGCTTTTAAATATAAGGACAATACCCAGCCAACAAGAATCTGGAGGTTTTTAAATGAAAATCATTTTAATTCTAAAATAGATTTCACTAAGAATTATGAACTTGATAGTGAAAAAGCAAAATTGAAGTATGGAGCATTAGCAACTTATCAAACAAGAGATTTTCAAATAGCCAGATTCCAAGTAAGCTGTTGGGATGATCCATCCGTATGGTCGGTAATAAATGGAGACCCAAATTTAATTTTTGACCCTAATGTATTGGTAACAGATTCAAATCCCATTGGAAGCTATATGAATCCAAGAGCTACAATAACGGATAGAAGTAGTCAGTTTGAGTCTACCAAGAGAAATTTTTCTGGATATATTTCTAACGAATTAAAATTATTTGGAGTTTTAAAA
>NZID01000023.1 GCA_002691605.1 Crocinitomicaceae bacterium
TTTTTGACCGTTTTTGACCGTTTTTGACCGTTTTTGACCGTTTTTGACCGTTTTTGACCGTTTTTGACCGTTTTTTGTAATAAACAGTGTTTTTCTTCAATAAATAAATTTATTTACTTAAAATTATTTAAACAATTTTCTTAAAATTTCATAAAAGTAAGGAGATTGATTTAATATATTTTAGATTTATAGATATGTCCGATCCAAATTTTAAATCTGGTTTCATATTTAAAAAATATGAAGCAAAAAATCAATCACCATTTGACAAGCTTTTTGATATTTTTAAAGAACTTATTACCCATACNTCAGGAGATTTTGACGAAGCTATAGATTGGCTTAAACAACTAGACGGGGAGTATAAACTTACCGATAAAGAATACACAATAGATGACTTTATTGAAGAACTTAAAGAAAGAGGATACATCCGTGAAGAAATAGAATCAGATGGGAGTGGNAATATTACTTTAACTGCTAAAACCGAGCAGGCAATCAGACAACAAGCCCTCAACCAAATTTTTGGTAAAATTAAAAGAAATGGAATGGGGAACCATAAAAGTAATAAACAAGGAATTGGTGATGAACAAACTGGTGAATTCAGAAGTTTTCAGTTCGGAGATCCTATCGAAAAGATTTCTATTACTGAGTCTTTAAAAAATGCCCACATTAACCATGGAATAAATAACTTTTCATTGAATGAAAGTGATTTAATTGTAGAAGAGTCTTTTCATAAAAGCCAAATGAGTACAGTTCTGATGGTAGATATAAGTCACAGCATGATNCTATATGGAGAAGACCGAATAACCCCTGCTAAAAAAGTGGCTATGGCTCTTTCTGAATTTATCAAAACTAGATATCCTAAAGACAGNATAGATATTTTAGTCTTTGGTAACGATGCTTGGCCAATAGCTATTAAGGATTTNCCCTATCTAAAAGTAGGTCCTTNTCATACCAATACTGTGGCNGGACTTAGTTTAGCTATGGATATGCTGAGAAGAAAAAGAAATACTAATAAACAAATATTTATGATTACAGATGGAAAGCCTAGCTGTCTTAGATTGTCAGATGGCAGGTATTATAAAAACAGTAACGGATTAGACCCATATATTACCACCCAATGCTATGCNATGGCACAACAGGCAAGAAGGCTTCATATTCCTATTACTACGTTTATGATTGCTGAAGATCCATATCTTATGCAATTTGTCAAAGAGTTTACAGCAGCAAATAAAGGAAAAGCATTCTACACAGGTCTTAAAAATCTTGGAGAAATGATTTTTGAAGATTATGAGTCTAATAGAAAAAAAAGAATTAAATAAAATGAATTATCAAAAAATTAAAACATTAAAAGATCTGAAAAAATCAGGTTATACTCAACTTACTATAAAAGATGAATTAAGAAAAAATTTGATCCATAATATTGAGAACGAAATTAATATCTTTCAAGAAATTCACGGATATCAAGAAACGGTAATTCCCGAATTAGAACGTGCAATACTATCAAGACATAATTTTAACTTACTTGGATTACGAGGTCAAGCAAAAACCAAAATTGCTCGTCTTTTAATCCAACTCTTAGATGAATATATTCCATTTGTAGAAGGTTCAGAAATATATGACGANCCCTTTTCACCTNTATCTAGATTTGGTATAGAAAAAATCAAAGAATTAGGCGATCATACCCCCATTTCTTGGCTTCATAGATCAGATAGGTTTGCAGAAAAATTAGCAACCCCTGATGTAACAGTTGCAGATCTTATTGGGGATATAGATCCTATAAAAGCTGCCAATCTTAAGCTAAGTTATGCAGATGATAGAGTCATCCATTACGGAATGATTCCTAGAGCCAATCGTTGCATATTTGTAATTAACGAATTNCCAGATTTACAAGCTAGAATACAGGTATCGTTATTTAATATTCTTCAAGANGGCGATATGCAAATAAGAGGATTTAAATTGAGATTGAATCTTGATATTCAATTTATTTTTACTGCCAATCCTGAAGATTATACCAATAGAGGCAGTATTGTAACCCCTTTAAAAGACAGAATCGGCTCTCAAATACTAACCCATTATCCTAGANATTTAGAAATAGCGAAAAAAATTACTTTTCAAGAAATTTCATCTTCTCATTCTCAAAAAAATAATATTCACATTCCTGAACTAGCTAAAACACTTTTAGAGCAAATAAGTTTTGAAGCAAGAAAAAGTGAATTCGTAGATGAAAAAAGTGGGGTAAGTGCAAGGTTGAGTATAACTGCCTTAGAGAATTTATTAAGTAGAGCCGAGCAAAGGCTACTTAGAAGTGGTGCTCGAAATACCACTTTAAGACTTTCAGATTTTAATAGTATTATTCCATCTATAACTGGGAAAATAGAATTAGTTTATGAAGGAGAACAAGAGGGNGCAGAATTTGTAGCTAATCAACTTATAGAAAATGCTGTAAAAACCTTATTCGAACAATTATTTCCAAAAATTGAAAAATTAGAAAAAGAAAATATGGAGAGTCCTTACGATGAATTGGTCAACTGGTTTTTTAACGAATCCNGATTTGAAATATTAAANGATATTTTAGATGAAGATTATCAAAATAAACTGATGTCAATTGNTCCACTTAATAACTTAGTTAGAAAATATCAACCAGAAACCCCTAAGAAAGATCTTTCATTTTTAAAAGAATTTGTTCTTTGGGGATTGGTGCAATTTAAAAAATTAAGTAAAGTTCAATACAATCAAGGAATTCAAATTCAAGACCCCTACGGCAACTACATTAATAATATTTAGTTGGTAAAAAAGTAAAAGCATATTTTGAATAAAAAATTATTTTTAGAAAAAATCAGCACTAATTTTCCATTCTCTTTTACTAAAGAACAAGAAAAAATTATAAATGAACTATCTGATTATATTCTNTCGATTAGTACCAGGAATATCTTCTTNCTTAAAGGGTATGCTGGAACTGGAAAGACAACTTTGATTTCAGCTATAGTCAAAAGCTTATCATCGGTAAATAAAAAACCCTCTTTGCTTGCTCCTACTGGAAGAGCTGCTAAAGTGTTAGCTAATTATGCTAAAAAAAGTGCTTCTACAATTCATAGAAAAATTTACTGGATTANTACCAACAAACAAGGTAATACNTATATTAAGTTAAAAGAAAANACTCATACTAATACTATTTTTATTGTTGATGAGGCCTCTATGATTCCCAAATCTTCGGATAAAGGTTTTGCAAATAGATCTTTATTAGATGATTTAATAGAATATGTTTATGATGGTATAGGTTGTAAATTAGTTCTTATTGGCGATACCGCCCAGNTGCCCCCNGTACACTTANATATTAGTCCAGCTTTAGACGAAGCTTTATTAACTATAAATTACAATAAAGAAATTATTTGTNCTAGCCTNGTTGAAGTAGTTCGTCAAACAAAATCATCAACTATTCTCTTAAATGCTACTCNGATTAGAAAACAAATTTCTAATCGGCAATTCCATTTGCCTCAACTAGAAACTAGTGAAGATGTAATTAGAATANAGTCAGGTGATGAACTTCAAGAATATTTAGAGGATAATTATAGTCAAAGTGGAATTGCGAACACCATTGTTTTATGTAGGTCNAATAAAAGAGCAAATATTTACAATCAGCAAATACGTTCAAGAATCAGATATATAGAAGAAGAAATCGTAAATGGTGATTTATTAATGGTTGTAAAAAATAATTACTTCTGGTTAGGAGATAAAAATCAGTCTGAGNTAATAGCTAATGGCGATATTATTGAAGTAATTAGTGTTAATGAAATAGTAACTAAATACGATTTTAAATTTGCTAATGTCACAATTAAATTAGTAGATTTTTTAGATGGAAAAGAATTAGATGTAATTGTAATGTTAGATACTATTAATTTAGAAACCCCCTCACTTCCTTATGAAGAATATCAAAAACTTTATCAGAAAATAGCTTTAGATTACAAGGGCAGTGACGCTAAAAAGAAAATTAAAGAAAATAAATATCTGAATGCCCTTCAAATAAAATTCTCTTACTCAATAACATGTCATAAATCTCAGGGAGGTCAATGGGAAAATGTTTTTGTGGACCTTGGTTATTTTAAGANCGAGATATTAGATTTAAGTTATTTAAGATGGTTATACACTGCTATAACTCGTGCCTCGAAAAAGCTATATTTAATCAATTTTAATAACAATTTTTTTGCTTGAATTCACCATTTNAAATATTTCATTCNATTGATGAATTAGATATTAATCTATGGAACTCAAAAATACATTCACNCCAAATATTTTTAGATGCTGAATTTTTACGAATTTTTGAAATAAATCTAGATTTAAATGAAATCCTTCCATTCTATATAAGTTTTAAAAATGGGATAATTTATGGTCATTTAATAAGAATTGAGGGTAAAAAAGTTGCCAATTATATTAATAATAAAAAATACAGTATAAAAAAACAGTTATTGAAAAATATAGATCTTCGTTTTTTTTGTTTTGGCAATACTCATTTATCTAATATTTCTTCAAACTCCTTTCAAAACAGAAGCATTAAAGAAGAAGATTTAAATTTATTAATTGCTTATATAAGCAAAAAATATAAAATCAATTTCTTTTTGCTTCCAGACCATTTTATAAAGTCATTAGAAAAAAAAAAATCATTTATTCCTTTCCTCAGAATTTAATATTGACCCAGATATGGTTTTAAAATTAGATTCCAAATGGACTTCTTTTAATGACTATTCTAACGCGGTTGTTTCAAAATATAAAAAAAGAATCCGAAAAGTTTTTAAAGANAGTTCTTTTTTGGAAATGAAAAAAATANCTTCTCAAAATATTAAAGCGCTTATCCCCAATCTACAGAAACTCTATCTCAATGTTCATGATAAATCTTCTTTTTCAGGTCCTGNATTAAATTTAAAAACCTATATAGATTTTGCTAATTATTCCAAAATTGAGTTTTCGTTATATGTGTATTCCTTAAATAATCAAATGGTCGGGTTTTCATCTGAGTTTTATTNCCATGANANATTGTACTCTTATTTTATAGGGTTGGATTATACTTATAATAAAAAATTCAGTCTTTACAATAGAATATTATATGATTCCATAAAGCATGGTATAGATAAAAAGGTTAGTCAAATTGTCTATGGTAGAACAGCTGCTGAATTCAAAAGTACTATTGGGGCAGTTCCNGTAANGTCTAAAAGTGCTATTTATATAACTAATAAATTTTTAAGAGCCATAATCTATCCATTTATTAAAAANTTATCACCAANGAANTGGGAACAGAGAAATCCTTTTAAAATCAAAACAATTTTATGAAGGACTTTCAAATAGTAACTTTTGATTCTAAATATTCCAATTCATTTTTTGAATTAAATAAAAGTTGGATTGAGGAACATTGGTCTTTAGAAGATTCAGATATAGCTGATTTATTAAATCCTGTAAACTCTATTATTGCTAAAGGCGGAGAAATATTTTTCATAGTCATCAATAAAAAAGCTATAGGAACAGCTGCAATGATCCCATATNCTAAAAATAAAATGGAACTTGCTAAAATGACTATAGATTATAAATTTAGAGGCTTAGGGCTTTCTAAACTTTTATTATCACGTTGTATTTCCTATGCAAAAAATAAAANNGCTAGCGAAGTTTTTTTAATTTCTAACAGCAAGCTTAAAGCTGCTAGAAAGTTGTATGATACTTTTGGATTTACTGAAACCCCATTAGATTCAAGTAAATATCAAAGGGGAAACTATAAAATGATATTAAAGTTATAAATAAGTATTATTTCGACTCAGTCTTTCCAATTCTTTTGGCTTTGTTGAGATTAAAAAAGTATCCAAATAAACTTATTAGTAATAAAAACCAGAAAAGAAAAACAATATTCATTTTTACATTTTGATCACAATTATAAGCAANATTTTAAGACTAAAAAAAGGATTTTTTTTCGTAATATTTTGTTAAAATAACGTTAATAAAAAACTTAATACGGTCTATTTTACCTGTGAAACAATAAATAATTATTTAATGTAACTTTAAACAATAATGAAATAAAAAAAATTNAAAAAAACTACTTACAAGACCTTTTCTGGCTTATTCTTATCTTTTACTTTTTTAGATCTCTTAAAAAGAATTCTAAATAGTAATTCATGAGATCCTTGGGAGTAATTACCTAAATTAGAGGTGGTAAAATCATAGGAGTATCCAAAAGATATATAATCTTGAAAAGTATATCCTAACAGCATTGATAGTGCATCTCCAGTTCTGTACGAAAATCCAGCCCATGCAGTACTTTTCCATGTTATNGTCGATCCAAACTCAAGTTGAAGAGGAACATTGGAAACATATCTCATTAAAAGATAAGGATCTGCGACTAAATCATAGGGAAGTATAAAGTCATATCCACCATGAATAAAATAGTGGTCTTCTAACTTATTTCCAGCATTAGGCTCTTGNATATCAGTAAATTTAATTTTGTTCTGCAANAAATTTGGTGCAGCTCCTCCAAAATGCCATTTATCATTATAAAACAAAAAACCAAACTTAGCATCTGGCATTAAAGACCTCATAACATTTCCAGATGAAGCTGGGTCATTTGGTTCTGTAAAAACTAATTGATTTCCATCTACTTTCCATTCAATTAATCCAGCACTTAGGGATAAAGAAACTTCTATATCTTCTGTTACATTCAGATGATAAGCGTAAGATGCTTGAGCTCCTGTTCTTCTAGTNGGTCCAACATTATCTGTGTATATAAACGCTCCTAAACCATTTTTCAAGTCTTTTGTAGGTCCATTTATACTTAAGGTATACGTTCTAGGATAATCTGGTAATCCAACCCATTGATATCTATGATTTGAGGTAATATCATATACATGATCCATTCCCGCAAAAGCTGGGTTTTGAGTGTATTTATTCATANAAAATTGGCTNTAAACGGGGATTTGTTGAGCCTTAATGTTATTCAAGAATACTAANATCCCAANTAGTGTAATAATATGTTTAAATACTACTTTTATCATCTAATAATTGTTATNGGTCCTTTTAAAGGTTCTGCTGGTTTACCATCATATCCGTCAAATTCAATAATATAGTAATACGTTCCTACCGGTAGATCAAGACCATCCCAATGTTCGTTTACATCTTGAGTAGTAAACAATCTTGTTCCCCATCGGTTAAATACACTTACTCTAGTATTNTTAAATTGATTTAAGTTTTGGATAATCCAAGTATCGTTAATTCCATCTCCATTAGGTGAAAATCCTGTTGGGACAACTATGTCAGGTATTAATTGGACTTCTACTTGATCAAAGTTTTTACAACCATTTGTATCAGTTACAATTACAGTATACACTTCACTAGACATCACAACTATAGATGGATTTGCTTCAATAGAATCAGATTCAGATACAAAGTTGTTTAAGGGACTCCAAATATAAGTAGCTTCTGTTGGCCCTGTTGGGTTACCACCTAAATCATACAGATCGTCATAAGAGAGAATAGTGTCCACTCCAGCAACTACTACTGGTAAAGAAACTACATTTACTAAAACTGAATCTTTCACTATACAAGATTGCTCCTCAACAGTGTATATAAAGCTAAATATATTTGCAGAATCTTGAGTAAACCCTGAAACATTTACCGAATTTGACCCGGAGGCAATGATAGAATCAGATGCAGTGAATGGGTTATAATAGGACCATTCTAATGTAGGGCTATTAGTTCCAGTACTTGAACCTGTAATTATCAAACTATCCCCAAGGCAAACTAAGGTGTCTTCACCGGCATTAACAATAATCTCTACTATTGGCGATAAAGTGGTTGAATCTATAGCAATACACCCATTAGAATCGGTTACAGTTACTATATAGGTGCCTATAAATAAGCTATCTAAATCTTGATCCGTTGATGCAAAGGTATTCGATGAGTTTGTCCAATTAGTTGTAAAAGGAAGGGTCCCTCCAGTTATTGTAAGACTAATATTTCCATCGTTTACAGATGCGCAATATGGATTTGTAATGCTCGAAGTATCTACAATTAAGGAGTCTGGTTGACTTACAATAATAGTACTATCTACAAAACAATTATTTTGATCCGATACATTTACTGAATAAGTTCCAACAGTTAAATTACTTGCAGTGTCTGTTGTCTGATTTCCCGCTGAAGCATCCCATAAGTAAGTGAAAACCCCATTTCCTCCACTTACACTATCTACTACCGCTTTTCCGTCACTCAAACCAAAACAACTAACACTAACACTTGATGTATATACAACTATTGAATTAGGTTCTAATACAGTAATATCAGTACTATCTGTACAATTTTTTTGATCTGTTACAGTAACCCAGTAAGTTCCTGCATTTAACATACTAGCTGTATCTGTTGTTTGACTTCCTGCTGCAACATCCCAAGAATAAGTAAATGTTCCGTTCCCTCCACTTACACTATCAACTATCGCTTTTCCGTCATTCAAACTAAAACAACTAACACTATCTTGGCTTGTGGCAAAAATAAGTAGAGAATCAGGTTGCTCTACATTCACGACTGTATCATCAGAGCATCCTTTTTGGTCTGAAATGGTAACGGAATAAACTCCAGAAGCTAAATTGAAAGCAGTGTCTGTTGTTTGGCTCCCTGCAGTAACATCCCAAGAATAACTATAGTTTCCATTTCCTCCACTTATACTGTCTATTATTGCTTTACCATCACTCAAACCAAAACAACTAACACTATCCTGACTTGAAACTACTATAAATATGGAGTCTGGTTGCTCTACATTTACTACTGTGTCTTTAGAACATCCCTTTTGATCTGAAATGGTAACAGTATAAGAACCTGAGGCAAGGTTGAAGGCTGTATCATTCGTTTGACTTCCTGCGGTTGCGTCCCAAGAATAGCTAAATATCCCATTACCACCTGTAACATTTCCAACAGATGCAGAACCATCAAATAAACCATAACAGGATACGCTATCTTGGTAAACAGTATCAATAATTAATATGTTCGGTTGGAAAATGGTAACTGTTGTATCTTCAACACATCCTTTTTGATCTGTAATTGTTACAAGATAGGTTCCAATAGATAAATTAATTGCAGTATCTACCGTTTGTCCTCCTGTAAAATTATCCCAAAGAAAGGAGTAGATTCCATTACCACCTGTTGCTTGAGCATAACCTGAACCATCAGAAAGTCCATTACAACTTACACTATCAGTCCAAGTAGAAGTGATTAGCAATACATTAGGTTCATTTAATATTACTGATGTATCGCTAGTACATCCTTTTTGGTCGGTAACTGTAACCGAGTAAGTACCTATTGGT
>NZID01000024.1 GCA_002691605.1 Crocinitomicaceae bacterium
TTAGATACAATGGGAGCAGTAATACAAAACTTTGAAATTGTCAGTATTGGTCTTCCAGTAGGTTTAAATTGGGTTTGTAATAATGCTGTAAATAACTGTAATTACAATCCTCAAATTAACCAATATGGATGTATCAATGTTTTTGGAATTCCTCTATTAGTTGGTCAATACGATGTCAATGTGAGTGTCTTGGTAGATGTTGTTTCTGCTGGTCAAAATATAGATAATGTACCTATAGATTTTCCCATTACTCTTAATATTAATAACCCTTCTTTGGGGAATTCTGGGTTTTCATCATCTCAAATTTTAGGTTGTATTCCTTTAGACGTTAATTTCACCAATAACAATCCTGGATTATTACAATATTATTGGGATTTTGGAAATGGTCAATCTAGTACTTTGGAAAACCCAACAACTCAAACTTATAGCAGTACTGGTATTTTCCCTGTTTATTTTGAAGGATATAATAATTTAGATACAACAGATTTATATACACTTACTAGTGTGACTATTAATAGTATTAGCGGAGGGTGGGGTCCAGAATGGATTCCATTTGTTTATACTTCAAATAAGCCTGATCCTTATTTTATATTGAGAGAAAATGGCAATTTAATTTACCAATCTAATTTTGTTTTGAATGATAACGGACCTAATACTTGGAGTGTCAATATAAATTTAAATGCTGATAGTGTTTATACTATTGATGTTATGGATGCAGATCAAACAGCAGCATCTGCAAATGCTTGGGAATTGACTTTTGGTACAGACGATTATATAGGATCATATGCAATTGATTTTCAGACATGTATTCAATGTAATGCTGGGAGTGATGCTATAATAAGTGACTCTATTACTTACCAACAAATTTTACCTGTCCCTTCCATTCAAAGTGTGGATACCATAAGGGTCGGCATCCCACCAGGAAAACCTAATATTAATTACGATTCACTTAATTATGTAGTTTTTACCGATTCGATAGATTATTCAATACAATGGTATCTCGATAGTAATATTCTTTCTGGACATATTGATCCCATTGATACCATAACACAGTCCGGATTTTATTACTTAAACGTTTATAATAATTATGGTTGTGTAAATAGTTCAGATTCAATTTATGTAATTTATTGTGATCCATCTGTAGATTTTAATATTGATTTAGATGGCGCATCCAATTTATACGTAACTAATTACCTAAGTGGTTATCAAATTAATTGGCTTAATAATGGACAAATTATGCAGGGATTAAATTCCAATTTAATTTCTCCTACTGTAAGTGGAGATTACCAGGCTTTATTATCTACTTTAACAGGTTGTAAATATTTTTCTAATATTTTTAGTTACTCACTTTCGGTCGAAGAGTCTAATTATGATTTTAAGTGTTTTCCAAATCCATCCAATGAACAGTTTATTTTATCTTGGGAAGGTCAAGAAATCCAATCACTAGAGATTTATAATTATAATGGTCAATTAATTGATGAGTTAGAACTAATTAACTCTCCTCAAACAGTTAATACGGTTAGTTATGCTAATGGGTTTTATTTACTTAAAATAAATTTAGATAAACAGAATTCATTTTTTTATGTAAAACACTTAGTTAGACATTAATTATCTTTTAATTTGTTATCATATTAATAATTTAATTATCTATAGTTGTTAAGTTATTCTGTTTATAAAAATAAAAATTCTTTGAAATGGGTAACCTTTATTCATGGTGCTGGGGGNAGTAGTTCTATTTGGTTCAGACAAATAAGAGCCTTTAAAAAGGAGTTTAATATTTTATTAATTGATTTAAGTGGTCATGGTAAAAGTAAATCTAGGTTTAAAGAAAAAAGTAAGCAGGGATATACTTTTGATCTAATTACAAAAGATATTAAAGATGTATTAATCCGTTTAAATATCAAATCTTCTCATTTTGTTGGAGTTTCATTNGGAACCATCATAGTAAGAGATTTAGCGGAGAGTAATCCAAAATTAGTGGATAGTTTGGTTTTAGCTGGAGCTATATTAAAGTTTAATACTCGTTCTAATTTTCTAATGCATTTTGGAAATTTTTTTAGATCGTTAGTTCCTTACATCATGCTATACAAACTTTTTGCTTTCATTATTATGCCCAAAAAAAATCATAAAGAATCTCGCTCATTATTGGTTAAAGAATGTAAAAANCTTTATCAAAAAGAATTTATAAGATGGTGTAAATTAACTGCCGGAATAAATAAGATTCTAAAAGTCCACAGGTCTAATGATATAAAGATACCTTCNTTATATGTAATGGGAAAAGAAGATCACTTATTTTTACCATCAATTAAGCAAGCAGTTGCTTCTTATACCAATGCTATTTTACATGTTATTGAAAACGCAGGACACGTTGTAAATGTTGATCAGCCAATAGAGTTTAATTCTACAGTAATTAAATTNATTAAATCTCAATAATTACTTTTTGTTTTCCTCTTTTTTTAAATCAAGATCATTTAATTAATACATCAACATTATTTGCATATTTGCCAAAAATTATAATTTAAAATGAGAAGATTTTTAATTTTAGTTTTCTTTACAGTATCAATAACTTCTAATGCNCAGAAAGGTCAAGTGGTAGGAAAGGTGGTAGATAATCAATCAAATGCTTCAATATCCTATGCCACAATAAGCTTACTTCACTTGGGTGATTCTTCTTTTTTGAAAGGGGTTATTTCTGANGAGCAGGGAGACTTTAAAATTGAAAATATAGTTTTAAATCAATCTTACTTGTTAAGAGTTACATTTATTGGATATAAGACTTTATTTATTGAAGTCGATTTTAAAAATAATAAACTAATTGATCTTAAAGAAGTTATTATTTTTCCAAGAGTGGAACTTCTTAAGGGAGTTGAGGTAAGGTCAGATAAGCCCATGGTTACTTTTGAAATTGACAAAAAAGTAATTAATGTGGAGCAAATGAATACTGTTGTTTCTCAAACAGCAGTTCAAGTNTTGGCTAATGTTCCAAGTATTTCAGTCGATATAGATGGNAATGTTTCTTTAAGAGGNTCACAGGGTTTTACANTGCTTATTGATGGAATACCTTCCGCAATGCCAAGCTCAGAAGCATTACAGCTAATACAAGCTTCTAATATTAAAGATATTGAAATTATTACCAATCCCTCTGCAAAATATGACGCTGAGGGAACTGCTGGAATCATTAATATTATTTTAAAAAAGAATATTCTTCAAGGAGTTTCAACATCATTAAATATTAATGGAGGAAATTCAGCAAACGGAACCGATTATTGGAATTATGGAGGTGATTTTATTACNAGTATCAATAAGGAAAAANTAAAATTGAATATTGGAGGACAATGGGTTAATAGAAATAAATTCAGAGATATTGAACAAATTAGAAAAACAATTCTAGATAGTCAAGAATCTAAAATTGAAAGTGAAGGGNTGCATCGTTATTTTGGAACAAATTANGGNGGAAATATAGCCATGGAGTTTAGACCCAATAANAATGATTTTTTGAGTATNGGCACTAGTGCAAATACAAGGCAATGGAATGCANCAGCAAACTATTTTTTTGAAGAATATTTAGATGATTCATTGACAAATTCTTATGAAAATAGGGAAAGAACATTAAGAGATTTTTTATTTCTTTCTTCAAGTTTTGCTTATCAACATTTNTTTAATAGTAATAAAGAACATTATATTTCTTTGACTTCTACTTACAATTTATACGATGGAAAGGAAGATGCTCAAACAGAATTTTTTTCGGAAAGTCAAATACAATTAGGTGGGAATAGGAACACCGAGATAGGTCCTACAAATGCTATTCGTATAAGTTTAGACTATCAGTATCCAATGGTCAACAACTTAAAATTACAATTGGGTACTAGAACAGATTTTGGGTTGAGTAGTGATGATCAAGATTCNTACAGTTATGATTTGAATACTCAAGATTACTTTCGATTAGATTCTTTTTCAACAGATGTTAATTATGTTCAAAATGTTTATGCTGGGTATGGAATTATTAATGGAGAAATTAATGACAAACTTGGTTTTCAATTTGGGGTTAGGGGAGAATACACCGACCGTTCTATAAAGCAAACTTTAGAAAACAATGAGTTAATAATTAANAGANTGGANTGGTTTCCATCATTGTTTTTCTCNTACAAACTAAATGAGAAAAATCAACTTAAAGTAAATGCTTCTAGAAGAATTAACCGTCCAAGAAGTTGGCATTTAGAACCTTTTATTTCGTGGGAAGATCCTTATACTGTTAGACAAGGAAATCCTAATTTACTTCCAGAGTATATTCAGTCTTACGAGTTCGGTTATATAAGAAAATTGGAGAAAGGTAGCTTTTCAATAGAAATATATGGTAGAAATACCCAAAATATAAGAGAAAGAATACAACAAGTTTATGATACTAATGTTATTGTGAAAAGACATGTAAACGCTGGTATTTCTCAGGCTATTGGGGGAGAATTTGCTTTAAATCAAAAATTAAACGATTGGTGGGTANTTGATTTAGGGGCAAATGTGTTTTACTTTAAAGTTGTTGGTCAAATTCCTGGTTCTAGTTTAAATCAAGAAAGTATTACATACAGAGGGCGAATTGCTAATAATTTCATATTGCCAAATGATTTCAAAGTTCAGTTTATAAGTAATCTTAATGCTGACATTATTAGCATACAGGGTTTAGATAAAGGTTTTACATCTTTTGATTTAGCTTTGAAAAAAGATTTTAAAGACGGGAGGGCATCAGGTACATTTCAGTTTACTAATATATTTGCTACTCAAAGAAGAGAGACNTTTATAGATACTCCAGTGCTCTACTCTTATCGTTTAGCTACACCAAGATGGCCATTTGTTTCTCTTTCTTTTAGTTTTCGTTTAAATAACTTTAATAATCTGGACAAAATTAAAACTGATAAAGGGTCAGAGTTCTAAATCATAGCTTTTTAACAATTGTTTAAAACTGCTGTTCGTAAAGTGTTGATATAAAACAAGTGATTAACACTTGCTTATTTATTTAATTGTTTTAAGTTAGCATTGTTAAACGAGAGATGCGAAGAGCATGAAAGTGTAGCATTTGATAGTTTGTTGTTTACAAATTTTACGAAAGTTGTTGTTAGGTTCTTAACTTACCAACAATGAGAGACTTGTTCCGAAAGTAGAGTTGTAAAAGATGATAGAAAAGAAATTTTTTAAAGNTTGACAAAACTATCTAAGTTAAAATTGTGAAAGTGATTTTAATAAAGAACAAAGTAAAATCGGAAGGTTTGAAAAGTTTATTCAAGTTTTACCTAAGGGTAAAATAAGTAAAATGTGAGAGATGAATTAGTCTTTGGGCTTTGAAATCTTATTTTCTAACTGTAGTTTAATGTTCATGTAAAGTGAATAAAGGCGGATTTGTCGAAAGATATTTCCGCCTTACTGTTTCAAGCAACATACATTCATACTGCTGAATATATTATCCCAATTATATTCTTTCTGTTAATTTCTTCGTTTTCTATTCCAATTTTTAATAATTAGTTTGTATATTTCNACNATGAAAAAGATTGTTTTATTATTTACTATCCTTACATCATTTAACTATTTGGTTTTAAACGCTCAAACTTTTACTTGGACGGGAAGTACAGATGTAAATTGGANTGATCAAACCAACTGGTCAACAAGTGATGGTTCTGATGGTGACGATGGAATTCCAGGTGCTTCCAATCCAGTAACTATTCCTAATGTTACCAATGATCCTGAAATAAATAATAATTCAGCAGTCTGTGGAGCTTTAACTATTCAAAGTGGTGGTAAATTATATTCTACAACGTCTGGTGGAAAACTCGTAGCTTCTTCAATCGATCTTCAATCAGGAGGTTCTATGATTTTTTCAAATGGAGAGATTGAATCTACAGGAAAAATGGATTGTGATGGTATTTTNACTTTGGGTGGAAGTGGTGTTTTAGATGTTAATGGAGAGTTCGAGGTTTCTAGTTCATCCGGAGGAACAAAATCTGGAGGTTCATTATACGTAGCTGGAGATTTTGATGCATCAAATGCTGAACCTTCTGATTTTACAGGCTATGGATCCAATACTGTTATTCTAGACGGATCTAATCANAGTTTAATTTTAAATGCTTCAGCGAGTTCAGTTATTTTTTATAATTTAACATCATCTTCAAGTGGAACAGTAACCCTTCAAAATGACAACTTGGATATTAATGGCGATTTGTCTATTGCAGCAAGTTCTACGTTAGATGTTTCTGCAAATAATTATAACATTACAGTTGGTGGAGATTGGACTAATAGTGGAACTTTTGTTGAAAGAAGCGGAACAGTTACTTTTGATGGATCAGGTTCACAGATAGTTACCAACAATGGAGTAGGAACCACAAAAGATTTTAACAATGTAACTATTTCAAACACTGCAGGATCACCGGGTGATGCCGCAGATGTTGATTCTGACGCAATAAAAGTAACAGGTACTCTAACAATCACTGATGGTCAATTTCAACCAGAAACATCAAGCGATTTTGCAAATGTTACTATATCTTCGAGTAATGGTATTTTAAAACCTGTTGCTTCTTCAGCACTAACAATTTCTGGTGACTGGAATAATTCAGGCCCTGGAACTTTTACGCATAATAACGGCACTGTAACTTTTGACGGTGGTCAAAGCCAATCAGTAACAAGTGGATCACAATCGTTCTATAATTTATCAACTAGCACAAGTAGTACTGCTTTAACTCTTCAAGATGCCATGGTAATTGCCAATGATTTAACGATTGGAGCTAATTCAACTTTAGATGTAAAAGTTTCCGTCAACAATGCTCTTTCAGTTGGTGGAGACTGGTCTAATAGTGGAACTTTTGAGGAGCGAAGTGGAACGGTAACTTTCAATGGATCTGGTGCTCAGACAATTACAACTGGAGGAACTGGATCTACCAAAGATTTTAATGATATTTTGATAAATAATTCTGCCACTCCAGAAGATGCAACTGATGTAGCAACGTCTGGTTCAATAAAAGTATCTGGTACTGTAACAGTTTCTGATGGTCAGTTTCAACCTGCAACTTTAAGTGATTTTGAAAACATTACTTTATCAGCAAGTGCAGGAATATTTAAAGTTCCTTCAAGCTCTTCTATTACCGTTTCAGGAGCATGGAATAATAGCGGAGGAAGNTCNGGATCTTTTNTTGCAAATAGTGGAACGGTAACTTTTGATGGAGNAAGTGCTCAGACAATTACAAGCGGAAATGCTACATTTTATAATGCTACTATTTCAAATACAAGTGGAGCTGTTAGTTTAGGCGATAAATTTGACCTCAACTCTTCTGGAACTCTTACAATTAATGCATCTGCAATTTTTGCCTTGGCTGGATATGAGTTTGACGATAACGCAGGTTCTATTACNAATAATGGAACTTTTCAAATGAATGGTGATGAAACTTTGACAACGGGGTCATTGTCAATACCTGGAAATACTAAATTTGTTGATGCTTCTGGAGCTACTTTAACAACTGGTTTATCCGGTTTGGTTAACGTAGAATTTAATTCATCTGGAAGAACATTTACACTAGGAGAATCACTTAGTTATGTNACTGGAAATATTACCATTGCTTCAAATACAACATTAGATCCAAGTGCAAATAACTATGGTATTGAGTTGGACGGGAATTGGATCAATAATGGTACATTTACTATTAGATCTGGTACGGTCTCTTTTAGTGGTTCAGACACTCAAACAATGTCTGGAACATGTTCTTTTTATAACCTAACTGTAAATAATTCTCATAGTTCTAACAAAGTAACCCCAAGTAGCTCAGTTACAGTTTCCAATTTGTTAAATATTTCTGACGGAATTTTAGCAGCCCCAGCATCTGATTTTGATGATGTTACTATTGGGGCTAACGGTAACTTAGAAATTTCTGGAAATATTACTGTTAGCGGAGATTGGAATGACGGTGGTTCTTTTACTCCAAGTACTAATACAGTGACATTCGATGGTTCTAGCGCTCAATCAATAACNTCAGGAGGAAGTGTTTTTTACAGCGTAACAATTTCCAATACAAGTTCAACTGTTAGTATTGCAGATAAATTTGAATTTAGTTCTGGTACACTCACCATAAATTCCTCTGCTGTTTTTGCATTAGCAGGATNNGAGTTTGATGATAACGGAAGAACTATAACTAATAATGGAACTTTCCAAATGAATGGAGACGAAACTTTAACAACAGGAGCTCTTTCTATCCCAGGAAACACTAAAATTGTTGATGGATCTGGAGCTACTTTGACTACTGGTTTGGCAGGAATGGTAAACGTAGAGTTTAATTCTACTGGCCAAACATTTGTTTTAGGTGAGGCTTTAAGTTACGTTTCTGGGAATTTAACAATTGCTTCTAATACAACTTTGGATGTAAGTAGTAGTAATAATTACGCCATTTTCGTTGGAGGAGATTGGTCAAATAATGGAACTTTTACATCAAGATCTGGAACGGTAACTTTTAGTGGATCAGATTCTCAGGCAATGTCTGGAACTACTTCCTTCTATAATTTAACCATCAATAATACTCACAGTTCTAATAAAGTAACTCCTGGTTCTGCAATAACAGTTACAAATGTTTTAAATGTTAACGATGGAATATTAGCTACTCCTGCTTCAGATTATGATGATGTGACTATTGGATCTAATGGAACACTCGAGCTAACTGGAAATATTACTGTTAGTGGAGATTGGTCTGACGCAGG
The DNA here is from genome assembly GCA_002691605.1 of Crocinitomicaceae bacterium. GTDB lineage: Bacteria > Bacteroidota > Bacteroidia > Flavobacteriales_D > Parvicellaceae > MED-G20. The sequence continues at coordinate 8,722 of NZID01000024.1, forward strand.
GTTATTGACTCCAAGCACAAATACTGTAACATTTGATGGCTCCAGTGCACAATCTATAACTTCAAATGGAAGTGTTTTTCATACAGTTACAATATCCAACACCTCTGCAGCTGTTAGTATTGCGGATAAGTTTGAATTTGCATCAGGAACTCTTACTATAAATTCTTCTGCTATTTTTGCTTTAGCAGGAAATGAATTTGACGATAACGGCGCTACAATTACTAATAATGGAACTTTTCAATTGAACGGAGACGAAACCTTAACCACTGGTGCACTTACTATCCCTGGTAATACTAAAATTGTAGATGCTTCTGGAGCTACTTTAACAACCGGTTTGGCAGGATTGGTAAATGTAGAATTTAATTCAAGTAGTGGAAGTAGTCAAACTTTCGTTTTATCGGAAAATTTGACTTATGTTAGTGGAAACATTACAATTGCTTCAGGAACAGTTTTAGATGCTAGCGGTAGTAATTATAATATTGATTTAGATGGAAATTGGTCCAATAGCGGAACATTTACCCAAAGAACAGGGACCGTAACTTTTAGTGGATCTTCTGCCCAGAGTATTTCTGGAACAAATACTTTTTATAATTTAACCATCAATAATTCTCATGGATCTTCAAAGGTAAGTGCTGATGGAAGTACGTTAACCGTTCAGAACGATCTTTTGNTTAGTGATGGGATTTTTGAATCTGCATCAGATTATCATGATGTAACTATTAATGCTGGAACAACATTAGAACTAACTGGAAATATAACTGTNAGTGGAANATGGATTAATAATGGCACTTTAACCCCAAGCACTAACAAAGTAACTTTTGATGGATCTTCTGCGCAAACTGTTACAACTGGAGGAACTGGNTCAGGGAAACCTTTTTATGATGTGGAGATAAATAATACTGCAAGTCATTCTGGAAATTCCGATGATGTGGATTGTGACGCGATAAAAGTAACCAATACATTGACTATAACAGATGGGCAAATTCAACCAGCTNACGGTAGTGACTTTAATAATATAACATTTGCTAGTAATGGAGAATTAAGACCAGATGCTAGTGCTACCATTACGGTTTCTGGAACTTGGACCAATTCTGCTTCAGGGACTTTTACTCATAATAATGNAACTGTTAAATATGATGGTGGTGCTCAAGGTGTGGCATTAGAAACTTATTATAACTTAATTGTTGACCAGAGCGGGAATAAAACTGCTCAGGGTGCTCTAAATATAGCAAATGACATGACAATATCCAATTCAGCTACATTTCTTACTTCCACCAACACTATTGATGTTTCTGGAGCTACATCGGTTAGCGCAACTCTTGAAATTGGTAACGGACAGTATCTTTCTCGTGGAGGTTTTTCAGCAACTGGAGCTATTAATTTTACACATAGTGGGGGGAAATTAAGGTTTAAATCGGTTTCTCCTACCTCGCTTGGAACACTTGATAATTCTCAAGGCACAGTTGTTTATGAGTCTGGAGCTACTGATGTTTTATCGGATGATTATTATACCCTTACAATTGATGATGGAGGCACAGCGAAAACACTTCAAGGAGCTGCAAGTGTTGCAGGCAACTTAAATATCAAGAGCAGTAATGAATTAAATTTAGGAAACAATACATTGTCAGTTACGGGAACTTCTGATGTAGATGGANNNTTNGATTTTAATNNNGGNGGAATTTTTGATGCAAATGGTACATTTGATGCAACCAATGGAACAGTACAATTTACAGGAACTGGTGGAACTTTGAAATTAGGAGGNGCTACTGTAACAAGTCTTGGAAACACCTTAACTGAAGGATCAGGAACTATAGAGTATGATTATGCTGGTAATCAAACCGTTCTTTCTGAAACATATTATAATTTAACNATNAATAATGCCAGTGGAACTAAATCCGCCGGTGGTGCTTTAGATATTGATGGTGATTTAACAGTTACNGCAGGAGAATTAGCTATGGGTACTAATAATGCTGATGTTGCATCTGGNAAAACAGTNAANATNGATGGAACATTATCAATAAGTAGTGGTACTTTTACTGCAAATGGGCCTACTGATATTGATGGAACTTTATCTATTACAAGTACAGGTGGTTATGATGCTGATAATACATTTACAGCTGCAAGTGGTAACGTAACATTTACAGGTGCAGGATTTTTAAGATGTAGCAATACTGTCTCTAATTTAGGTACTTTAAGTACAGACAACGGAACTGTGGAATATGATGGAGGAACACAGGACGTATTAGCAGATGCATACTATAATTTAGAAATAGATCAAGCTGGTACTAAAACGGCCCAGGGTACCGTTACTGTAGNAGGAACACTAATTGTTCAAGATAACGGTTTGGTTGTTTACGACATTGCAGGAACCAATACTACAGTTACTGGGACCACCACAGTTAATGAAACTGATGGTTCTAACTATGGTACTATTAAAATTACTACTGGGACATATGAAGCTGATGGAGCAACAGATATCGATGGAAAACTCACTATTCACGGATCAGGAACCTATGATGCAGATAATACCTTTGATGCTACTGGTGCTACAGTAGAATTTACAAATACTGGAGGTACTTTAAAATTAGGAGGAGCTACAGTAAGCAGTATTGGAAATACTTTTACTGAAGGAAGTGGAACAGTTGAATATGATTATGCTGGTGCTCAAAGTATAAAAACTAGAACATATTATAATTTAGTTTTAGATAATGGAACAAAATCAACTACTGGAAACCCAACAATTAGTAATGATCTAACAATTACTGATGACGGTACTCTTAATTCGGGGGCCGGTGATGATAATTTAACAATTGGCGGTGACTTTACAATCGCTTCTGGAGGGGCATTTATAGGAACTGCAGGTGGTTCAGTGACAACTGAAAAAATTACATTCAATGGTGCAAGCAGTGCTGGTGAATCCTGTTCGGCTATTGACGATGCAAATTTATCTATTGAAATTAATAAATCAGATGCTTCAGGAACTCTAACAATTAGCGGAAACAGTAATTTTGATGCTGTAAGTGTTTTAGATGGAATAATGGATATTGCTGCTACTACTGTTACAGCTGACGACGCTATTTCTGTCCAAGCTGCTGGAACTTTAAAAGTAGGTTCAGGAACTTTTACTGCTTCTTCATCTACATCCATTACTGGAAAGTTAATAATTAATTCAGGAACTTACAATGCTGATGGCCAACTAACAACATCTGGAAGCCCAGCTGAAATAGATTTTACCGCTGCTGGCAATTTAGTTTGTAGTAGTACTTCCGCCAACACATTTGGAGATTTAGATCATGAAGCTGGTACCGTAACTTTTGATGGAAGCAGTTCTCAAGCCATTCCAGCTGAAACTTTTTTTAATTTAAAAAATAGTAATACCAGTGGTTTAACAATGAGTGGCGATGCAACTGTAAATGGAGAATTAAACTTGAATGTAGCTGCTGATATTACAACAGGAACTAACACTTTAACAATTGGTACAAGTGGCTCTATTGCCAATGCAGCAGCAGATAGACATATAAATGTTGATAATGCATCTGGTTATTTAGCTAAAGATTTTGGCTCAGCTTCTGCTTTTTCTTTTCCAGTTGGTAACGGAACTATTCTTAGACCCATCAGATTAACTACTTCTGCTGGATCTACCACCTATAAACTAAGGTACGACGATAATAGATATGCTAGTGGAGCTGTAGGTGCTTCTGGCCATTTTTCGGGTGGTCATATAAGTGGTTATGATGGNANTAATTCTGATGTTACNAANGGTTATTANTNTGATATNNNAAGAACTTCAGGAANTGCAANTGCTANTNTNTATGTTAGTTGGACAAGTGANGNTGAATTTGGTACAGGNGGTNATNNATACNNNNCAGATTTAAACGGTATACAATGGGGANCTTGGACNGGTTCTCNATGGAANGTANTAGCATCTACCGCATCTGGTAATANTAGTNNTGGAAATATAACTACAGATNNTNNTGTTTCNNNTTTTTCTAATTTTTATTTTACACTTGGTTCNACTGACGGAGAAAATAACCTNCCTATTGACTTATTNTCNTTTGACGGAGCGTGTATTGATAATCAAACTCACTTAGAATTTGTAGTGGCTTCACAAGTAAATAATGAATATTTCACCATTGAAAGAAGTAAAAATATTTTTGAATGGGAAGTTTTAGGATTTGTAAATGGAGGAGGAACAACCAATGAAGAAGTTACTTACACATTTATGGATGTTAATCCTAAAAATGGAGAGAACTATTATAGGCTAACTCAAACAGATATTGATGGAACCTCAAAATCATTTACACCNATTGTTGTAGCATGTGAAAGTAGAGTAGATGATTATAAAATATTTCCNAATCCAACAAATACTNCCGCAACCATTGAATTTAATTTAGAATACTATCAGGGAAATAATATTCAATTGAATATAAAAGATATCAACGGAAAAAACAGAAAAACGATTCCNGTAGAACTGGTNAGAGGGTATAACCGATTTACAATAGAAATGGAAGATTTACCCAAAGGCTTTTACATTATTGAGTTTATTGGNACTAGAAATCACCTACCAGAAAAGAAAATTGTAAGGATTTAANTNTTANTTTACAATNATTTAATATGTTTTNTTGAAACATCTTTGNTGCACATGCGTATAGCATGGCGTGATTACGATTAAAAGGAAATTTATTTTTAATGATAACTCGGGAAGTTACTTTGAGATATTTTTAATAGTATCGTTAATTTTAATAGCACTAAAAACTTCTTATTCCCAAACTGCTACATGGGACGGATCATCTTCTACCGATTGGAATACAGCAGCTAATTGGTCTACTAATTCAGTACCTACTAGTTCTAATGATGTGATTATACCTGATGTTACCAATGACCCAATAATAACAAGTTCTTCAGATGAATGTCACAATTTGACTATTCAAAGTGGAGGGGTTCTTACAAGTAATAATGGATCATATAAGCTTACAACAGCTAGTATAACTGTAAATGATGGGGGAAGTTTGGTAATTTCTGATGGAGAAGTGGAAAGCAGTGGAGATGCAGATTTTTCAGGAGATTTAACCATGTCTGGTGGATTATTGGATTTAGATGGAGAATTCGATATGTTATCTACAGGTGACGGTAGGAATATATCAGATGGTAATATTACAGCAAAACAAGGTAGATTTAATTATGCTGAATTTTTTCAACCATCAGGTGGAACTTTCACTTTTGATGTTGGTTACAACGGAATCTTATCGATGCATAGCTCGAGTCATTTCCATAATATAGTTATAGATATAGGGGCATCGTATTCTCTATCACCGTTAGCTAATTTTGATGTAAATGGTACTTTAACACTTACTTCAGGTACTCTAGACATTTCTTCCTACACTACAACTGTTAGTGGAGCAACAGATATAGATGGCACCTTAAAAATAAGTACAGGTATTTATGATGCCAATAATACTTTCACTGCTAGTGGAGGTAATATTACATTTACAGGAGCAGGATTTTTAAAATGTGCACTTTCAGTAGGAAGTATTGGAACTCTTAGTACTTCAAACGGAACCGTGGTCTTTGATAGACCATCAGGTACTCAAAATGTAACTCAGGGAACATATAATAACCTAACTATAGATGGAAATGCATCTCACCAAATTGGTGGAGGAGTTGGAATTAATGTTTTAGGAAATTTGGTTGTAAATCAAAATGGTTCTACTGTTTTAGATGTAAGAGATAAAAATATTACAATTAGTGGAACAGCTGATATCAATGGTACATTAGATATAGGAACTGGAACTTTTGATGCCAATGGAACTTTTGACGCAACCGGTGGTTCAGTCACTTTTACAGATGCAGGTCAGTTAAATCTAGCTGGAACAGTGACTAGTTTAGGTACTTTTACAAGAAGTACGGGAAGTGTGGAGTATGATGGATCAGCTTCTCAAACTATGTCAGGTGTTGATTATTATAACCTAATTGTAAATAATTCTAGTGGAATTACTATGGGAGCAAACGCATCTGTATTTGGAACACTTACTTTTACTAGTGGAGATGTAACCACAAATTCTAATACATTAACTATTGGTGCTTCTGGATCTGTTTCTGGAGCTGACGCTTCAAAGCATATAAATGGACATTGTGCTAAAATAACGTCCTCTACAAGTGCTTTTACTTTTCCTGTTGGAGATGGAACAAGATATAGACCCATTATATTAACTCCAGCTGCTTCAAATTCAAATACTTATTCAGTTGAATACAACCATTCTGCACATAGTGATGTTTCTATAGCTGGTGGTTCTACAATTGACCATATTAGCCCCCAATACCACTGGGATATTAATCGAACCTCTGGATCGGATAATGCTACAATCTCTGTAGCTTGGACTTCTTCTTCTACCTATGGAACAGAAAATTGGAATCATGATATTTCTACCATGCTATGGGCATATTTCGATGGTGCAGACTGGAATAGTATTGGCTCAACATCTTCCGGAAATTCTACAAGCGGGTCATTAACTACTTCATCTGTAAACAGTAACTGGTCTAACGAAAATTTCACTCTAGCAGCTACAACAGCTACCTATCCACCATTGCCTGTAGATTTAATTTCTTTTGATGGTCAATGTAATAATCATTTAACACAAATTCAATTTACTGTAGCTTCGCAAGTAAATAATGACTATTTTACTATAGAGAGAAGTGCCAACTTATTGGATTGGGAGATTATTGGATTTATTGCTGGAGGGTTAACAACTAACGAATTAATTACCTATAATTGGTCAGACGAAGCTCCATTAAATGGAACTAAGTATTATCGGTTAAGCCAAACAGATATTAATGGTGATATAAAATATTTTAATCCAATTGCTCTAGAATGTGAAAATGAAATTGACTTTAATTTATATCCAAATCCCACTAATGAATCTATTAATATTGACTTAAATTTTGACTATTCCCCAAATGAAGATATTTATATAAA
>NZID01000025.1 GCA_002691605.1 Crocinitomicaceae bacterium
GAGTACTGAAATAATATTTGGTCATTCAAAAAAAGGTCGTTAATAGTTTTTTCAGAAGCATAGTATCTTCCTTCTCCATGAGCAATAGGAATTTTATAGAAATTGCTTTGGGATAATCTTTTACTTATTGGCGCAGATTGGGAGACGGGTTTTAAGAAAGTGTTTTTGCAAATAAATTTTTGGTTGTTGTTGTGAAGTAAGACTCCAGGCAATAGCCCCGCTTCGCATAAAATTTGAAACCCATTACAAATTCCTAAAACAAGGCCGCCGTTATTAGCATGTTTGACCACCTCTTTCATAATAGGGGAAAAGCGTGCGATGGCTCCAGAACGCAGGTAATCTCCATAAGAAAAACCTCCAGGTAGAACAATGAGCTCGCAATTTTGTGTGTCCTGATCTTTATGCCACAATTCTTTTACATTTTTATTAAGAATATTGCTCAAAGCATAGGTCATATCATGATTACAATTTGAGCCCGGGAAAGTAACAACACCACATTTCATAAATTAAAAAATTTATTCAAATATAAAATAAACCTTACAACGAAGCTTGATTATATTACATATGTTACCAAAAAATAACCAACAACTGAAATGAAAATAAAACAATGAATCAACCAGGTTATTTTAGTATTTATAATCGTATTAGAAAATATAACCGAAAAAGGAATTAGAAATCCATATAATAAGGGCTGGCTGTTTTTTAAAAATATATATTCTGATAGTGATTGAAGAATACAACAAAAAAATAAATTAATAAATACCCATGTGATTTTTTTAAACCTGTTATTTGATCTAATAAAAGAGAGAAATAAAGTTCTTGTACTTATTATAAAACCTAGCAACAAAACTATTCCAAAATACCACCAATTATCTGATTTAATCAGTTGAAAATTATTTAATTTTTGATAATCATTTTCTATCCAATAATTAAAATCACCAAAATAAAATAATAGCACAATTATATATGTAGAGATAAAAAATAGTGCGATAAAAGGCATAATATATTCTCTCCAGTTAAATGGTCTGATAAAAGATAAAGTAATCCAAATAATAGGAAAAATAAAAATAGTATTTCCAACAAAAAAAGTACTTATAAGCAACCAACAACTAGCGTTAAAAATTTCAATTTTACAAGTTTTATTTCTATAAATTTTAAGTAGGTTTTCTAATGCTAAAAGACAGAAAAGATTAGCTAAAAGCGGCTTTATAGAAAGGTGAAGGGGATATATTGAGGAAGCGACAGCAATATAAATTAACCCTGTAGCGTAGTTTGTTTTCTGAAAAAAAACACTTTTATTAATTATTATATTCATTTTAATTGCTGAAAAAAGCAGAATCGAGGTATAAGCAAAATAAAAAAAATACTTATTAAGATTAATTACTAAAGAAAAAGGCCATATTATCTCTTGTGAACTTAATAAAACATGATTAATTACTGAAAAAAATAAAATAAAGCTGCTGATAAACAAAAAATATAAGGGGTTATTTGACTTTAAGAATTTGAACATCAATACAAATTAATCATTAAAGCAAGAAAAAATAGTGGTCAAATTCAATTATTTTATACTTTTAAAAAAAAATTAAATTATGAATTGGCTTCTATATCCTGTAAGAGACTTTTTAACTTGGATGTTTGAGAATACACTTGAACCGTTGGGCAATACCCCAAATGCTCTTTTCTTTTTTATCTTTTTAGGGGGAGGTGTTTACTGGATGTTTGTACAAAGCAAGTTGAATAAAAAAGCCGAAAGCGACCCAGATCAAATAAAATAATTAATTTTTTTTAGTTACATCTCTTCCAATATCGCTTCTGAAATATTGGTTTTCAAAATGGATCTTTCCAACATTTTTATAAGTGCTTTTAAGGGCAGTTTCTAGATTTTTTCCATAAGATGTAAGAGCTAGTACTCTTCCACCGTTAGAAACTATTTTGTTGTTTTTAAAAGTGGTTCCCGCATGAAAAACCATGGACTTTTCGTCTAATTCTCCAATTGTTATTTCTTTATTTTTTTCATAGTTTTCTGGGTATCCTCCAGAAACCATCATAACAGAAGCGGCTGAACGAAGGTCTATTTCTACGTCTCTTTCAGAAAGAGTATTGGTTGCGATACCATCAAATAATTCCAGAATGTCTGATTTTAATCTTGGCATTATTACCTCGGTTTCTGGATCTCCTAATCGGCAATTGTATTCAATAACATAGGGATCTCCTTTTACAGAAATAAGTCCAAAAAAGATAAATCCCGAATACTCAATACCTTCTTTTCTAAGACCCTTTACTGTGGGAATAATAATTTGGTTTTCAACTTTGTCTAAAAACTCTCTGTTAGCAAAGGGCACTGGTGAAATAGCCCCCATCCCTCCGGTATTTAACCCTGTATCGTTTTCATTAATTCGTTTATAGTCTTTGGCCTCAGGTAAAATTTTATAATTTACACCGTCTGTAATGATGAATACACTAAGTTCTACACCTATCAAAAAATCTTCAATTACTACTGTTTCGCTAGACTTTCCAAATTGCCCCTTAAGCAATTCATTAAGAGCAAATTTTGCTTTCTTTAAATCCTTTTCTATAATTACTCCTTTTCCTGCAGCTAAGCCGTCTGCTTTTAGAACATAGGGAGACTCTTTTTGCTCTAGGTATGCTAGTGCTTCGGGAAGTTGATCTTTATTAAATGATTTGGATTTTGCCGTAGGAATTCTGTGCCTTTTCATAAATGCCTTGGAAAAATCTTTACTTCCTTCAATAATTGCGCCCTCTTTTTTGGGTCCAATAATGGTAATATTTTGTAGCGTATTGGTAGTTTCAAAGTAATTGTGAATGCCGTTTACCAATGGTTGCTCAGGCCCTACTACAACAATATTGATTTGGTTTTGTACACAAAAATTTCCAATTGCTTCAAAGTTGTTAATGTCTATTGCTATATTTTCTGCGATTTCAGACGTGCCTGCATTTCCTGGAGCGACATAAAGTTTTTCAAGTTGAGAGCTTTTACAGATTTTCCATGCCAATGCGTGTTCTCTGCCTCCTGATCCTAACAATAATAACTTCATTACATTTTTTATACAAATGAACGTAATTTAATATCAAGTAATTTAATTTTTTTTTAACAAATATGTTTTATTTTTAACAAAGTATATTTGCAAATGAAATTAATTATGTTAAACTTAGAATCTGACTTAAAATGAAAAACTTAAAAAAAACATTGCTTATCTTTTTTCTTACTAGTTTTTTATTAATTAATGGGCAAACTAAAAAAACATCCTTTTTGGTAAATGGAGTATGTGAGATGTGCGAAAAGCGAATTGAAAATGCATTAGATATTAAAGGGGTTAATTTTGCATCATGGGATATGAAAACAAAAATGTGCAACGTAACATTTAATTCAAGTAAGATTACAGAAAAAGAGATTCATGAAATTTTAGCCAAAGTAGGACACGACACCCAGCTTTGTAAAGCTACTGATGAAGCATATAATAAACTTCATCACTGTTGTCACTATGTTAGAAAAGACTTTAAGTAATGAAATACTCCCCATTACTGACATTGATTTTATTTGTCAATTTTGGGTTTTCTCAAAAAGAGAAAAGAGATGATACGTATACTGGATATGTTTTTGAATTAATTAATAACGATTCTTTATCGCCATTAACCGGAGTTAATGTTTATTACCCTAGTTCTAGTTCTGGCACTATTACTAATTCGGATGGATTTTTCAATATTGCTAAAAACTCTAATTATAAAACTTTAGTATTTAGTTATACTGGTTACCAAACCGACACTCTTGAAATAAATAACAAGAAAGAAATTAATNTTGTTATGAGNGANGGAAAAATTCTTGAAGANCTNATTGTTGAATTTAAAAAAGGCAGTTATACTTTTTCAAAAATGGATCCTAGAAATGCTCATATTATTGGTCAAGATGAATTAAGAAAAGCTGCTTGCTGCAATTTGGCAGAAAGTTTTGAAACCAATCCATCTATAGATGCCACTTTTACGGATGCAATTACAGGAACCAAACAAATTCAAATGATGGGATTATCTGGTAAGTATGTGCAAATGCTCTCTGGAAATATTCCTATAATAAGAGGAATTTCCATTTTGAATGGATTGAGACAAATCCCTGGTTCTTTTATCCATGAAATGGCCGTTTCGAAAGGTTCTGGTTCTGTATTAAANGGATATGAAAGTATGGTGGGNCAAATTAATATAAATTTAAAACAGCCAGAAAATGCTGAGAAGCTGCATTTAAATTTTTATCTAAATCAGGGTGGGAGAAGCGAGTACAATGCTTTTTTTTCAAANAAATTTAACAACAAATGGTCTACCACTTTNCTGGCACATTNTGAAGACCAGCAAAGGACGAATGATAGAAATAAAGACGGATTCCTAGACAACCCACTNAGAAATGATTTTGTTTTTCATAATCAGTGGAATTATCGCTCAAAACTTATTCANATGGAGNTTGGCATTAANGNGGTAACNGGAAAGACAGAATCCGGAAAGAAACAGAAATGGTTTGATANTGCAATACCGNTAGATTATGGAGTGGATATGACTACCAACAAAATAAATGGATTTGCTAAAATTGGATATCTNTTTCCAAATGANGATTTTAAAAGTTTAGCTCTTCAATTGAGCAGCACTTATAATAAACAGAACNCTACAATAGGACCAACAGTTTACATAGGTTCTCAATATAGTGGCTACGCTAATTTAATCTACCAACAAGAAGTGGGTATTAATAAAGATGAAAATTACTTTAAAGTTGGTGCAAGTTGTCAGTTGGATAGCCTAACTGAAAATGTTCAATCTTTTACGGTTCACCCACCAATAAATCGTTTTTTAGAAATTGTTCCAGGTATTTTTGGAGAGTTTACCCATAATAGTGAAAAATTTGGACTTATCACTGGGTTAAGAGGNGACTACACTTCATTTTATAATACATATTTTTTGACTCCCCGTCTTCATTTTAGATATTCACCAAATACAGATCTAGCATTTAAATTTATNGCNGGAAGTGGAAGAAGAACCCCTTTTATGCTCATGGAAAACATGGGTTATATGGCTAGTTCAAGGAACTGGATAATCGATGAAAATGTNTATGGAATTCAGGGACTTATGGATGATGTTGGTCANGAATATTCATGGAATTTAGGNTTGGCCNTGGTCAAAGAATTCACTTTTTTAAACCGAGACGGCGTATTAACCNTAGACGCTTATCATACAAGTTTTATAAATCAACTTGTAATAGATCTTTACCAATCTGCAAGAGAACTACATTTTTATGCNCTTAACGGGAAATCGTTNTCTAACTCATTTCAAGCGGAAATTAATTTTTCTGTAAACCGAAGGCTAGATATACGTGCTGCATACAGGTTTTTGGATGTACAGACAAAGTATAAAAGTGGGCTAATAGAAAAACCGTTGCTATCCAAACACAGAGGATTTTTAAATATTGCTTATTCGACAAGAAAAATCAAAAACCGTCAGTGGAAAATAGATTTAACGACCCAATGGATAGGAAGCCAACGAATTCCCTTTACTGGTGATAATGATAGTGTATTTCAGCTACAGGAAAGAAGCGAGGGCTACTTGCTTTTAAACGGACAACTAACAAGAACATTTGGGAAAAAATTAGATGCCTATCTTGGTGTTGAAAATGCTTTAAACTATAGGCAAGAAAATCCAATATTATCTTCCGAGGATCCTTATAGTGAACATTTTGACAGCGCCTTAATCTGGGCACCTATTTTTGGAAGAATGGTTTATTTAGGGGTTAGATTTACCATAAAGGACTAAAGGGAATAGCCTCGAAACCAAAACCTCTTTTTTTTAAAGTTGTAATTACTTTTGGGAGTGCTGTTAGAGTTGAATCTTTATACTTTTTGTTATCGTGAAAAACCAGAATGCTGCCACTTTGTACATTATCAATTACATTGTGAATAACCTTATTTACTTCTAAGGTAAAATCAAAATCCCCACTTAAAACATCCCAAACAACGACTTTATAAGATTTAAGTAAACTTGGTAATGCCAAAATATTTAATTTTCCATAAGGAGGTCTAAATAAATTACTATTTATGTAGTGGGATGCTTCTTTTACATCTTTAAGATATTCGACTTTATTTTTTTCCCATCCATTAATGTGGTTCATTGTGTGGTTACCGACACTGTGTCCGTTGTTAAGGATTTTTTGGTAAATATCAGAGTGGATTTTTACATTACNTCCNGTACAAAAAAAAGTAGCAGGAACTTTTTCTTTTTTNAAAATAGATAAAATTTTGTTAGTTACTTCTTCAGTTGGTCCATCGTCAAAAGTAAGATATAGTTTCGGCTGCATACTATCCAGTTTCCACACAATATTTGGAAATAGAATTNGGAAGAAACTTGGTGTTTTAACCCAATATCTCATCAGTTCATTCCACCACCCCAAAGTTGTGTATAATATACTGGGAATTTTTGTTGATTACTGAAAAAAGCACTTTTCTCTCGATAATTATTAATAAATACGTCTTTTATGAGAAAGCAAGTTTCGTCATAGGAAGTCCCTTTTAAAACCCCTTTATTAGCAAAAGAAACCAGTCCGTTATCGTTGGTATTATCTGGTTCAAACATTTTATTNCTATCCATCCCAACTAATGAAGCTTCTCGAAGCATTTCTACATTAAAAAGGGCTTTCCCTAGTTCATTCCATACAAAATTTAAGTGCTCTTCATCCATAGANGCAAAATGCTTTAGTCGTTGTAGCTGAAGCTCNGCTAGTGATTTGCCTATTTCATTTCCTTTCAAGGTATCTCCAGCTTCATAATAATTAGAACACAAATAATAACATATGTCATCAGCTGGNACTTGTTCATTTTCGACAGGCATCTCTTCAAAACAAAGGTCTAGAACTTCAATTGCTTCATCATATCTATTTTCTGCTATTAATTGGTCGCTAAGTTTCATCATTTGTAATCTAAGATTTTGAACCATTCGCATAGTATAATAATCTACAAGAACTCCTTCTCCCTTCATATTCCCCCAATTAAAACCAATACTGTCCTTTATTTCGTTCTTTTTATGNAGGACATATTTCCCTTTNAGCAATTGNACCATTTTATCGATATTAGTACCCCCATTTCCTCCATATTCAACAGGTGTTAATTTATAGGTCAANCCTTCAGAATACATGTATTTTTGAAGTCTTCTATTGGCNTGCATCCCCATTACACTCGCAAAGTATATNGGTCTATCCCACTGGTAGTTAGCTAATAAACTCAAAACAGCTAAATCTGCTTTGTATAGCATGCTCCCTTTAAGTGTCCATTTTAAAACGGATTTATATTTTGGATTTTTTAAGTCGCTACTGTCAATAATTCTATTTTGGATGGCGTTTTGCTCATTGACTTCCAAATAAAGATTGTTAAAATTAAGGTAGGATTCACTGTTACAAGAGAAACTTTGAAATTTTTTATTTCNATCATCACTAATAAAGTCAATAGCTTCTTGGGCTGAATACCATTTTTGCGGCCACTTAGTTATAGATTGGTCACTTGAGTTCACCAAATTATTGAGTTGACTAAAAGATTTATTAGAGCGTACTGAAGCTAAAAACCCTTTGGCTTTTGTTTTGTATTCTGCCGTGTTGTAACCGCTCTGAATAACGGATACTGTTTGGTTGTTTAATTCTTTACTTTTATAATCTTTTTTATCCTTTTCAAGGGCTAAGGCAACATCATTTAACCAGTAAACCTTTTGAACTAGAATTAAAAATTCAGAATTATTTGTGGCACCAGTTGTCTTAGACAAATCGGCTTTTAATTGACTGAATTTTTCTTGAGTTTTAAGTCTTAGTGAGTTTCCTTTAAATTTGGTATTGTCAGTACTATTTACTAGAACATAGTCTCTATTACCACTTCTGTAAACAGATTCTCTCATTTTTATTGGNAGAGGATCCGATTCATAAGCTCTTTTTTTCATTTGATTTATATGCCAATCCGTACTTAGTAATGACATATTGGCAACCCTAACATCAGTTCTAACGCCTTCTACTTCTTGAATGTACCAAAGGGGNAAAGTATCGTTATCACCATTAGTAAAAAGAATTGCATTATAATCGCAAGAATTTAAATAATTGGCTGCAAAATCTCTTGCTGTAGAACGATTAGACCGGTCATGATCGTCCCAATTATGATAGGCTAAGGTGCTTGGAACAAAGACTCCTAAAGCTATAGGAATAATTGGCAGGAGAATATTAGATTTATATTTATTACCCAAAAAATACATTAGGCTTAAAAGAGTTATAGCAACAGTACTCATATAAACAAGGCTAAGGCCTAAAGTCATTCCATTTCCAGAAAGAGATTGAATAATTAATACAATAACACTTCCACCACCGGCGTAGGCAATAATTTTTTTAAGCTGTTTAAAATTGGCACTTCTAGCAAAGTCAAATAAAGCCCAAACTCCTAATCCTATCCAAACAGCAAAAGCGTAAAAAGAAGCTGCATAAGCATAATCTCTTTCTCTNGGTTCTGCAGGTTTTTGATTTAAATAAATTACAATAGCAATCCCTGTTAATAAGAAAAGTAAAAAAACAACAAACCATCCTTTAGGACTTTTTATTAAGTGAAATAGAAATCCAATAAGGCCTAAGATTAGTGGGAGCATGTAGTATCTATTATATCCTTTATTTAACTTTATATCGTTTGAAAGTGTTTCTTGAGGGCCCAATCTTTGATTGTCTATGAAATTAAGGCCACTTAACCAATTTCCTTCCAAAATTTTACTTGCTCCACCTGTTAATCCATAACCTTGAACATCGTTTTGACGTCCTGAAAAATTCCACATAAAATACCTNAAATACATCCAGTTGAGNTGNTACTGAAATAAAAACTGAAGGTTTTCAGAAAAAGAAGGGAGAAATAGNCCGTCTTTAGAAAGGTCCGTTGCAATTTCTTTAAAATATTTTCTGTTATTATCAGGAACTCCTGCATTATTGGCATAATTCATTAAAGCTTGATATTGTTGAGCCCTATCGGTGTAGCTCTGCTGAAGCATTTTGTTTATTTGACCTAACGCAGGTAATGGTTTATTNGTATTACCTTGATAACCTGACCAAACTTTGTATTTATTTCCTTCACCCTGCCTGTACATCCTTGGAAATAAAGAGGTATATTCTGGCATATATTTTTTATCTCCTCTTTTTCCTTTAAGATTGTCTATATATTCTTTCTTAATTTCANTTTCAAAAGTTAAAATGTTTGGCAATTCTGATTGAGCAANCTGATTATTGATNGAGTCACATTGATTTTTAAACTGATTNAAACTCCATTCATNAGTAAAAGAAAATTCTTTTTCTATNAAGGAGAATCTAAATTTACTTTTTTCTTTTCCNTTAAAAAATCTAATGTGTAAATTTAGAGGCTGTAGTAATTCTTTAATCGTAATAGTGTCGGAGCCTGAAACTTCTATAGNACTTCCCTTAGTTGATAATGAAAAAACCTTCATAAAGCTACTTTTGTCTGGGCCTAGATGATCTTCTTTACAATCTGAAAATGCTGGAGAATTCCAGTATTGCCCTGAAAGAATGGGCCAAGAACCGTATTGCTCTCTTTTTAAGTAAGAATGTAATTGGGAGAGCGTTTCTGGATTATTTTCGTCTAGTGGAGGATTTGCATTAGATCTTACTAAAATCATTACAAAGGAGGAATAACCCATTAAAAGTAGCGCAATAGAGAGAATAGCCGTGTTTAATATCACCTTTCCGTTTTTATTGGTCCAGCTAAGNCCAAAATAAATTAATAANACCAGTATTGCCAAAAAGAAAAAAGCGCCGCTATTAAATGGAAGACCAAAACTGTTAGTGAACAACCGTTCAACAAAATCTGCTAGAGAAACTGTACTAGGGATAATAACACTTTGAATGGCTCCCAAAATAAGAAGAGAGGTAACTCCTGCAATAAAAAAAGACTTCCAATTAAATTCATACTTTTTGAAATAAACAACAAACACTATCGCCGGAATGGCTAGTAAGTTTAGTAAATGAACGCCAATCGAAAGTCCTATCATATAACAAATGAAAAGTATCCATCTNTTNGGATGAGTGGCTGAGGTTTTATCTTCCAAAGAGCTNTAATGATTGTCCTCAACATCCCATTTTAAAATAGCCCAAAAAACTATAGCAGTAAAGAAAGAAGACATGGCATAAACTTCCCCTTCAACCGCTGAAAACCAAAAAGAATCTGTAAAGGTGTAAGCAAGTGCTCCTATAGCTCCAGATCCTAAAATAGCTATTGAAGTATTTTTATCTATCTCACCAGTTAGTTTAGCCATTTTTCTTGCTAACATGGTAATAGTCCAAAAAAGAAAAAGTATACTAAAAGAGCTGCTCAATGCAGACATAGAATTGATCATCATCGCCGCGTTTTCAGGACTTGCAAATGCAGAGAATAATCGCCCTAACATCATAAAAAATGGNGCTCCTGGAGGGTGACCTACTTCTAGCTTATTGGCAGTGGTAATATATTCGCCACAATCCCAAAGACTTGTAGTTTGCTCCATTGTAGTTAAGTACACAAAAGTGGCTATGGTAAAAACTATCCAGCCAGTAATGTTATTTAATTTTTTGTAGTTCATGTGTAATTTATGATAAGCGAAAATATAAAATTACTTCTATAATAAACATTAAAATAACTAATTTAAAGTCTGTAAGGAGATTACTTGAGAAAAATATTTGGTAGGATAGAAAAATGAAATTAAATTTGCCGACTAAATTGTCCCATGGTGTAACTGGCAACACGTCTGGTTTTGGTCCAGAAGAGTCTAGGTTCGATCCCTAGTGGGACAACTCTTTACAGATAAGGATTTATATTTTGTGCACATATTTGTGTACATTTTGTAAGTCCTTTTTTCTTTTCTTCCTGTAAAGTTTCATTGTGTAGTGGTGTGTATTTTTTCTGCACTAACTATACATTTTATTTGTGTCATTAAATTTTAAAACTTAAAAAATGAGACAAAATAAACAAATGGAGGTAGCAGTAGTTTCAGTTGAACAATTGCACCAAGAGTTTGAATGGATGAAAGAACAACTAAAGAAAGAGATTCTTTTAGATGTGGAAAAACTGGGCAGCAAGGAGCTGCTTACAAGACAACAGTTAGCGGACTATTTAAGCGTATCAAAACAAACTATCATCAATTGGTCTAAAGAAGGTATTATTAAACCTAAGTTCATTGGTAATAGAGTTTATTACAAAGCTGAGGAAGTAAATAATCTTTTAAATCAATAGTTATGAAAGTTCAGGGAATAGATTTTAAATGGGCGAGAATGCATATAGATTCAATTTTAATTTCTGATGTTGCTAAAATTGGGACTAAAGAAGAATGCTGGGACTATGTATTCATTCATTTTAAATATTTAAAAGAAGGGT
>NZID01000026.1 GCA_002691605.1 Crocinitomicaceae bacterium
TAGATTACGATCCATTCTGTTTTTACCAATCATGGTATCCCCAACATCTCCAAAAAAAGATAAAGTTCCAATTCCAAGGGAAATCATTGGTTTGTAAAGGCTCTCTTCATAGGTGTCTACTTCGGGTTTTCTTAACTTTTCCGCATAAGCCTCCCAATAGTTTTGTTGTTTTAATTCTAAATTTCTAGGATTAATCAAACTTTTATTGTCATCAACTCTTAAAATTGTGTCTTTAGAATCAAGAATGATGGCAGACGAATCAGAATTTTGAGAGTAATAAATACCATTCAAAATAAATAAAGCAACAAGAATTAATAAATATTTTCTTATCATAAAGTACCCTCTATACGTAACACTCCTCTCAATGGTTACTCAAATATACATGAAATTAAAGATATTTTAATTTTTATATAGAAATTCACTTTAAAAGAACAAATGACTATTTTTGCTTTTAAATAAATTTTATGGAAAATAAAGAAGAGTATGTTCAGTTTTCAAATGACAAAAATGGAATTGGAACCCTTGAATTTTTTCATCCTCAAAGCAATTCTTTACCCGGAAAAATACTCAACGAAATTGCTGATAAAATAACTGAATCTAGTTCTGATGAATTAGTAAAGGTAATTGTAATAAAATCTTCTGGAAATCGAGCATTTTGTGCAGGGGCAAGCTTTGAAGAATTATCGTCTATAAAGAATATTTCTGAAGGAAAAATATTTTTTTCTGGCTTTGCCAATATAATTAATGCCTGTAGGAAATGTGAAAAGTTAATCATAGGTAGAATTCAAGGTAAAGCTGTAGGAGGAGGAGTTGGGCTGGCAAGTGCAGTAGACTATTGCTTTGCCACTAAATTTTCAGCCATAAAACTAAGCGAACTAGCTCTTGGAATAGGTCCATTTGTTGTTGGTCCTGCAGTTGAAAGAAAAATTGGGCTGTCTGCAATGAGTACACTTGCCGTAAATGCTAATAAATGGTTTGATGCCGATTGGGCTTTGCAAAAGGGATTATTTTCAGAAATATTTGAAAATACAGAAGAAATGGATAAAGCTGTAAATCATTTAGCATTAGAAATTTGTAAATCAAGTAGTAAAGCTACAAAAGCTCTTAAAAAAACATTCTGGGAAGGAACTGAAAATTGGGATGAATTGTTAGAGCAAAGAGCTAAAATCTCAGGTGAATTAGTTCTTTCTTATTCTTCCAAAAAAGCAATATATAAATTGCAAAATAAATAAATAAATAGTTGAAAGCGTACTTTGGCACCATAACTGAATTAATAAGTCAACTTAATTCATCATTAGAAAGTAGAAATACTTGTATGATATTAGACGAAAATACTTCGATTTATTTAGATGCATTTCAAAATAATGTTCCTATAAAATTTAATTACTTAAAAGTTAATTCAGGAGAAAAGCATAAAAATTTAAAAACTGTTGAAAAGGTTTGGGACTTTTTAAATGAAAATCTGATTCATAAAAATGATGTTGTGATTATTGTTGGTGGTGGAATGGTTGGTGATTTAGCTTCGTTTGCGACGTCAACTTACAAAAGAGGGGTGAACTTTATTTTATTTCCTACAACGCTATTATCAATGGTAGACTCATCAATTGGTGGAAAAACAGGAATTAATTACCATTTTCTTAAAAATAATATAGGAACTTTTAGTATTCCTGAAGCTGTTTTTTATAGCAGTGAATTTTTAAAATCTTTGCCAAAAAACGAATTATTTTCTGGATTAGCTGAGATTTATAAACATTGTATAATCAAAGATAGAAAAACATGGAATTATTTAAAAAATGCAATAGATCAACTGGATTATGATTACCTAATTAAAACTTCTTATTTATTAAAATCTGAAATCGTCAAGAAAGATCCATTTGAGAAAAATACTAGAAAAAAATTAAACTTTGGACATACTATTGCTCATGCAATTGAAAGTTCTTTACTGGAAAGAAATAAACCCATACTTCATGGTTTTGCAGTTGCAAAAGGAATTATTATAGAATCGTATATAGCCCATAGACAAAACCTTCTTAGCCAAAAAGAATTTGAAGAAATAGAACATCAAATAAATTTTAGGTTTGGTAACTATTTTAATTTTGAAATTGATGTAAATGAGCTTATAAAATTTGTGAAATTTGATAAAAAAAATACTAGTAAGACCATCAATTTTTCTCTCCCTACTGCAATTGGAAATGTCACGGTCAATCATGAAATAGAATTAAATAAAGTGAAATCTTTTTTAGTAGAGTTTTTTCAAAATGATTGAAATTGCTAATAAGAATAAAGCTATTTATGGGACTGTAGCACTGGAATCTTCCAAAAGTATTAGCAATAGGCTTCTTATTATTAAGCAGTTATCCAAAAGTAAAATTGAAATTCAAAATTTAAGTACTTCTAATGACACCAAAATTCTATCCAAAATCTTAAATGAATATCAGACAAAAAAAAATATATATTGTCAAAATGCAGGAACAGCATTAAGATTTGTAGTAGCATTTCTTGCAGCAAAAGAAGGCATTTGGAAAGTTTCAGGGAGTAAGAGAATGCATGAAAGACCTATAAAGCCTTTAATTGATTGTCTTGCAGAGCTGGGTACTGAAATTAAGTATTTAGGGAAGAAAGGGTTCCCTCCTATCGAGATCAGAAGTAAGAAATTAAAAAGTAAAAAATTAAGTTTGCCAGGAGATATAAGTAGTCAATTTATATCTGCTTTATTATTGGTAGCACCAACGATAGAAAATGGACTTAACCTAGAAATTACTTCAAAAATTTTATCCAAACCGTACATTAATATGACACTTGATTTGATGAACGAATTTGGAATTGAGTACAGTTGGAAAAACAACCTTATTAAAGTTCAGGAGCAGAGTTATTTGGGTAAAAGTATACATGTTGAAAATGATTGGTCTGCCGCTTCATTTTGGTATAGTTTTTTAGCTTTGTCTAAATCTGGAGAAATAAAAATTCCCAATTTATATGCTAATTCAATTCAAGGAGATTCGATTTTATCTATTATATATTCTAAGCTAGGTATTAAAACAGAATTTAATGAAGATTCAATAATTCTATCCAA
Organism: Crocinitomicaceae bacterium; assembly: GCA_002691605.1. Lineage (GTDB taxonomy): Bacteria > Bacteroidota > Bacteroidia > Flavobacteriales_D > Parvicellaceae > MED-G20. The sequence goes on from NZID01000026.1 coordinate 3,074, forward strand.
AACCAAAAATACAGCTAAAGAGATAGAATTAGATCTTTCCAATCATCCTGATTTAGCGTTACCGATCATTGTTACTTGTGCTGGACTTGGAACAAAAGCTCATTTAATGGGCTTAGAAAGTTTGAAAATTAAGGAATCTAACAGACTAGAATGTATTAAAACAGAATTGGAAAAATTCAATGTGATTTCTTATGTAAGTGATTCTTCAATAAAGATTACAGAAAATCAAAAGATACTTCAGCCAATATCTATTATAGAATGTCATGACGATCACAGAATCCCAATGAGTATTGCTCCGCTAATTATGAAAGTAGATTCTATTAAATTTACAGATAAAGAAGTGGTAAATAAGTCTTACCCTAAATTTTGGCAAGATTTAAGAAAAGTTGGTATAGGTTAATGGTAAATTTACCTAAAAAAGCAACTCTAGCACTTAAAATATTTCTTCATTATAATATACTTCTTTATTAGAGAGTACAATAGTTGCTAATCTATAAATAACAAAATTTTAGGATAATTTTCTTTTAATTCTTAGATAAATATTTGAAAAAAAATTAAGATATAAAAATATAATATCATTTAATATTGATCATTATTCAATTTATGGGTATTAACATTAATTATAATATATAATTTTCTATACTTATTAAGTATCTTTGATTGAAGAGAGAATAAAAAAATTGACAATGGAAGTTGCAAAATATATAAATAGTAAAGAATATGAATTCAAATTCACTAAACAAAAGGATGGTAATATACTATGGGAAGGCACATTTGAAAATTGTAAATTTGGTGAAAGCTATGTCAATCCACCTGGAGGTCCCTATATAAAGGTTGGACAAATGTTATCCCATGTTATTAAAAGTCAAGACTTTAACGATATGGTTCAAGGTTTTGAAAAAACTGATGGTGGTTTTATAATTAAAACAAATAAATCCAATAAAATCAAAGTAAATAGTAATGATTTACACTTAGAGTTATTCGCTGAAGAATACGATTTTATGTACGACTCTATTGCTGATTCTAAAGATAGAGCCAAGGGCATCAACCCTATGTCAAAAGAATACCAACTAAAAGTTGCTAAAAAAAGAAAAAGACTTGGTGTAAGTCTATTATCTAGATCGGGAGATAATGTAGATGATTCCTCACGTAAGCTGTGTAATGAAGAATGTGAAGCAAGAAAAAACAATACTTCTACAGATAAAACAACAATTATAAATGAAGAATTATCAAAAATTAGAAAAGAAAAATCTTAAAGAGACATAAATTTTAAAATGAATCCTTTAAAAGGAAATGATCCAGATGATCCTTCTACTTAGACAGAAACTATGATAAATAATTGCTACAATACAATGGTTGCTGCAGATCAGTGGGAAATGGAGGAATCTATGAGCTATGAAGATTTTGTAAAAGAACTTCACAGTAACAAATCATTTGCTCGGTCAAATTGTCCAAAAGGGGGGATGGATAAAGAAGATTATAATCCTTGGGGCTTTTAATTTAAATTACACATTAAACAGCATTAAAGATTTTAAAATACATTGCTAATTGGTTAATACCAAAATTTATAGATGAAAAAAATAATTTATATAGATATGGATGGTGTTCTGGTTGATTTTCAGTCAGGAATTGACAAGCTTGATGAAAAAACAAGAATTAAGTTTAAAAATGATATGGATGAAGTACCTGGTATTTTTTCTTTAATGGAACCTTACCCAAAAGCTATAGAATCTATTCACAAACTTTCTAAGATATATGATTTATATATTCTATCAACTGCCCCATGGCTTAATCCAAGTGCTTGGAAAGATAAAATAGATTGGATTCATAAATATTTTGGTAAGAAAAAAGATAGTTTACTTTATAAAAGGCTAATATTATCTCACAATAAGAATTTAAACTTTGGAGATTACCTTATAGATGACAGAGACGCCAACGGAGCTGGTGAATTTAAAGGTGAGTTGATTCTTTTTAGAGGCCCAAAATTCCCAGACTGGAACGCTGTAACAGATTATTTATTATTAAGGAAATAGAAAAATCTAAAATGAAAAGCATTTTAATAGTATAAAATACTACACAATTTTTACAAAACTGTAATTAATATCCCTCAAACTCATGATAAAAGTAATAGGCATCTATTTCACTAAGTAACTCAACAAGAGACGAAAATTTATTTTTGGTGGGTTTATCTACCTTATCGGTTTTATAATCGTATTGAAATTCTCCATACATTCCAAATTCAATTATTTCAAGTTTAAAGTTTAACTTACATAGAAGATTTTTAAACCTTCTCTCTCCCCTATATCTCCAATGGCATTCTAAACTTGATGTCTTTTCATTTTCAAAAATGATTACATCAAGGTCATCTACATAATTATCAGAACTAAGAATAATTAAATTTCCTTCATATGCATCAACATTAAAGTCATTTCCCCATACTCCATGAAATTTTTCGTTATTAATTCGAGCAAAAGACACAAACCATCCGCTATTATTATGTTCTTTAAATTCAATTCCTCCGTATTGATCTTTTTTAAAAACTTTAAAATTTAATAATTCACTCATTATTATTTAATTTAAATGGAAGTTAAAATTTATTCGCAAGAATAATTTTTTTCTAAAAATGTACGAACAACATCTCTATCTTTCTCATCAAGACCTGCCTCATTTATTTCATTGATAATTTCTTCTAAGTCTGCTACTATAACCCCTTTGTCTTTTGTTACCATGAGGGAATTTTGAAAAGCGGATTTGAGGCAAAAAAAGTTCTGTCAAGTTTTTCTTACGTATGCTATCGTCAATTTTTGATTCTTCTGGGGCATATCCAATTAAATTATATAAAGCATAATCTAAAAATGGTTGTTCTTTATCATTTCCCTTGAAAGTATTATTTGGAACTAGAGGTAGCCACAAATATTCTCCACCTTCAAGAAATATAAAATCATCTTTATCGTACTTACAGCCTTCTAACAAAATTTCAAAAGCATTTTGAGAATTATTCATTTCCCTTAAATATGCCACTCCTTGATCAATAGTTTGGTAATTTGGTGTGGTAATTAATTTTTTAATTTTTTCAATTTCATTTTTCATAGTCTAAAATTATCTATTATTTTAAATTTGCCAAATGATGAATGGCTATACCACAGGCCACAGATACATTTAAAGAAGCAATACTACCTGACATCGGAATTTTAAAATTTCCATCTGTCATCTTTAATAACTTGTAATCTACCCCATCTTCTTCACTTCCCATAATTAAAGCTTTTGGTCCATTAATCAAAACTTTATTTATTAGAGTTTCGGATTTTTCAGTACAAGCAAAGACTTTAAGTCCACTCCCTTTTAAAAAATCTACTGCAGTATTTAAACTTGAAACCTTACATACAGGAATTTTAAATAATGCACCAGCCGATGTTTTTACTGCGTCATTCGTAATTAAAGCAGAATCTTTACTTGGAATTACAATAGCATGAACACCAAAGCATTCTGCTGTTCTAGCAATTGCACCAAAATTTCTTACGTCTTTAACCCTATCTAAAATTAATATAAAAGGATCTTCCCCTTTTTCATAAACTTCTTGCACTAACCAATCAATTTGATGATAAGCAACAGGTGAAATCATTGCAATTACTCCTTGATGATTTTTTTTCACCATACGGTTGAGCTTTTGAATAGGCACTTTTTGAACAATGATTTTTTCTTTGTTTACGAGTATTAATAACTCTTTTATTAATTCGCCTGTTAAACCTTTTTGTAGTAGGATTTTATTAATTGTTTTACCTTGTTTAATGGCTTCAATAACTGAACGAATGCCAAAGGTTAAATCTTCTTGACCTCTTTTCCTCATTGAATCATATATACTTTTCCGTTTCTCCAACTTTCCACTGCTCTGTACCATGGATTTTTATAAGAATAGTTTCTTTTCAGAACAAAATCATTGGACGAAAATGGATTGGTTTTTTTATCAAAAATAAATTTTAAAGAATTGATATTATTATCGTCTCCATAACTCCAAACTTCAGAATTTCTATTATTAGAAATATAAGTTGGTGGTCCAAAAATAATACTAATAAGTCCTCTATCAGTTTTCCAACCCTCTAAATGACAAGTAAATAATTTATTGGCTAGTTCTACTCTAGAATAATAGGTCCTAATAAGGCTTCTTGCTCTTTCTTTGGATGCAGCTTTACCAAGCCAATATTGATCTACAGCCAACTTAGAGTTACTATTGGAAATTAATTGATTATACTCTTGTTTGGTTGTTAAATAACGAAGAGGTGGTATTAATAATTTTGGATCTTTTAGTTCTGGATAGTTAGAATGAAAATTAAATAGTGTAAAACCTTCATCAGACAAAGTATCTAGTTGAAAAAAAACAAAACCTTCTTTAGGAAATCTAAAAAAAAACTTTTGATTTTCAATGGGTAAAAGAAAGGAGAAAGAAGTTTTTTTTGGATAAATTGGCTGGTGAGACTTACTAAAAGGAGGTGGAGATAGTGGAAAAGAAATATTATTATTGGTTGCATAAAGATTTCTTTTATTAAAATTACTTTCTATAAAAATTGATTGATCGTTTGAAAAATAATTATTGTAAACTACTTTATTATTAGCATCTTTTAATAGAAAAAATTGTCTATTAGAAAATTTTGATTTATTAATTGGTAAGGTGCCATAAAAGTTTTTAGACCTATTTAAATCGACTATCTCAATATCTAAATTTCCCAATTGATTAATTGGAAATTGTATTTTAAAGCTGGTATCTAAACAAGTTCTTTTATTCTCAGAATAATAATCTAAAATTAAATGAGACCCTGAATCTATAATTTCTTTTTGATTCTTTTTATAAATTATATATTTTAAAGAAAGCTTAGAACTAAAGGGCTCTGAAACATTTTTTCTTGAATAAAGAAGCTCATCTGTAGAAACTTTAAAATGGAGTTCCGAATATTCTTCTGATAAATGATATATTAAAAATTGGGGATGAAGAGAATTTTTAGAAACTTCAAATGAATAATTAGTTGGTTTTGAAATTCCACATGAAAATAGACATAAAGTGAATAGTAAATAAAAAAATCTCATTATTTATAATAAGGTTATCGATAAATTGTAGGCGTAAAAAGTAAATTACTATGATTTAAAGATCGATCTAATAATAGAATAGAATATCTGATACTATCAGAATGGTTAGAGTTTGGATTAAAATAAAAAGGTTCTAATACTACCTCAATATCGCCTCTAAGAGCCTTATTTTGTCCGGCTATAGAAATATCTTCAAGTCTAAAATTATAGGTAATAGAATCAGCCATTATGGAATTGTTTCCTTGAGGATCAGCAGTTGCTGTTACCCATTGACCATCCATTAATTCAAAACAAGTTATATATAAATTATAGTAATAAAAACTACCAGGATTGTGAGGAGGATCTAGATAATTTTGATCTAAACCAATATCTCCATCTCCATCTGTAAAAGAGAAAACAAGTTTTGCTGAGTCTGACATAGCTTCAAATCCAATGTATTCTATAGAGGGTTCATTAGGATAGGTAATAGGTTTTAAACAGGATATTACACAAAAAGATAAAAAAACTAAAGCTATTTTTGTTTTATTAAATTTCACTTCATAAAATTACATTATTTACTTTTCTTTTGAGTCTCTTAAATAAAATATTTGAAATTAAAACCGAAACTGATTTTAACTCAGCTGCTTTAGAAGTATTTAATTTTCAGTATAAAAATACGCCTATTTACAGATCCTATGTAAATCAAAATAATAATCATATAGACAAAATCAAACATTATAAAGAGATTCCCTTTTTACCAATTCAGTTTTTTAAAAGCAAAAAAGTATTGGCTAAAAATTACCCTGCAGTAAAAATATTTAAAAGCAGTGGTACCACTCAAAAAAACAGAAGTCAGCACTATATTCATAATTTAGATCTTTACACTAAGTCATTTACAAAAACCTTTGAAAAATTTTACGGTAATATAAGCCAATGGACTATTCTTGCTTTATTACCATCGTACTTGGAACAGGAACATAGTTCGCTAATTTACATGGTCAATCATTTAATTAAAAACAGCAATGAAAATAGCTCATTTATTGAACTAGATTTCAATAAATTAAAAGATTTAAGCATCGAATTAAAAGATAAAAAAGTCCTTTTAATTGGCGTGAGTTATGCTTTACTAGAAATTGCTGAAAAAGGCGATTTGGACTTGAAAAATTGGACTATAATGGAAACTGGTGGTATGAAAGGAAGACGAAAGGAAATAGTTAGAGAAGAATTACATAAAAAGCTCATCTCTTCATTTAACGTAGATTTTATTCATAGTGAATACGGTATGACGGAATTACTATCTCAGGCTTATTCAAAAGGTGGAGGAGTTTTTTCAACTCCAAAATGGATGAAAATTATGATTAGAGATTTTGAAGATCCATTTTCCTATAAAAAGACGTTCGCTACTGGGGGAGTAAATATAATTGACCTAGCTAATATTTACAGTTGTTCATTTATTGAAACTCAGGACATAGGAAAAAATATTGGGGTTAGTGAATATGAAATATTAGGAAGATTTGATCATACAGATATTAGAGGTTGTAATTTAATTTCTTTTAATTAATATGTATAACGAAATAATTCTTTTTTCCTCTTTGTAGTAAAATATACTTTCCATTTATTAAACTTTCAGTATTTAAAACTTGATCTTCTTTTACTTTTTCTTTATTCACACTTACCGAATTTTCCTTAAGAGCTCTCCTAGCTTCTCCTAAAGATTTTAAGAATTGGGTTTTTCCAAATAATGCATCTAAAATTGAAATTCCATTTTTAATATCAATTAAAGAAATTTCTGCCTTAGGAACCCCTTCAAAAACATCTTTGAAAACCTGTTCACTCATTTTTTTCAAATCATCAATAGCTTCTTGTCCCTTCTTAAATAAAATAGAAGAAGCGCTAATGGCAGCATCTAAATCTTCTTTTGAATGAACTCTTAGGGTAATATCTTCTGCTAATTTTTTTTGTAAAATTCTTAAATGAGGAGCTTTAAAATGTTCTGTTTCTAAAGCGGCTATTTCTTTTTGAGATTTTAATGTGAAAATCTTTATAAAACTTACTGCATCTTCATCAGAGCAATTAATCCAATATTGATAAAATTTATAGGGCGATGTTTTATTTTTATCCAACCACACATTACCATCTTCCGTTTTTCCAAACTTGGTTCCATCTGCTTTTTTTATTAGTGGGGTGGTACATGCAAATGCGTTGGAGCCGCCTTTTCTTCTAATAAGCTCTGTACCAGTGACAATATTTCCCCATTGATCTGAGCCTCCTAGTTGAACCTTACAATTTTTATTTTTGTGTAACCAGTAAAAATCATAGCCTTGTATTAATTGGTAGGTAAACTCCGTAAAAGACATTCCTGTTTCCAAGCGAGATTTTACAGAGTCTTTTGACATCATATAATTCACCGGAATATGCTTGCCAATATCTCGAATAAAATTTAAAATATTAAAATCTTTATACCAATCAAAATTATTAACTATTTCAGCTGAATTTTCTCCACAATTAAAATCAAGAAACTTCTCTAACTGATCTTTAATTGAGGATATATTATGTTTTAAGGTCACTTCATCTAATAAATTTCTTTCTGCAGATTTTCCAGATGGATCCCCAACCATTCCAGTGGCACCACCTACCAAAACAATAGGCTTATGACCCATTTTCTGTAAGTGAATAAGTATCATTATCTGTACTAAACTTCCAATATGAAGTGATTCTCCGGTTGGGTCAAAACCAATATAGGCTGAAGTGATTTCTTTTAAAAACTGTTCTTCAGTTCCGGGCATTAAGTCTTGGATCATGCCTCTCCATTTTAGCTCTTCTACAAAATTCACTTGCAATTAATATTATTGATAATTAACAAATATATTTGTTTCCAATAAATTAAAACTAATTTTTAATTTTATTATAGCAAATGATCAACCTTGTAACTGGAGCAACTGGATTAGTAGGAATGCACATAGTTTTGGATTTATTATCTAAAAATGAAACAGTAAAAGCAACCTACACTAGAAACTCCTCTTTTGAAACCATAAATTCATTATTTGATTTTTACAATAAAAAAGCTCTTTTAAAAAAAATCCATTGGTTAGAAATGGATATTGAAGATATTTCTCAAGTTTATGAGCATTTGCAAAAAGTAGATCATGTTTATCATTGTGCTGCCATTGTAAGTTTTTCAAAAAAAGAGAGAACTAAAATGCATAACATAAATGTGAAGGGTACTTTAAATATTGTGAATGCATGTTTAGAAAATAAAATCAAAAAATTAGGTTTTGTGAGCTCCGTTGCTGCAATAGGCCGAAAAGGAGATGAAATTTATTCAGAAAATAACAGTTGGATAGAAAATGGCCATAATAGTTTTTATGCGGTATCAAAATATAAAGCAGAGAATGAGGTTTGGAGAGGAATACAAGAAGGCCTTAATGCTGTAATTACAAATCCTGGAATAATAATAGGCCCTTCTAATTGGAATAGATCTAGCACCTCACTTTTTAAAAAAATCTATTCTGGGCTTTCTTATTATCCAAGCGGAACCAACGGATTTGTTGATGTTAGAGACGTATCCAAATCAATTATTGAATTAACCAAGTCAAAAATTGATAATCAAAGATTTATTATTGTTGCTGAAAATATTTCTTACAAAAGAGTATTTCAAATTATTGCTAAAAATTTAAAGGTGAAAATTCCTAATAAATTAGCATCAAAAAAATTATTGAAATTAGCTTATAGATTAGAAGCAATAAGGTGTTTTTTTACAAGAAAAAATCCGCAACTTACCAGTGAAACTGCTCAAACATCCAGTCAGAAGAACGAATATTTAAATACCAAGCTAAAAGAAACATTAAATTATAAATTCATTAATATCGAAGACAGTATAATAAATACTTGTAAATATTTATTAAAATTTAAGTGAATCCACCACTCTAGCTACATCAATTTCCGAAATATCTAAATGAGTTACCATTCTTACCCTCCCCTTTCCAAATGGAATTGCAAGAATGCCATTATTGGCTAATTTCTCAATGAAATCAGAAGCTAGAAAGCCGTCTTCAAGATAGGCAACAATAATATTAGTTTCTACATCAAGAACATTTTTAATCCATGTGCATTTTAGCAAGGCTTTTTCAATTATTTTGGCATGATCGTGATCTATTGATAGTCTATCGATGTTATTCTCTAAAGCAAAAATTCCCGCATTAGCTAAAATTCCTGACTGTCTCATTCCTCCTCCCAGTACTTTTCGTACTCTTCTTGCTTTATGAATAAAATCTTCGGAACCAATTAGAACAGAGCCAACAGGCGCTCCCATACCTTTAGAAAAACAAAGTGAAATTGAGTCAAAAAAAGATCCCATTTTTTCAGCCTTTATTTGGGTCTTTACTAAAGCATTAAACAACCTTGCTCCATCTAAATGTAAAGGCATCTTTTCGGTCTTACAATAGCTAGCTATTTTTTCAATTTCTTCTATCGGATAGCATATTCCTCCACCTCTATTTACAGTATTTTCTAATGCTACTAACTTGGTTACTGGATAATGAATATCATCAGGATTTATATTATCCAAAATTTCTTCTAAATAGATAATTCCACTTTTTCTATTAACTAATCTGACTGAAGCACCTGAATTTCTTGCAATCCCTCCCCCTTCGTAGTTGTAAATATGTGCTTCTGAACTGCATATAACTTCGTCACCCGGTTTTAAATAAACCATTAATGCAATTTGGTTGGTCATCGTCCCAGATGGACAAAACAACCCTGCCTGCTTACCAAACTTTTTTGCTGTTATTTCTTCAAATAATTGAACCGTTGGGTCATCTTGAAAAACATCATCTCCTAATTCTGCCTGCATCATGAATTCCATCATTTCTTTGGAGGGCTTGGTAACCGTATCGCTTCTTAGATCAATCATTTATTATTTTATTAATGCATTATTTTAAAAATCATTTCTTTTAGTATTTCTTTTTCAGAAATATTTGGAACAATTACTCCTTTACTCATTAAATCATAATGTCTTAAATGAGATAAAATTTGGGCTAATTTTGATTTATTATAATAGGAAGCTGCTTGCTTGTATTGCTTCAAAAAAAATGGATGAACTCCAATTTTACCTGAAATTTGTTGATCATTCATATGTTCTTTGTAAAAATGAAATTTCATCAATTTTGTAAAAAAGCCATATAGATGGGAAATGGTGACTACAATAGGATGGTTTTTATTATTTTTTCCAAAATGATGAGCAATAAACCCAGCTTTTTGGACATTCATAGCAGCAATAGCATCCGTTAATTCAAAAAGATTGTATTCTTTTGAAAAGCCTATATGTTTTTGAACCATATCTATATCTACCGTTTGGTCTTCTTTTATTAAAAGTTTGAGTTTTTGGATATTTTTTTCAATTTCTGATAAATTATTGCCTAAAAACTCTGCAAAAAGTACTATCGCTTGGCGATCAAACTTAATATTATTTTCTCTAGCACAATTTATAATCCAATCTGGTATTTGATAATCTTTTATAGGGTCAAAGTCATGTATAAAATTATTTTTTAAAAGAAATTTACCAATAGATTTTCTCTTATCTAATTTTTTCCCCTTATAGCAAAAAACTAGGATAGTAGATGGAACGGGGTTTTTAAAATAATTTTCAAAATTAGATAAGTTTCTAAACAAGTGTTGGGCTTCTTTAACAACAACTAATTGACGAGAAGACATTACAGGGTAACGTTTACAAACGTCTAAAATCATTTCAGGATTAGAGTCTCTACCGTAAAAAATAGTTTCGTTAAAATCTTTTTCTGAATCCTCTAATACAGAATTCAATAATTTATCAGAAATTTTATCAATGAAATACGTATTTTCTCCATTTAAAAAATAAACTGGTTGATAATTTTCGTTTTCAATGGATTTTATAATTTCTTTAAAATTCAATTTAAATTGGACTGAAATATGAGTACTAACTTTTATATTAAAACTAAGTTAGTTAATTCAAAAGAATATTTATTCGATGAATTGAGAAAAAAATGGATCCTTTCCACGCCTGAAGAATCAGTGCGTCAGCAATTTTGGAAATATTTACATTTTGAAAAAAAATATCCAAAGAGTTTATTGGCAATAGAGAAAAAGATTGTTATTAATGGGCTAAATAAAAGATTTGATTTATTGGTGTTTGATGAACTTGGTAAACCGCATATTATAATAGAGTGTAAATCTCCAAAAGTAAAAATTGACCAAAAGACCTTAGATCAAGTTTTATCGTATCAAAATAAATTAGCTGCAAATTTTATTATATTAACCAATGGATTAAAAACCTATTGTATAGAAATTGATTTAGAATTAAAGAAAGCTAGCTACATAAAAGAAATTCCAGAATATAGAATTAGTAGAAAAAAGTAATTTATTAAGTCTAATCTGTTAAAAGTATATTGTAAATATAATTTGATAGTGATAAATTGTAGTTATTTTCACTGTAAATAGTTCAACTTTCAAAATGAAAAAAATCAACACCATCCTAATTATAAATTTATTTACAATATTTAATAATTTATATAGTCAAAGTCAGGTAATTGAAAAGTGTGGATTTGACCGTCTAAGAACTATTCTTTTGCAAGATTCTAATTATTTAAGAAAAGAAATTGAAGCAGAGCAAAAAATAGCTCACTATATTTCTCAAAGCCAATTAAGATCGTCCAGTTCAATTTATACCATTCCCATAGTTGTTCATGTTCTACATTTGGGAGAATTAGTTGGAGTTGGCACTAATATTTCAGATGCTCAAATTCAAAGTGCTATTACTAATTTAAATGATGTTTATAGAGGACAAACAGCTGGAAGTCCAGTAGATTTTGAAATTGAATTTGCTCTTGCACAACAAGACCCCAACTGCATAGCTCACTCTGGAATAAATAGAATAAATGCTAGTGCTGTTCCAAATTATTTAACTGGTGGAGTAGATTATTACGGAGATGGTGGTGAAGCAGATGAAACTATTTTAAAAGACTTAAGCAGATGGCCTGAAACAGAATATTTTAATATTTGGATAGTAAGTGAAATAGAAAATAATAACGGGGGATCTGGAATTCAAGGATATGCCAATTTTTTTACTGGTTCACCCTATGAGGGATCAGTAATGATGGCTACTGTTTTTGGTTTTGATCCTACTAGTACCCAACCATCATTTAACTTAAACTGGCCTAGAGATAATTCGACAGTAGTTCATGAAATTGGACATTATTTACACTTACATCATACATTTAAGGGTGATGGTGATGCAGATAATAATGGCATTGGTGATGCTTGTCCTGGAGATGTGACTGTTGGAGTGGATAGTGATGGATGCGCAGATACCGAACCCCATAAAAGATATACTAGCCAATGTAAATCTGGATTGTTAAATGATTGTACAGGAGCTACTTTCGGCGATAATACCGCTAAAAACTTCATGTCTTATGCATCTTGTCAAGACAGGTTAACCCCCAACCAAAAGACAAGATCTAGAGCCATGCTAGCTACTACAGGACAGAGCCTTTTATATTCGCAAGGTGATGAAACTCCAATTATAAGTTCAGGTTCTTTAGCTAATGCTAATTGTATACCTCAAAGTTCTTCAACTGCAACAAGTGGTGGATATGGGGGAATCATGAATTTTACTATATTAAATGAATTCTCTGCACCAAGTTCCAATACTCAAAATGACGGCGGTTACGTAGATTTTACAACGGAATGTCTTAAAACAATTGCATTAGAAGAAGATAGTATATATAATTACGAATTGACAACTTGGTATAATGGTCATGATTATAAGGGTTATATTGATTTTAATAATGATGGAGATTTCTCAGATCTCAATGAAGAAGTATTTTCAGGTGCTAATCCACCTAATCTAAATGGAGCCAATGGAGTAAATACCTCTACTGGAAGTGGGACTTTTACAATTCCAAGTGTTGATGGGGCAAATGTTCTTTCAAACACTCCTCTAAGATTTAGAATTATCAGTGAATTAACTTCAGTAACAGGATTTATAACTGATGCTTGTTATAATCCCTTTTATGCTCAAGCCGAAGATTATCAATTAGTTATTAGTCAGTCTACAGTTTCTTTAAGTGCCAATTTCATTGCTAATAATGTAAATATATGTTTAGGAAATTCCATTACTTTCAGCGACATTTCTACTGGAAATCCAACATCTTGGACATGGGATTTTGGGGATGGAAACTCCTCCACTTTACAAAATCCAACTCATACTTATTCTAGTGCTGGAACATATAATGTTTCTTTAACTGTAAGTGATGGAGCAAGTACAGAAACAGAAACCAAAACTGCATTTATAGCAGTGGGTTCAACAGTTAATACACTAGAAAACATCACCGCTTGTGATAACTACAGTTGGAATGGTACTACTTATTCTATTTCTGGTAATTATATTGATACTTTACAGACATCTCTTGGTTGTGATAGTATTGTAACTCTCGTATTAACATTAAATAATGGTTCTAGTTCTCAAGAAAATATTACAGCTTGTAATAATTACAGTTGGAATGGAACTACTTATTCTCAGTCAGGTACTTACACTAACACGCTTCAAACAGTAAATGGTTGCGATAGTATATTAACCCTTATTTTAACAATTAATCAAAATGAAAATTCTCAGGAGAATATATCAACATGTAATAACTACACTTGGAATGGAAGTACTTTTTCTCAGTCAGGTTCTTATTTAGATACTCTACAGACAGTTAATGGGTGTGATAGTATTATAACACTCAACTTAACCATTTCTAATTATATTTCATCATCGGAAAATATAACATCTTGTAATAATTATACTTGGAATGGAAACTTATATACTCAAACTGGAAACTATACAGATACTATTTTAGATCCTTCGGGATGCGATAGTATTAAAATATTAAACTTAGTAATTAGTCAAACTTCATTAACCAATTTAAATGTGACAACATGTGGGACTTACAATTGGAATGGAACCAATTATTCCCAATCTGGTAATTACAGTGACACACTACAATCAATAAATGGATGTGATAGTATACTTAATCTTAATTTAATAATTAATTCATCCATCTCTACCAATGAATCTGTAATTGTCTGTGATAATTATTTATGGAACGGCAATAACTATACCCAGTCTGGTTCATACATTGACACTTTAACTACTAACTCTGGATGTGATAGTATAGTTAATTTACTATTAACAGTAAATTCAAGTTCTGTTTCACAAGAAATTATATCTTCCTGCGGATCTTACATATGGCATGGAAATACTTATTCTCAATCCGGAACCTATTATGATTCATTATCAACAATTTATGGATGTGATAGTATTTCATCTTTAATTCTCACTATTAATACTACTCAGCAATCCTCAGATAGTATATTCTCATGTAATAACTATTTATGGAATGGAAATACCTACTCACAAAGTGGAATTTTCATAGACACTCTACAAACAAGCCAAGGCTGCGATAGTATTGCTACATTACATCTTACTATTTACAGTATTTTCAATAACGTAGATAGTGTAAGCTCCTGCCAAAGTTATACTTGGAATGGGGTTCAATACGATTCATCCGGTATTTATACAAACACATTGCAAACAGCTTTTGGTTGTGACAGCATCAATACAATTTATCTAACTATAAATGACAATACTTCAGCTCCTCTAACTCTTGAATTGCTTTTGGACGATTATTGTCTGGAAACATTTTGGACTGTAAAAGATAGTCAAGATTCAATATGGTACAGTGAGGGTCCTTACGATTGCAACCCTAGTGGGGGAGGAAATCAAGCAAATACAACAATTATTAAGGATATTTATTTAGAGGAAAATGAATGTTATACTTTTGAACTTTACGATGTATATGGAGACGGACTAAGTGCTTCGTTGTGGAACGGAACAGATGGAAACTGGACCTTAGAAGATCTAAATGGTAACGTAATTAGTCAAGGTCAAGGAGATTTTGGATTTAGTACATCAACAAGTTTTTACGTAAGTCAGTCTACCCCTTCTTTTATATTAGAAGAAATATCTTCTAAATTGGAAATCGCTGTATTCCCAAATCCATTTTCCAAATGGACAACAGTTAGAATTCTTAATGGTAAAGAACTCTATCAACTAGAGCTATTTGATATTAGAGGAAAGATTATTAAATCCTTTTCCACTAATGAAGACGAATTCGTACTAGATGGTATTAGCATTGGTAGTGGTGTATATTGGTTGAAAATTAAAAATCAATCAAACTTTAAACCAATAATGTTAGTTATAGAATAATTATTAGATTTGCGCCATAAATAAATTTTGGATCTAAAGGATATCATATCAATTTCTGGTAAGTCAGGACTTTTCAGCGTTGTTGGAAAATCAAAAAATAATGTTATTGTAGAGTCAATTACAGATAAAAAACGGTTTCCGATTTTCAATTCTAATAAAATCAGCGCTTTATCTGACATTAGCGTATACACTTACGAGGAAGAAGTTCTACTTTCGGATATTTACAGAAAAATTTATAAATCAAATGATGGAAAAGCTACAATTTCTCATCAAGAAGACATTTTAAAACTAAGAAAAAAGCTAGAAGAACTGGTTCCAAACTATGATAAAGAACAAGTCTATAATTCAGATATTAAGAAATTATTCCAATGGTATAATATACTTCACGAAACAAAAAAATTAAAGCTTAAAGAGAAAGTGGAAGATAAAGAGAAGAAAGAACCTAAAAAGAAAATTTCTAAAATTGAGTTAAAAACAAAGACCAAATCAACCAAACAAAATACTAAAGTAACTACTAACCAAGTTCCTAAAAAAACACAAAGAACCCAAAGAAAAAGCGGGTAATCAATTTTTACCTTATAATTTCAATCATGAATAAAAGTATCCAACTATTAATATTAATATTTACTATTAATTTATCAATTAAATCTACTATGTCAGCCCAAAAATTAACCAATGAAATAGATTCAGTAAGTTACAGTCTAGGTGTAAATATTGGAGAAAATCTTAAAACACAGTTTCCAGATATTAATTTAAAAAACTTTGAATTGGCAATTAAGGACGTTTTGGACAATCAAAAAGAACCTAAAATTTCTGGAGCTGATGCTCAAAAAGTTATTCAAAACTATTTTCAAAAACAACAAGCTAAGGCTAGTGAATCTGTAATCGAAGAAGGTAAAAAATTCTTAACTGAAAATTCTAAAAAGGACGGAATCACAACACTTGAAAGTGGATTACAATATGAAATAATTAAATCTGGAGAAGGTGCTAAACCCACTATAAATGATCAAGTTACAACACACTATCATGGAACCCTACTAGATGGAACTGTTTTTGATAGTTCTGTTGAAAGGGGTCAACCTGCTACCTTTCCAGTAAGTGGTGTAATAAAGGGGTGGACAGAAGCTTTACAACTAATGACAGTTGGGTCAAAATGGAAATTATTTG
The DNA here is from genome assembly GCA_002691605.1 of Crocinitomicaceae bacterium. Classification (GTDB taxonomy): domain Bacteria; phylum Bacteroidota; class Bacteroidia; order Flavobacteriales_D; family Parvicellaceae; genus MED-G20. Next base: position 19,584 of record NZID01000026.1, read on the forward strand.
TCCCTTATGATTTAGCCTATGGTGAAAGGGGTGCAGGACCAAAAATTGGACCATATACTACCTTAATTTTTGAAGTTGAACTAATAAGTATAAATTAATATGAAATATATAATAGCAATATCGGCATTACTTTTAATCACAGCGTGTAAAGGTGAAGCTACAAAAGAAGTTGTACTCGCAAATGAAATTGACTCAGTAAGTTATAGTTTAGGAGTAAATATTGGTGAAAATATTAAAACTCAATTTGAAGATATAAAAATTGATAATTTTTTATCAGGAATGCAAGAGGTGATAGATGGAGTTGAACCCAAAATAAACAACGACCAAGCATTAATGGTAATTCAAAATTACTTTACTAAAAAGCAATCTGCTAAGAGTGAAGAGAAGATAGAAGAGGGTCGTAAGTTCTTAGAAGAAAATTCTAAAAAAGAAGGGGTAATTACTTTAGCAAGTGGATTACAATACGAAGTAATTATTGATGGGTCTGGGGAAAAACCAAAACTGGAAGATAATGTAACAACACATTATCATGGAACTTTACTAGATGGGACTGTTTTTGATAGTTCTGTGGATAGAGGAGAGCCGGCAAGTTTCCCAGTTGGTGGCGTAATTAAAGGTTGGACAGAAGCTTTACAGTTAATGTCTGTAGGTTCAAAATGGAAACTTTATGTTCCTTACGATTTAGCTTATGGTGAAAGAGGTGCAGGTCCTCAAATAGGCCCATATTCTACCCTCATTTTTGAGGTAGAACTATTAAATATTAATTAATTTCTTTTTTAAAAATTGTATGGGTTGGAAAAGCAAATTCTAACCCTTCTTTATTAAATCTTCGTAATACCTCTTTATTTACTAAAGTTTGAGAGTCTAGCCAATGAGACTCAGGTTTTACATAATACATAAATAATATATTTAAAGAAAAATCTCCGAAGCCGTTGAAACCAGCTACATAATCATTAGTTATAGCGTTTTCATTTAAAACAATATCTTTTAAAATATCGATAGCTTTTTGTACCCCTTTTTCGTCAGTATCATAAGTTAGTCCTAAATTTATAGTCACTTTTAGAGCAGGTTGAGACGTGACATTTATTACGCTACTTTCGGTAAAAGTACAATTGGGAATAGTAACTACTCTTCCTTGAAGCGTTCTTATTCTTGTACTTCGTAAACCGACCTCTTCAACTACTCCGTCATGACCACTTATTTGAATTCTATCTTTAATTCTGAAGGGTTTATCTAAGAAAATCATTACTCCAGCAAAAATATTTTTTACTGAGTCTTGAGCGGCTAAAGCTAGAGCTAAGCCACCTATACCAAGTCCTGCGATCATTGCCGTTATATCAAAACCTATATTGTCTAATCCAATAATAATTCCCATGGACCATACAATAGCTCTAATGGCTTTTTGAATAACTGGTACTAAATGATTATCAAAAGAATTCTCAGATTTCTCAGTAATCGGTAAAATTACTTCAGAAATTACGGTATCTATTACTTTAGAAATAATAGAAGTAATTACAATGGTAAATAGTAAATAAGTAATATTTAAAGAAATTACTTCTATATTTTTAGTCAAGCTTAACGATTTTATAGATAATAACACTGCAATTAATACCACTAAAAATGTGATTGGTCTCTGTAGTTTTATCAATAAAATGTCATCTAATTTATTTTTTGTTTTAGCGGTAATTTTTTGAAGAACATTAGAAAACGTCCAAAAAATTACTTTTCCTAAAACATAAGAAAACCCTAAAATTGAAAATGCTATAATCCAGTTTTTCAATGGATTTCCTAAGATATCTTGGTCTAAATATTCCATTTTAATATTGTTTATAAATAACAAATTTATTATAAAATGTAAATGCTTAAAAATTAATATTCTAAAAGCTTTGAAAGAATTTTTTTAATTTTTTGAGCATTTGGCAGGTAGGCATACTCAAGATTTTCATTTAAAGGTATAGCTGGAGTATTTTCAGAGCCCACTATTTCTACAGGTGCATCTAAATATTCGAAGCAATTTTTTTGAATTTTTCCAGCTAAACCCAATGAAAAGGAAGAGGAATTAGGTTCTTCAGTTACAATTAATACTTTACCATGTAGCTTAGATAATTTAAAAATTTGTTTTTCGTCTAATGGGTTCAATGTTCTAAGATCTAAAACTTCAATTTGCCCATTATAAAATTTAGCAGCTTCTAGTGCCCAATAGATGCCTCTTCCATAGGATATTACAACTACAGATGTACCTGAATTTACAAAAGAATTATCGGCTTTTAAGACAATTCGAGCATTTCCTATCGGGATAATATAATCGGAGTCGGGCTCTATAGTTCTCGCTCCTTCAGTACCTGGAATTTTTGACCAGTAAAGACCTTTATGCTCTAAAATTAAAACAGGATTTGGATCCAAATAAGCAGCTTTGATTAATCCTTTTAGATCTGCACCCGTTGAAGGATATACTACTTTTATTCCAATAATATTGGTTACAATAGATTCAATACTTGAAGAATGATAAGGGCCTCCAGATCCATATGCTCCGATGGGAACTCTTAAAATCATACTAATAGGCCATTTACCATTAGATAAATAATAAGATCTACTAATTTCTGTAAATAATTGATTTAGTCCTGGCCATATATAATCTGCAAATTGAACTTCAACTATTGGTTTTAACCCAACTGCTGACATTCCAGCTGTACTTCCAATTATAAATGCTTCTTGGATAGGGGTGTTAAAAACTCTATGGTCTCCAAACTGTTGTGCTAAGGTGGCAGCTTCTCTAAATACTCCTCCTAATCTAGCTCCAACGTCTTGACCATATAATAAGCATCTTTTATCAGAAGCTAATATTTCCCGTATGGCAAAAAGAGCTGAATCAACCATAACAGTTGGCTCTTTATTAGAAGGAGAGCGATTTCCATTTTCTTTTATTACTTTGGTTGGAGCGAAAATATGTTGATAAAGTTCGTCAACATCAGGTTCTTTTTCTTTTAAGGCGTCTTTATAATGTTGGTTAACTAGAGTTTCTGATTGATTAGAAATTGCTAACAATTGTTCTTCTGTAAAATTATTTTCTAAAAGAAGTTGTTTAAGTTTTGGGTATGGATCTCTTAAAAGATGCTCTTCTATATCGTCTCTATACCACTCCATTCTAACTCCTGAAGTGTGGTGATTTAGTAAAGGTACTTTTGCATGAATCATTACAGGGCCTACTCTGTTTCTTGTGATTTTTAAGGCTTTTTTTACCGTTAAATAAGATTCTTCAAAATTAGTTCCATCAATTGAAAAACTATGCAAACCTTTAAATCCCTTAGAATAAAAAGAAATATCTTGAGATCTGGTTTCTTCTGCTTTAGCAGAAATGTCCCATTCATTATCTTGAACTAAATAAATAATGGGTAATTTTTTTAAGACTGCCATTTGAAAAGCCTCAGATACTTCACCTTCTGTACAAGATGCATCACCTAATGAACAAACAACTATCGGTTTGTGATCATTAGATAAACCAACTTGTTCTTTATATAATAAACCCATTGCAGCTCCAGTTGCAGGAATAGCTTGCATTCCAGTTGCTGATGACTGGTGTGGGATTTTGGGTAAATTTTTATCATTTAAACTTGGGTGCGAATAATAGGTTTTACCACCAGAAAAAGGGTCTTTAGACTTTGCAAGTAGTTGAAGTATTAAATCATAAGGTTGTAAACCAATGGATAGTAGTATAGAATCGTCTCTGTAGTATGGATATAGATAATCAAAATTACATAATTGTAATCCCATTGCAATTTGAATAATTTCATGACCTTTAGATGTAGCATGAACATATTTAGAAGTAGTATTTTTCTCTTTCTCAAAAAGTTTACTCATAAATCTTGAAAGAGAAATCAGCCGATATGCTTTACTTAAAATATNTTTATTCATAAATTTTGTAACAATTCAAATATACAAATTAAAATAATTATAAATAAAAANGTATTTATANGAAATATTATNATATAAATTAACTNNAATNNTTAGAATATAATTCTNAAATATTATATTAATTNAAAATTAAATTTTAAAAATAAGTTNNGATTTTGATTTTTTTAAATAAGNTNAAAAAAAAAGNTTTTGAAAAAAATAGTAGATTTGTANGCAAAAATTATCTCTATGGAAGAACGTAGCCTTCTAATCAAAAAATACATTTTCCCAGCNCTAATTATTTTATCGGGATTAATGCTGTTAAACACAGCTTTTTTTAGTGGTACGGGTTCTACCAGCCAGTCAGGTACATTCACATTAGGAGCTTTCGTAGTACTGCTAATGGGAGTTGTAACTGTTCTGTATATTAAAGAAATTATTACCAAAAATACCCACCTAATTTTATTAGGAGTTATGCTGGTAAGTTGTTTACTTCTTGGCTTCTCTACTTATTCATCTATTGCAACAACAATTGCTCAAATTGAATTAAAAGAAAAAATAGATAATAATATAAAACAAGGTCTTAGAGACATAGAAATTGTTCAATTAGAATACAAAAAAAAATACGGTTGGTATAGCGATAATTTTCAAGAATTAAAAAGGTTTTTGATACAAGACAGTGTATATTCTATAAGCACAAAAGGAATTGTCCCAGATTATAAAATTACTGCAGAACATGCTGATATTCTAGGTTACGACCCTATTATAGATTATATTAAAATAGAGTCTTACGATGAAGAAGAAGCCTTAAAATGCGGATTACTAACAAAAGATACCAGTTGGGAAAATGTGTTACAGAAACTATTTAAATCAAATAACGACTCAACTACTAACAGAGTTTATGAATTTAATATTGAGAACTTTAATAAAGTCCCCATGTCAAGTAACAAATATTTTCAACTCTATGCTGATATTTTAGAGTCGAGCGATGATGTTACTTTTGAAGTACTTATGAAAAAGAAGGGAGATAAACATAATTTTGTATCCTCATTTCTAATAGATTTTAATGGAAATGATCAAGCTTATTATGGAAAAAACATCAAGGGTTTAATAGTAAAAGACACCATTCCACAAATTACTCAATTTTCTATAGGAGACAATATTGTTTCATTAAATTCAGAATCTTACAATAATTATAGCGATTTTCTTAAAGCTCTTAAAGTAATTAAAAACGATACCTTAAATTTCATAATTATTAGAAATGGAAATGAAATAAATTTAAAATTAACTATTAAAGACATTACTGATAGACCATCAAGAGCTTTTTGGACCGATTTAGAAGATGTTTTATCCTATAATTTACAGCCCTCTCTTTATGACCCTGAATTATTTGAACCATTTTACGTAGAGAAAAAATTGGTTATTAAAGAAGATGAATTTTCCAGCCCATATCTGCAAATTAATGAATTTAAAAAGCTGGTGACTGACAGATCTATGGATACAGCTAATATTTCATTTGAATTTTTTAAAGAAGATCCTATTTCATACTCAGATTTTAATGAAAATTCGCTAGATTATTTCTATCTTTTTTCAAAAGTTGGAACACCAGTTTTTACTGCATTTGATCCAGATCCATACGATCCGCTTAATGAAAAAGATACTCTTATAACTGGTTCCTTAACAGAAATTAAAACTAGTGGGAATTGGAAATAAATCCAAGTCCGTGACTTTACAAAAAACAAACATATATATTTTCGAAAGCAAATGCTTTTTCCTCACAGAAATTGGATTTTGGAAGGAAGGAGTTTTTGAAAATATCATGAAAAAATTTGATGTTGATTGTGTATACGTTGACAATCCATATTTTACAATAATTCCTTTAGAAATATGGAATTATACATCTGAGAAGTATAAAAAAGAAGTTGCAGCAAATAATAAAAATCTGCAATATATTGCTTCCAAAAATAACTCTATAGAATCNTATATATATTGGGGAAACGNAATTGANGTCCACAAAAAAATTCAAAANAATTCGCCTCAATCAANAATTAAGCACTTTTCTGAATCAATGATTGGNTTCATNAATAAATCAAAAAGTCTAAGGATTTTTCATGGGGATAAAACCCTNTATATAAGTTCTTTTTCCGATGGAAAATTGACCCTTNTAAATAGATTTAATATTGAAAGTATGGATGATTCTCTTTACTACTTTTTAAGTGTTGTAAAAGAAAGCAACTTCATTNCACACGAGTTTAATTTAGAATACATGGGTANAGAAANAAAACCATTAATTTCAAAAATCAAAGAACTCTTTCCTAGNGTTAANNTTTCTTTTCTTAAAGAAACTGATTATAAAAANAATTAATTATTTATGAGGATTATTGCTGGAAAATATAAATCTATTTATATCCCAAATGATAAGAGAATTAAAGCACGTCCAACAACCAGTACTGCTAAAGAAGCATTATTTAATATTTTAGAAAACAAAATTAATTTTAANANATTAGANGTTTTAGATCTTTTTTCTGGAACTGGTGGTATTGCATTTGAATTTATTTCAAGAGGATCACAAATGGTTACCTGTGTTGATCAGCAGGTGAATTCAGTAAAATATATTAGGGTTCAAGCTCAAAAANTTTCAATGAATATTAAAACAGTTAAAATAGATGCTTGGAAATTTTTAGAAAAANCAGAAGCAAATAGTTTCGATGTTATTTTNGCAGATCCGCCTTACGATTTAGATAACTTATCAAAACTTCCNCATGTTATTTTTAAAAAGAAGATGATCAAAAAAAATGGATGGCTAGTTATAGAGCATGGAAAAAACATTAATTTCAATGATACATTTAACTTTATTGAAAAACGCACGTATAGTAGTGTGAACTTTTCTTTTTTTAAGGTGAATGAATAAAATAAAAATTGGCATATTTCCTGGCTCTTTTGACCCCATTACTGTTGGGCATGAATATATTATACATAAAGCAGCAGAAATGGTTGAATCCCTAATTATTGGTATAGGCGATAATTCTAATAAGAGACACCATTTCAATATTGAAAAAAGAGAAGAATGGGTAAAAAAAACATTTGAAAATTACCCTAATATTTCAGTTAAAAAGTATAGTGGTCTAACGATAGAATTTGCAAAAAAAGAAAATTCAAAATTTATTTTTAGAGGACTTCGCTCCACCATTGATTTTGAATATGAGAAACAAATAGCTGAAACCAATTCATTTATGGATGAAAATATTGAAACTGTTTTTCTTCTGGCGAATAAAAAATATGGAATGATATCTTCATCTATAGTTAGACAAATTTTTATAAATAATGGTAATATTGATCCATTTACTCCAAAGGCAATTCACATTACTTAATGCTGATGAGGTCATTTATTACTGTAGTTATCTATTTTTTTATTTTTTCTCACATANTTTTTGGAACTATTGTAAATATTTCTGCCCCTGATTATAAAAATCAAACCATAATATGGAAGAAAAAAATTGATTATATAAGTAATAAATATGAAATAATCGATAAAAAAATAGTGGACTCAAATGGGTTGGTCAAACTTAATTTTAATGCAAAACAGATTGAACTAACAGAAATTCATATTGGAAGATCGCACGCAATGTTATATGTAGATACTGCAAGAAAACAATACAATATTTTTTTTCCAAAAGATACCTTAATTGAAAAATCTTCACTAAAAAGATCACAAGTACAAGTATTATTTATAAATCTAGAATCCNATGACATAAATAATCTAATATTAGATTTCAACTTACAATTAGACTATTTTTTATATGGCGACACTACTAAGCTTATAAGAATGGCAAAACATAATAAAGAATTCCAAGACAGTCTTAATGAATTTAAAATTTCGCTTACTAAAAGATACAAAAGCNATCCTATTAAATTTTTACATAATTACATTCGTTATGAAATAGCCTTACTAGAACAATTAGCTCACCAAAGTAAAGGGGAATATTATAAAAACTATTTATATGAAACCTATTTAAAAAATAGCGAAATTAATTACAAGAACGATTCTTACATGCAATTTTTCATCCTCTTTTACAGAGATGTTTTCAGCGTTGGCAATGTTAGTTTTAATGAAAAAATTAAATTTGCNATTAACAATTATGGTGATNTAAATAAATTAATTGAAGTAACTAAAGATTCAAGATTTTTTTCNAATTCTAAAATTTCTGAATTAGCTCTTATAAAAGGTCTTTTTGATAGCTATAGTTCCAATGAGTATAATTCAGCTATAATTTTAGAGTTTTTAAGTAAAATTTCAAATAATTCNATTTGGAAAACNCATAAATTAATTGCAGAAAACTGCTTATTTAAATTAACTAAACTTTCTATTGGTAGTCCATGCCCAAATTTTTTATTCATGGATCATCTTAAAAATGAGATTTCATTAAATAAATTAAAAGGGAAATATACATATATCAACTTTTTTGCAAGTTGGAACAAACAAAGCCTTCATGAGATGGAGGTGGTAAAGCAATTTTCAGAAAAATATGATTTTATCAATTTTATATCTGTTAATTTAGATTATAATCTAAAGGACTTCAAGAATTTTATTGAGAATAACGAATTCAAAACTTGGTCAATTTGTTATCCATTAGATAAGCAAAATTTGATATCTTATTGGGAATTAGATCATCTACCAACACATTTATTAATTGATCCAAATGGAATGATTAGTCAATACCCTGCATTACCCCCGACAACACCCTATAACAATAAAAGTATTGACGAAACATTTTTCAATATTCAAAAAAATTTAAGGCCTGAAAAAAGATACCATATTGGAAGTAAATACTAAGAAAAAGCTTTCCAAACATCTAAAACAGAACCAAATGAGATTTTAGCTTTGTTACTTGAATCTTTAAAAGTAAACCATTGAGCTTTTTCAATCCCTTCTTCTTTTTGAGGTTTTAATTTATTTTGACCATAATAATTCATTTTGTACCAATGGGTTCTTTTAAGTATACTTTTGGAATCTTGGATATAGGTATGAAAAGAAACATGTAATAATTTAGAAATTTTTAATTGATTATCTAAACCACATTCTTCTTGAACCTCTCTTAATGCTGCAGTTTTAAAATCTTCAGATGGTTCCAACTTTCCTTTTGGAAGATCCCAACAACCATTTCTAAAAATCCATAAAAAATTTTTATTCATTTCTACTAAACCTCCAGAAGCATCAATAAAATCATAATTGGAATACCAGTTTAAAAGGCTTTGAAATGGAACATCAGAAATAAAATTAAAATGGAATAATCCTTTGCTGTTATATGCTTCAATTTCTGAAAAATCATTAATTAAAATAGAATAATTATTTATTTTTTTTGAGGAGAAAATTATCTGAGATTTACTATCAAAAACTTTATACATTTGCATATGTCTAGCTCAATTAATAATGCTACTAAAGTAGCTGAATTTCTTTTAAAAATCAATGCAGTTAAACTACAGCCTTCTAAGCCATTTACTTGGGCCTCTGGTTGGAAATCTCCTATTTATTGTGATAACAGAAAAATTTTAGGGCACCCTGAAATAAGAACTTTTATCAAAAATGAATTCGTAAATTTAATAGAAAACTTTTACAAACCTACTTGTATTGCTGGGGTAGCCACAGGTGGTATTGCAATTGGTGCTTTAGTTGCTGAACAGATGAAACTCCCTTTTTGTTATGTTCGATCTACTCCAAAAGCGCATGGCATGAAAAATAATATTGAAGGCGATTTAAGTGAAAATGACCATGTATTTGTTATAGAAGATCTTATTTCTTCTGGAAAAAGTAGTTTAAAGGCAGTTAATGATTTAAAAATATATGGTGCCAATGTACTTGGACTAGGAGCAATATTTACTTATGGATTTCAAAAATCTGTTGCTAATTTTAAAGCCCATTCGTGTCCATTCAATACTTTATCTGATTATTCTATTTTGATTGAAACAGCTTTTTCAAATAAGTATATATCCAAAATAGACTTGGATACATTAAATGAGTGGAGAAAATCACCTGAAAGCTGGGGAGTTGATGCTTAAAATCATAAGTGATAAAATTAGTATTCGATCAAATGCATTAGATTGTTTAGAGTATTTATCCAACTTAAATAATTATAAAAATCTTTTCCCGTTAGAAAAAATTAATAATTGGGAATCAAGTACGGAGCATTGTAAGTTCAGTATTCAAAATACTTATACATTGGATATAAAAAAACAAGGTTTAGAATCGAATAGTATCTATCTAGTTAGTGCTGAAAAATCTCCATTTAGATTCAAAATCAAAGTGGAAATCCATGAAAAAGATTCACTAAATTGCATAGCTCAAATTACGTGTGATGCAAATGTAAATCCTATACTAAAAGTGTTGGTGGGTAAACCACTTAACGAATTATTTAATTATATGGCTAATAACATAGAAAAAGCTATATTACTTGAATAATTTCCTTAAGATTATATGATTTTTCTTTTCCATTTTCTAACTTAAGAATCAATAAACCTAATTGATTTACTTCCTTTAATTTAGCTTTAAATTGGCTTTCTTTGGTGCTGTAAATTGCCCATTTATTGAAATTTAACAAATTCTGATGATACTCATCATCTATCAATTTCATTTTTTGTTTTTTAAGGAAAGTAATCCAACGATTATATATGTCATTTAGTAGGTCCAGTAATAATCTTAAATCGTAATTTTTGCCAGAAATTTCTTTTAAACTTATGGCGTTAATTTTATCCGGAAAAATAATTTGATTGACATTAATACCCATACCTACTATAGAAGAAGAGATGTAATTGTTTTTCCATTGATTTTCAATTAGTATTCCAGCAATTTTTTTATTTCCTACTAATATGTCATTAGGCCATTTAATCAGAGTATCTGTTTGAAGAATTTCGTAGATAAATTCTCTTATTACTAACGCGGTTATTTTGCTTAAATAAAAAATAGACTTTGAATGTAGAAAAGAACTATCTACAATAAAACTTAACAAAAGATTCTGAGATTTTTGAGAAATCCATGAACTATCTCTTTGGCCTTTACCTTTAGATTGAAAGTCTGCCATAATTACCGTTCCAAATGGGATTTTTGTCTGGCTTACCAGTTTGGCAGCATAATTGTTAGTAGATGTAATTGTATTAAGTTTAATAATATTATTTCCTATTAATTGATAGCTCATTTTTTTAAATAAACGATAAACAATTCAACAAATCAAATGATTTAGTATAATTAACTACTTTTGCATGAATAATTTATACAGTTAAGCAATTACTATAAAATAAATGATATTAAGAGATACAATTGTGGAAGGATTATTAGATGGTAAAGCAAAAGATGTTGTTTGCTTAGATATGAGAAAGATAGATGGATCAATATGCGACTATTTTGTTATTGGACATGGAGATTCGTCAAATCATATTGAAGGAATCAATAGAGCTGTATATAAAAGGTGTATAAAAAATTTAAAAGAAAAACCTTGGAAAGAAGAAGGTAAAGGAAATAGCGAATGGATTTTAATGGATTATGTAAAAGTGATTGCTCATATTTTTTATAAAGACACTAGATCTATTTACAATCTAGAGGAATTGTGGGGAGATGCCCCAAAAAAAGAATACCAATCTTAAAATAGATAAATGACAAATAAAAAAAATAAGATCAAAGGGAATTTACCAAAATTTAATTTTTATTGGATTTATGGAATTGTAGCAGTCATTTTAATTTCTATTAATCTATTTAATCCGGTTAATACAGGGATAATAAAATCAAATTATTCAGAGTTTAAGTCGTTTATAGAAAATAAACAGGTTAGAAAAGTTGAAGTAATAAATAAAAAAGAGGCTAGAGTATATATTTATCCAGAGCAATTAGATCAGCCTCCACATAAAGACAAAAATATTCCTGAAAAAAGTGTTTTTGGGGGGCCTAATAACGGTCCTCATTATGTATTTAATATACCAAATAATGAAAGCTTTTCTAACTATTTAGAAGATTCACAAAAAGAGTACGCATATAGCAATAAAACTTTGTTATATGATTATGTCGAGGAGGATAATTTTGGAAAAGATATTTTGGGATGGGTCATTTTCTTTGGAATTATGATTGCGGTATGGTCATTTATAATGAGAAGGGTTTCTGGAGGTTCTGGCGGAGCAGGAGGACAGCTATTTAATATTGGCAAATCCAAAGCGCAAATGTTTGGACAAGGAAAATCAACTAACGTAACATTTGACAATGTAGCTGGATTGGAAGAAGCAAAAGAGGAAGTTAAAGAAATTGTTGATTTTCTTAAAAACCCTAAGAAATATACTGCTCTGGGTGCAAAAATACCTAAAGGTGCTCTCTTAGTAGGCCCTCCAGGAACTGGAAAAACCTTAATAGCTAAAGCAGTAGCTGGCGAAGCTAAAGTACCTTTTTTCTCACTTTCAGGTTCTGACTTTGTCGAAATGTTTGTTGGAGTTGGGGCCTCTAGAGTAAGAGATCTCTTCAAACAAGCAAAAGAAAAATCACCTTGTATTATTTTTATAGATGAAATAGACGCCATTGGAAGAGCAAGAGGAAAAAATCCAAATATGGGGTCAAATGACGAAAGAGAAAACACCCTAAATCAGTTATTAACTGAAATGGATGGATTTGGAACTAACTCTGGAGTAATCATGCTTGCTGCTACCAATAGAGCCGACGTACTAGATAGGGCTTTAATGAGAGCTGGAAGATTTGATAGACAGATCTATGTGGACATGCCAGATCTAAATGAAAGAAAAGAAATATTTGAAGTTCATTTGAAACCTCTAAAACTTGAGAAAAAATTGGACAAAGATTTTCTTGCAAGACAAACTCCCGGCTTCAGTGGTGCCGACATAGCCAATATTTGTAATGAAGCTGCATTGATTGCTGCAAGAAAGAAAAAAACGAGTGTCCAAAAACAAGACTTTTTAGACGCAGTAGATAGAATTATTGGAGGTTTAGAGAAAAAAAATAAAATTATTACTAAGCAAGAAAAAAAGACAATTGCTTATCATGAGGCTGGTCATGCAACTGTAAGTTGGATGTTAGAGCATGCAAATCCATTAGTAAAAGTAACTATTGTACCAAGAGGAAGAAGTTTAGGTGCAGCCTGGTATTTACCCGAAGAAAGGTCTCTGACAACTACTGAACAAATTTTAGACGAAATGTGTGCTGCGCTTGGTGGAAGAGCAGCAGAGTCCATTATTTTTAATAAAATATCTACTGGTGCACTTAGTGATTTGGAAAAGGTAACTAAGCAAGCTATGGCAATGGTTACTATTTATGGTTTAGATGAAAAAATAGGAAATGTCTCTTATTATGACTCACAAAATCAAGGATATGGATTTACAAAGCCTTACTCTGAGGAAACTGCAAAAATAATTGATCAAGAAATTAAGAAAATTATAGACACTCAATATGAGAGAGCAAAGTCTATATTAAAAAAACATGAGGACAAACTTCATCAGCTATCCAATAAACTTCTCGAAACTGAAGTTATTTTTAAAGAAGATTTAGAAGATATTTTTGGAAAAAGACCTTTTCAAAAAGAAGAAATTAAGACAGAAACAAAAAAAGAAGAAACTGCAAATAAAACAAAAAAGGTAATTCCTAAAAAAACATCATCATCCAAAAAGACGTCTAATACTAGTAACAAAGTCAATAGTAAAAAATCAGCTTAAAAACAAGCAGTAAAACTTTTTATTAATTTCATATTGTAAATGAGTAATATTTTAAAAAGAAGTATTTCAGGATTTCTTTATGTTTTGATTCTTTGGGGTTGTACCAGCTACTCTAAAATTTCTTTTGGAATTTTATTTTTAATAATTGGGGTAATTTCAGTCTATGAAATGTGGAACCTTAGAATAGGAAAACCAAAATTAATTGCACTTGGATATGTAATTATACCATTTATTATTATTCAATTTTGGGGGGGGTTAGATCATAATTATCCTGAAATAAAGTTTGATCCCTCACCTATTCTAGTTGTTTTTATTTTAACGTGGGTGTTTGATACTTTTGCTTTTTTAGTTGGTTCTAAATTCGGTAAAAATAAAATTTTGCCAAAAATTTCTCCAAAAAAATCTTGGGAAGGTTTTGTAGGGGGGTTTGTTTTTACAATTATATCTGCATATTTTATTAAACTATATTTTCATAATTTTCAAATTGAGTTGCTTATATCTTTAAGTTTTATTGTACCCTTTACCGCAACTGCAGGTGACTTTATAGAATCTTATTATAAAAGAAATGCCAATGTAAAAGACTCGGGAACTATTATACCAGGACACGGGGGAATGCTTGATAGAATGGATTCTTTTATGATTACGATACCCATTCTTTACATTTTAATAAATTTATTAAATGAGAATACATAAAGAAGGATATACAACAATTATCATCGCAATTGCTTTTTTGACAATCATTAATTTAATAAGTTTTAAGTTAATTCCATTCTTATTAATTCATATTTTCATTTTACTTATTTCATTATTATTTTTTTACTTAATACTTCACTTTTTCAGAAATCCCGAACGAAAAGTTTTGGTAAGCAATAAACATATTATTGCTCCTAGCGATGGTAAATTAGTAGTTAATGAGGAAGTCTTTGAAAATGAATTTCTTAAAGAAGACTGTGTGCAATTAAGTATATTTATGTCGCCTTTAAATGTACATAAACAATGGTATCCGGTAAATGGAAAAATAATTTACAGTAAAAATCACCCCGGAAAATATTTAGTTGCCTGGCATCCAAAGTCTAGTATAGAAAATGAACGTTCCACAATTGTAATTGAAACCGAAAATTCACAAAAAATACTTTTTAGACAAATAGCTGGAGCTGTAGCTCGAAGAATATGTAATTACGCGAAAGAAGGCCAAAAAGTAGATCAAAATATGGAAGCAGGTTTCATTAAATTCGGTTCAAGAATTGATGTATTTATTCCAAAAAGTGCAGTTATAAAAGTAAATCTGAATGATTTAATTATCGGTGGGAAAACTATTTTAGCAGAGTTTTAAAAGTTAATGACTTTTAAATTAAAAGTTTTACTGCTTAATTAAATTAAAAAATTACTTTTGTAATATTATGAAAAGAATTTTATTATCATTTTTAATTATTTCAGTATATGGTTTGGGTTTAACTTGGTTAAATTTAGATTCCTATAGGATATCTAAAGCTATAGAATCTGCTAATTTAGACAATAGCTTACTAAATAAAGATTGTTGCCAAAATTCTGCTGAGAAAACGAATATTTCGGCCTTTGAAATAAAGAATTTAGAGATGATTAAAAATTAATTTTTTCTTTGCCCAATCTCTTATAAGTTTCGAGCACCTATATCTGTCTTCATGATATTTTTCGTACAGATCATCTAATGTCTTCATCACCCAAGAAAAAGTTTTTTCCTCTCCCCATTGAATTAACCCTTTTGGATAATTTACCCCCTTCAAAACCGCTAAGTCAATGTCTTCTTTAGATGCAACACCTAAATAAAACGCCTCTACAGCATCATTGATTAATAAAACCAATATCCTTTCGAAAATCTGATTTAATAAGATTTGATCTTTTTTATAAACCTTATTTTCAGAATAGTTAGAATAATCATAATAACCTTTTGAGGATTTTCGGCCAAACCATCCAGCTGCAGCATATTGTTTTTGAATAATGGAAGGTTTGTATTTAGAGTCGTAATAAAAAGATTTGAAAACTGATTCAGTTACAGCATAATTGACATCATTACCAATAAAATCCATTAATTCAAATGGACCCATCTTAAATCCTCCCATTTCCTTCATAGCGTAATCGATCGTTGAAAAATCTGCAATTTGTTCTTCATAAATCCTTAAAGCTTCGCTATAAAAAGGTCTTACCACCCTATTAACTATAAAGCCTGGGGTATCTTTTGCAATTACTGGAGTTTTATGCCATTTTAACATTAATTTTTTAATTTTTATTGCCAGATTAGTATCTGATTGTAATGCTGGAATAATTTCAACTAAGGGCATTACAGGAGCAGGATTAAAAAAATGAATTCCTATAAATCTTGTAGGATCACTTAGAGAAGAACCAAGTGCAGTTATAGAAAGAGAAGATGTATTAGTAGCTAAAATACAACTTGAACTTACAATAGTTTCTAGGTTTTTAAAAAGAGATTGTTTTATACCTTCATTTTCAATTATAGCTTCTATTACTAATTCGACTTTATTTAACTTTTCTAAAGAATTAATTATTTGAATATTAGCTAATATTTCCTCTTTTTTAATACTGGTTATTTTACCTTTTTCTACCAACCTAAAAAGAACCTTATCTAAACTATTTAAAGATTTTTCAGCAGCAGCTGAATTATTATCATAAAGAAGTACAGAACATCCAGCTGTTGATGCAATTTGAGCAATACCAATTCCCATAGAGCCTGCACCAACTATTCCAATGTTTTTAAAATCTGCCATTTTTGTCTTTTTTAATTACTCAAAATCTTTATAAATTAAATACCTTTTCCGAACAATTTTATAATTCTTTAAGTCTTTTTGATAAGTGTCGTATATATGAGAAGCATTGGCACCTCCCTTAACTAAGTTCATTAACTTATCTGACCCAGCAAGCAGGTTGAAAAAATTATTTTTATTAAAAAAATCCTCTGATTCCTTAGATAACCTATAGCTATTAACTAACCATTTGAAATTTAACTTATTAATATTTTGTAGACTGTCTATTGGAAGAATTCTTAGATCTAGACCGTAACATGTTTTTAGCTTATGTTTTGGGTATTTAGCTCCATAAGTTGCATGAGGAGTAAAACTAAATTGAGTTTTATTAAAATAAGGTGCTCCAAAAACTTGAAAAGGAAAATCTGTCCCTCTTCCAATACTTACATTAGTTCCTTCAAAAAAACACAAAGAAGGATAAAGATAAATACTTCTCATATTAGGTAAATTAGGAGAAGGTGGAACAGGTAAAATATAACGAGTTGAATGATCGTAGTTTAAACATGGTATAACATTTAAAGAGCATTGTACCTTATTATTCAACCACTTTTCTCCATTGATCATATTTGCATACTCTCCAATAGTCATACCATGAACAACTGGGACTGGATGCAAACCAACGAATGACCTAAATCCCAAATCTAGAATAGGTCCGTCAATGTAAAAACCATTTGGATTAGGTCTATCTAGAATTATTAAATTTACGTTATTCTCAGCACAAGCTTCCATGACATAATGCAAGCTACTTATATAGGTATAAAATCGTACTCCTACGTCTTGTAAATCGAAAATAATGACATCAATATCTTTTAAAATCTCTTTACTGGGTTTTCTTTTCGTCTTTCCATACAAGGAATATATTGGAAGTCCAGTCTGTAAGTCAATCTCATCTTTTACTTTTTCGCCTGCATCCGATTTACCTCTGAAACCATGTTCAGGTGAAAATACTTTAACAACGTTTATTCCTTCGTTTAAGAGTACGTCTACTAAATGTTCTTTTTTTATTTTGGATGTTTGATTGGCTACAAGTCCAACTCTTTTATTCAAAAGACCTTCTAAATAAATATCTGTTCTTTCTGCACCAACAATTACATCAGGTTGGGAATTAATTGAATTAATTTGAAGGGAAAAAAATAATAAATAGCAACTTAATTTAAAATATTCTTTAAAATGTTGATGTTTGTATTCAATATACATTATTACAAATTAACGAAAAATTGAACTTTGAATTATATATAGCAAAAAGAATGCTAAAAAAAGAGCAGCATTCTAAAAGTTTTTCAAGACCTATAGTCTTTATATCTATTCTTGGTGTGGCACTTGGTGTTTCTGTAATAATACTAACAATTAGTATTGCTACTGGATTTCAAAATCAAATTAAAAATAAACTTTTAAGTTTTGGAAGTCACATCCAAATAGAGTCCATGTTTCAAAATAATAATAACGAAACTAGCCCTATAAACTTACTTAATGATTCAATTGCATCAATTAATAGTAACTATAAATTAGAAAAGTATGCTTATAAATCTGCAATTATTCAAAATAAAACTATACCGAAATCATCCATAAATGATGTTAAAGGGTTACTATTTAAAGGGATTGAAAGTTTTCAGCAAAATAAATTTCTTTCTGATTACTTAATAAGCGGAACTCTACCTATTATTAGAAATCAAATAAATGATACCATTATTCTTTCTAAAGAAACATGTAATAAATTACAACTTAAACTTTTTGATAAAATATCAGGATTTTTTATTTCAAATGGCAAACCTAGACAGAGAAATATGATTGTAGGTGGAATATATGAGACTGGATTGGATAAATTAGATGGTAAATTCGGTTTTATAGATATTAGATTAATAAGAAAGTTAAATAATTGGGGATTTAAAACAGCATTAAAATATACATTTAATACCGATTCAACTAAAGTAATAATTACTACACTGAATCAATCTAAAAATGGATTTATTCTTCATAACTGGGGAGATCATAAAATAGTAAATCAAAATACCTACAAATTTAAAACGGATTCAGATACTACAATTCAGCTTATTGTCTACGAAGTCAATAATTTAAAACATCAAAATCTTATCAATATTCCGGATACTTTATTAATTCATTATTCAAAAAAACAAAAGCAGTTGTCTTATGAAAATATAGAAGGAAGTGGTAAGTTTTTCTGCGGAGGTTTTGAATTGAATTTACTTGACTTTGGAGATAGAGAAATAATAAAAAGCAATTTTAAGAAAAAACTGGGGCCTGAGTTTAAAGTAACTACAATTGATGAACAACATGAAGAAATTTTTAGTTGGCTTCAACTTATTTATCAAAATGTTTACATCGTCTTAATTTTAATGATTGTTGTTGCTATAGTAAATATGTCAAGTGCGCTATTAGTACTAATTGTTGAGAAAACAAAAATGATAGGAATTTTAAAAGCATTGGGCATCCAAAATATTTCTCTTAGGAATATTTTCATTTATCATGGCGGATTACTATTGAGTATTGGATTTATAATTGGTAATTTAATCTCAATTATTTTGATTTGGATTCAAAATGAATATGGAATATTAAATCTCCCTCAGGAGAATTATTATTTAGATAAAGTGCCTGTTGCATACCCTTTAGATTCCGTTCTAATTATCAATCTGCTTTCTTTTATATTTTGTTTAGTTGCTATGGTACTTCCCTCAATTATTAGTTCCAAAATATCTCCAATTAAGGCAATAAATTCAGAAATTTAATTACTGCAATCTACTTAAAGAATCAGCAATTCTTCTGACTGCAATTTGAAGGCTTTCGATTGATGATGCATAAGATATTCTTACACAGTTGGGAGAACCAAAAGCATTACCAGTAACCAAAGCAACCTTAGCTGATTCCAGAATATACATGGTTAAATCATCCGCATTTTTAATAGTATAGTCCTTATAAGATTTGTTAAAAAAAGAACTGATATCAGGAAATACATAAAACGCTCCCTGGGGCTTATTTATTTTAATTCCTTTAATCTTGCTTAACTCAGTTAATACAAAGTCTCTCCTTTTCAAAAAAGCAGTTTTCATATCATTTATAACAATTGGATCTGCTGAAATAGCAGCTAAAGCAGCTCTCTGCGAAATTCCTGACGTTCCAGAAGTAAACTGACCTTGAATTTTAGTGCAGGCTTTTGCCAACCAAATTGGAGCTCCAATATAGCCTAATCGCCATCCTGTCATGGCAAAAGATTTAGATACTCCATTTACAGTAACTACCTGATTATACATGTCAGAAAAGGCTCCCATGGAAAAATATTTACTTGTGAAATTAATATGTTCATATATTTCATCACTAACTATAGTAATTAATGGATAGTTAACTAATACATCTGCTAATGATCTTAGTTCGTCTTTTGAGTAAACACTTCCTGATGGATTACATGGAGAACTATATATCATTATTTTTGTTTTGTCAGTAATGGCATTTTTAAGCTGAGACGGAGTGATTTTAAAATCATTTTCAATGGAGGTTTCTATAAAAACTGGAGTTCCCTCTGCCATTTTAATTATTTCTTCATAACTCACCCAAAATGGAGCAGGAACTATTACCTCATCTCCGGGATTAACACAACTTAAAACAACATTTGCAATTGATTGTTTAGCCCCAGTGGATACGACAATTTGATCAGCAGTATAATTAATATCATTATCTCTACTAAATTTTTTTGAAATGGCCTCCCTTAAATCAAGATAACCATTGACAGGCATGTATTTAGAATAATTTTGATCTATTCCTTCTTTAGCTGCATCTTTTATAAAATCAGGGGTATTAAAATCAGGTTCTCCCAGACTTAAACTAATAATATCCTTCCCTTGAGTCTTTAATTCTCGTGCTTTTCGAGCCATTGCTATGGTAGCTGACTCGGATAGTTTTTTGACTCTTTCTGAGGTGTAGTCCATGATTGAGATATTTAAGATACTAAAATTAAATATTTAAAGAATTTGAAAATAAATTCAAGAAAAAGAAATAAACACGTTATTCACTTTTGAAACTAATATTGGGTTTTAGACGTATAATCACATATGAAAGAAATTTTGATTTTAATTATTCCTTTGGCTGCAATGGTATTGGTTACTTATATACTGTTACAACATTTTTATAACAAACAAAAAGTTGATAATAATTTTAAAATAACAACAGAAAAAACTACTACTTTTTTCCCACTTCAAATTCAAGGATATGAAAGAATAATTTTATTCTTAGAAAGAATAGATCCAAGTAATATGATTATTAGAACTCATAAAAGCGGAATGGATGCTTCATCACTTCATAGGGAATTACTCAAAATAATAAGAGATGAGTATACTCACAATATGTCACAACAAGTGTATATAAATCCAGCATCCTGGAAAACCTTACTTAATGCAAAAGAAGAAACCATCCAAATGATCAATATTGCTAAAAACAGTTTAGATAATAAAGCAAGTTCATTAGATTTAAGTGCAAAAATTTTTGAATTAATAGCCTCTAAAAAAGTAAGTCCTACACAAAAAGCTAGAAATTCTATAATTGTAGAGTTTCAAAAAGGTATGAGCACTTAAAATTTCCAGTTTCTCCAAACTTCTTTAACTACTGGGCTAATATTAACCTGAGGATTTTGCTCTTTGTGGTTGGTTCTGAGGGATTCTACTGACACCTTAGAATTGATGTATTCTTTAAGTTCTCCATAGTTTGCTTTACCACTGCTTTCTTGTAATTTTTTCAGTAAAAAATAAGTAAACATACCGTGTTTTTCTCTATCAAAGGACAGGGCCGATTGTTTTTCTGATGTAGCAGAAAATACAACAATATTTCCGCTAATAGTCTCTACCTTTGGATTTATCCTTACTCCTCTCGCTGCAAGTAAAGGCATATTTCTAGCACCTCCACTAAAACAAGCGTCTAAAAATACCGTAACTCTTTTTGAATTACTCTCTGATAATTTAGCATAAAGATTTTTTAGCTTAATAGCTGCTGATAGATTGGTAGCATCGACATCAACGGGGATAATGTAAGGTTCTTTCGTTATCTCATCTGGCACCCCATGGCCTGCATAATAAAAAATAATTTCACTTGAGCTCCCCATATTTTTTGCCAACTTAGCCACTAAGTCAATTTGTTTTTGCATTATCCCTGAAGATGCATTGGTTATAAAAAATGTGTTTTCTTCTTTTACACCCAAAACATTATTGGCATACTTTTTAAAAACTGTGGCATCATTTACAGCATAGTCAACATTTATCTCTGCATTTATACTTTTTGAATAATCTTCATTTCCTATAATTAGTGCAATTCTATTGTTCTCTTTAACATTACTTACTGGAATATTTTTATCCACATCTGATGACAATGAAACCTGTTCAATTTCTTTTTTCTGCTGTTCTTTAGCTGTTAAACTAAGCTTATTTGAAGAAACCACTTCATCCATTTTAATAACTATATTTTGGTCTTTGGCATACTTTCCATAAGATTCTGATAAATTAGCTTTTATATTTATTTCATTCGAATTGTAATTATTATTGGCAATCATTTGACAAGTAATTACTTTAGAATCTCCCGCTTCCATTATTGGAATAGTGATATTTATTTCTCCATCCATAACAAAAATATTTTGTGGTATAATTAAATTTACTTTAACATTTTTAGCTGTTCCTTGACCAATATTTTGAACTACCAACTCTAAATCAAAATCTTCCTTTTTCACTATTTTACCTGCTTGGCTGGTGACCTTATAGTCAACCACTTCTAATTTAGGTTCCACAAAAGATTTTACCGGAATATCTATTTCATAAGCATTTGATCCAAACCCATGTATCTCATTGACTAAAAACTTAAAGTGCGCCTTTCCATCATTAGTATTCATTCCAGCTTGAATTGGCAGTTTTATACTTTTACTAGAGCCTGGATTTAAATTACCTAGGGCAATTGAATGATTAAATCTCAAATCATTTCCATAAACCTTTTCTGTAACTAGATTCATTGCCATCCCTTCACCTATTCCAGAATTTTCAATTGTAAACTGAATACTACATTGCTCATTAGCATCAATAGCGTTGTTTTGATTTTGGTCAACAAACTTGATAGAACCTTCTACTATTCTAACATTAGCAGGTTTGGGGGGGGCTTTAGAAATAGTAATCTTATTTTTAGAATCTCTTACTTCTTCGTGTCTGTTTTCAATTATCTCCATTTCATCAATTAGGTGTTTTGCACCTGCATATTTATCTATAATAAACAAAGAATATCTAATGTCTACAGAAATTGTCCTTTGAATATTAGGTTCAAAAAAAATGTCCCCACTCATTGCTTCCCAATTCCCATCAAATGCTGTCCCTATTAGCTCACCATGTGAATTAATTACAGGACTTCCTGAATTACCACCAGTAATATCATTATTAGATAAAAAATTAACTGGTAATTTTCCATCTTCTCTTCGAACATATGGTCCAAAATCCTTAGAATCATATAAGTCTTTTAATTTTTGAGGGACATAAAACTCATGAATTTTATCATCCGTAACCACTTCTTTTTCCATTAGACCATCTAGAGTTGTGTAAAAATCAAATTTTTTATCGTTAAAATTAGAATATGAAAGAATGTTACCGTAAGTAAAACGCATAGTAGAATTTGCATCTGAAGCTTTATTCATCCCCATTTTTTGCAATCCATCAACAAATAACCTCATTCCTTTGTTATAATCAGAATCGAATGAAGATTTTGGAACCATTACTTTGTATCGATAGACATTTAAAAATTCATTTTTCAATTGATAAACTAAATCTTTTTCTATTGTTTTAATAGAAAATTTATCGTTATTGACCCACGACTTAAATAAATCCAATGATTTAAAATGAGTTTTCTTAAAATAATTTTTTGCAAATCTTTTAAAATCTCCCTTATATTTTTCTTTTAAACTAATTAATAACTCTGGTTGAAATTCTTTATCCACATCGTTTGCATAAAGTGATAAAACAGATGCTAAAGTATTTTCGTCTATAACAGCATTATAATCTTTATAATAAGCCACGGCTTTTGCAATTAGATTTTCCTTAGCTTTTTTAATTCCCTCACCAGATTTTAATGCTTCATAAATTGGAGTTTTTGGACCTAAGTTTCTTAACATAAATAGAATCAATTCAGATCCAACAACAGCTTCTTGAAAATAAACCTTAGGTATAGTGTATTTTGAGGAGCTTTTTGTAGCATTTTCGATTAATGGTAAGACTTCAGAATAGGTTTTATCCAGTTTATTCTTTTGGTACCAAAGGGAAAAAGAGTTTTCAATACTTCTCTTTTTATCAAATACTTTGTTTTTCACTAATTGCTCACTTTGGCCTACAAAATATTTCCAATAATTACTAACTCTAGCGTATTTAGAAGCGTATTGAATCCTAACCTTTTGACTTTTAGACATTTGTTCGTCCATAATATCCAATTTAATTTTACGAATCTTAACTCTTGCTGGTTGCTCAATTTCTACAGCTTCTTTAACACCCCAGGATGTTAAAAACCGATCTGTCCTTCCTGGATAACCCATAATCATTGCATAATCTCCTTCTTGAACTCCAGCAATCGAAACTGGTAGTGAATGTTTGGGTTTTAATGGTTGATTTTCCTCACTATAAGAAGCAGGATTATTTTCTTTATCTGCATATACTCTAAATATTGTAAAATCACCTGTATGTCGAGGCCACATCCAATTATCAGTATCACCTCCAAATTTCCCAATAGAACTTGGGGGAGCTCCAACAAGTCTTACATCATTATAAATACTGTAAGTAAACATGTAATACAAGTTTCCGTAATAAAAAGATTTTACCTGCACAGCAAAGTCTTCTTTATTTTTACCCTCTTTTGCAGAATTTTTTAATGCATTAGAATTTGCACGTATCAATTTATCTCTTTCCTTCTCAGTCATATCTTCTTTTAGACCTTTAAGAACCTTATCAGTAACATCTGAAATATTATTAAGAAACCAAACACCAAAATCTGCTGGTATTTCTTGCTGCTTAGTCATAGCCCAAAAGCCATCGGTTAGATAATCATTTTCAATAGTACTATTTGCTTGAATGGTTNCAAAACCACAGTGGTGATTGGTCATCATAAGACCTTGATTAGATATAATTTCTCCAGTACAAAAACCTCCTCCTAATGCAACAATAGCATCTTTTAAACTGGAATTATTAGCATCATATATTTGTTCTGGAGTTAATCTTATTCCACACTCAACCATATTTTTATAGGTAGCTTCACCTAAAAGCATAGGTAGCCACATACCCTCATCAGCTTTAAAANANAAAAGTTGAAAGAATAAAATTGTAAAAANGTAGATTTTTAAAATGTTTTTCATTTATNTAATGATATTTTAATTCTAAACAATTAGAAAACAATACATGTAATCAATTTATTAGATCTTCTCTNTAAAGTTTCTAAACTCTATTAATTAGTTTTATTTTATGACTGTCATTTCATCAATGATATGCTTCGCCCCCGAATATTTATCAACCAACCATAAAACATAACGTATATCAACATTTATTGTTTTTTGAAGCTTNGTATCAAAAATAACATCTCCTGCCATAGCTTCAATATTACCATCAAAAGCCAAGCCTATTAATTCACCTTTTCCATTTAGTACAGGTGATCCAGAGTTTCCTCCAGTGATATCGTTATTAGTTAAAAAATTTACCGGCATGTGACCNGCTTTATCGGCATAAGGCCCAAAATCTTTCTTTTCGTAGAGATCAATTAAGGACTTAGGAAGATCAAATTCAGGATCATTGGGTATATATTTTTTTANTGTTCCTTTTAGAGTAGTATAATAGTTTTCTTCCGCATCATTTCTTGGGTCACTAGGAAGAGAACTTACTTTACCGTAAGTCAATCTTAAAGTTGAATTTGCNTCAGGATAAGTCACTGGACTAAGATTAGATTTTCTCATTCCGTCTACTANCATGCGGTATGCTTTATCAAATGAGTTTTTAGCGTCTTTAATTTCATCTGATGTATTAAAATAGTGAGTCAAAAGCTCTATAGATAATTTCATTAACGGGTCATTTTCAATTAATTCGACCGTTGGTAATTCAAGAAATGAGAGCATTCTAGTTTTATTCGTTAATATACTCAAATCAAATATTGCATTTATATGATTTTTAAGTTCTATATTCACCAAAGATTCTGGTAGGGTATAATTTACTTTTTCTACATATAGTTGGATCATTTCATAAAGCATTTCTTTCTCTAATTCAATACTAGTAGATACAAAAAAGTCTTCTATTTTTGAAGATAGTTGTTTCTTCATTAAATTACGTTTTTCGGAATCTGAAGCTGCATAGTTTAAAAGTTGGCTTCCAAAACCTCTGGAAGTTGTTGAAAACTTAGATGCTCTAAAAACTAGTCTTAAATAGTTGTCATGCTCTGACTTCTTATTGGTCATNTCATAGTAATCATTTATATTTTGAATCACATTAGCATACTCTTTGTTATCTTTTTTGTTGGCCCANTTATTGAATTTTGATTCATTTTTTGCTTTTGTTTCTGCTGTTTTAAACTTGGTTAGAGCTTCAATCATTCCTTGCCTATTTTTCCAATAATTTGCTATACCAGCATATTTTGAGGCATAATTTAGTCGTATAGCGTCCTCTTCATCCATATATTTTTTAAGAACGTCCATGGCTTTTTTTGAAGATTCAACCCATGCAGGATAAGCAAACTTTACATTTTGTTCAATTCCACCTGCAGGAAGCCATCTGTTTGTTCTTCCCGGGTATCCCAAAATCATAGCAAAATCATCTTCCTCAAACCCCTTTATATTTACTGGCAAATGGTGTTTGGGTTTTAGTGGGATATTATCTTTATCGTATTCAGCTGGATTGCCATNTTCATCAGCATAAATTCGAAACATGGAAAAATCTCCAGTATGTCTTGGCCATTCCCAGTTGTCAGTATNTCCCCCAAACTTTCCTACACTAGCAGGGGGTGTTCCTACCAGTCTAACATCTTTATAATCTTGGTACACAAAATAGTAGAATTCATTTCCCTGAAAAAAGGAGCGAACACTTACTACATATTTTCCATTATCACTATTTTCTTCTTCTATTTGTTGTGTTTCTTCCTTTATCACTCGATTTCTTTCACTTTCAGTCATGTCATCTGAAAGTTTACCTAAAATACGATCGGATACATCATCCATNCGTATAAAGAAACGAACATACAAAGAATTAGGCTTCATTTCTTCATTCTTATTTTGAGCCCAATAACCATTGGTCAAATAGTCATTTTGGGGTGAAGATAATTCAGCAATAGCTCTATAGCCACAATGATGGTTTGTTAAAACTAATCCTTGATTAGAAATTAGTTCTGCAGTGCATCCCCCATTAAATTGAACAATAGCATCTTTTAAACTGGAATTATTGATGCTGTAAATCTCTTCGGAGGTTAGTTGCAATCCCATTTCCTCCATATCTCTCTGATTTAATCTATCAATGAACATGAGAAACCACATGCCCTCATCGGCGTGAATAAATAAGAAATTAAAACTGAGTATTAAAGAAATAATTATTTTGATTATTGGCTTCATGATCGTTATTATTTTTAATTAACACAAAAATAATATAATTTAAGTATGAAGTTTAAAATCATTTATTTCTTAGTAATAATCATCATACCATCCCTAACTGGTAATAAAAAATGATACACTCTACTATCGGATTTAATTTTTTCATTGAAAGCTTTTATTGCTGTAGTTTCTAGATCATTTTTATGAGTGGGTTTTAACACTTTACCACTCCACAAAACATTATCAGCGATTATCCAACCTCCTGGTCTTACATGATCAATTATTAAATCAAAATAACTTGAATAATTTTCTTTATCAGCATCAATAAAAACTAAATCCCATTCGTATTGTATTTTTGGAATTAATTCTATAGCATCTCCAATATGAAAATGAATTTGATCCTTGTACTTTGATTTGTCAAAAAAATATTTAGTGAAATAAGCTAATTCTTTATTAATATCAATTGTATGAAGGGAACCGTTTTTTTTTAGCCCTTCAGCTAAACAAAGAGCACTATATCCAGTGTAAGTACCAATTTCCAAAATATTTTTTGGTGAAAGAGCCCTAGAGTAAGAACTAAGTATTCTTCCTTGCAAATGTCCTGACAACATTCTTGGTTGAAGTACTTTTAAGTTCGTCTGTCTGTTTAGCTCGTACAATAAATCAGACTCAGGATCGCTATAAGTTAAGGCATACTGCTCAATTTTAGGATCTAAAAAATCCATATTATTTCAAAATCTCTTTTACTAATTTTGATATGATAGCTCCATCTGCTTTTCCTTTAAGAGAATTCATCGCTTTTCCCATAACTTTACCCATATCAGCCATGGATGTCGCTCCAAGAACCTTCACAATTTCCTTTATTTCGCTCCGTACTTCTTCTTCTGAGAGCCTTTTAGGAAGATAATTTTCTAAAACTTTAGCTTGTTGAAATTCTTCATCTGCCAAATCGGATCTATTTTGTTCTACATATATATTATATGCATCCATTCTTTGTTTATGGAGTTTTAAAATTATTTGTTGAGCTAGATTATTATCTATATTTCCGGAACTACCCTCTTTAGTGTTTTCTAATATGAATGCTGACTTAATGGCTCTAAGCGCAGCAATCTTCACCTTTTCTTTAGCAAGCATCGCCTTTTTTAAATCAATTGGGATTTGATTTACAATACTGTTATTCATATTAATCTACATTGTCGTGTAAGAAACTATTGTGATCGCTTAATCCTGATTCTTTTTCTCCACTGTCATTAATATTTTCCCATAAAGTGTACTTTGAACTACTAGGTTCATCTGAATATTTTACATCTTTTAAATCAATATTTCTTCTTTTATAAGCAGGTTCACTCTCCATTTCATTTAGTCCTAATGGAGACCTTAACTTTTCAGTGGCTTTTCTTATTCTCTCTATTCTTTCTTCCGAAAGCTCTTTAGGTTCTACAGATTTTTCTTCAGCTGCAAAAGACTGTTCTTCCATTTTTTCTTCTTCAGATACATTATCAAAATTAGGGTCAATTTCGTTATTATGTTCTTTCTCTTGATTGGAAATTTCATCGTCTTCTAGTAAGTATCTGACTTTTCCATCGTTATCCATTTTTGTTTGATGACTATTTATAGGCTCTTTAATATTAGGGGTGTCTAAAACTTCATCCATTTCATTACTCTCTATCGGAGGGTCATCTTCCAAAATGAATTTTTTGGTTTTAGTAATAGGTTCTTTTTCTATTAAAGTACCATCATCACTATCGCTATTAGTATTTAAATTTATGTCCTCATTATTTTCTATTGAGGGTTCATCTTCTAAAAGGATTTTATTTTTTTTAGGTGCCTTCATTGAAAGACCAGTATGAGGAGTAGTATTAAATCCTGTGGCTATGATAGTTACACAAAGTTTATCATCAAGTGATTCGTCATATCCATGACCCCAGATAACATCTGCAGTACTTCCAGCTTCTTCTTGAATATAATCTGTTATATCCGAAATTTCATCCATTAACACAGCCTGTGATCCATAGGTAATATTCAAAAGAACATACTTGGCTCCGTCAATATTATTATCGTTTAGTAATGGAGAATTCAATGCACTTTCAACACATTTTACTGCTCTATTTTCACCCTCTGCCTCAGCAGAGCCCATTATAGCAACTCCACTATCTTTCATAACAGTATTTACATCATTAAAATCTACATTAATTTGACCTGTAACAGAAATTACTTCTGCAATTCCCTTTGCGGCAATAGCTAATACATCATCTGCGTTTTCAAAAGCATTTACCAAAGTAAGATTTCCAAACATTTCTCTTAATTTATCATTATTAATGACCAATAATGTGTCTACAGCTTCTCTCATTTTTTCAATTCCTTCCTCAGCTTGAGATCTTCTTTTTCTACCTTCAAAAGTAAATGGTACAGTAACTATTCCTACTGTAAGGATTCCCATATCTCTTGCCGCTTGGGCAATCACTGGAGCTGCTCCAGTTCCTGTTCCTCCACCCATTCCTGCAGTCACAAATATCATTTTTGTATTCTTTGCAAGTATTTCATTTATATCTTCTAAATTTTCAATTGCTGCATTTTTACCTACATCAGGAACAGACCCTGCGCCTCTGCCTTCTGTTAAACTTTGACCTAATGGAATTTTGGTTGGTACAGGGCTTGTGTCTAGTGCTTGGTGATCTGTATTGCAAACTACAAAATCAACTCCTTTAATACCTTGACGATACATGTGGTTTACAGCATTACTACCGCCTCCTCCAACTCCAATTACTTTAATTATGGAAGATTGTTCTTTAGGTAAATCAAATTTCATCATGATTGTTTATTTAATTGTTAATCTACTTTTTCGTCAAAAAATGTTTTTAATTTTTCAAAAAAGCTTCCTTTATTTTTTTGAGAATGCATTCTTGTATTAATCTTTTCATTCCTTGACTTTAATAATTCAAATTGTTCAAAACCTTTCGCTACTAACCCTACTCCAGTTGCAAAAAGGGGTGAGGTGACACTAATATTAGTACTAGAACTCAAATGCTCGTTTGGATAGCCAACTCTTGAGTCCATACCTGTGGTAAATTCTATTAGCTGATTCATATGTTTTAACTGAGAGCCACCGCCGGTAACTACAATACCACCTATCAATTTTTTTTCATAGCCAGAATTCTTTATTTCGAAATAAATATGTTCTAAAATTTCTGACATCCTAGCATTAATAATATTTGCTAAATTCATCACAGAAATTTCTTTAGGATCTCTTCCTCTTAATCCTGGTATACATACTACTTCATTTTCTTGAGTTGTTTGAGTTACTGCTGATCCAAATTTTGTTTTAAGTAGTTCCGCCTGTCTTTGCATTATAGTACAACCTTCTTTAATATCTTCCGTTATCACATTTCCTCCAAATGGAATCACTGACGTATGTCTAATAATACCATCGTGAAAAATAGCAATGTCTGTGGTTCCTCCACCAATATCTACTAAAGCAACTCCAGCCTCTTTTTCTTCCTCGCTTATAACAGCCGAAGAGGATGCAAGGGGTTCTAAAATAAGTTCTGAAACTTCTAAACCAGCCTTATGAACACATTTAAAAATATTTCTTGCAGCAGCCATTTGCCCGGTGATAATATGAAAGTTTGCTTCTAGTTGTACACCCGACATTCCAATTGGATCTTTTATCCCAGGCTGTCTATCTACAATATATTCTTGTGGTAGAACATGAATAATTTCTTCTCCTGGCATCATAACCAATTTATACATGTCATCGATCAGTTCATCTACATCTTTTTGAGAAATCTCTTCTTCTATAGAGTCTCTCGTAATCATTCCTCTGTGTTGTAAACTTTTAATATGCTGGCCTGCAATTCCAACATTTACAACATTAATTTCAATTCCAGATTTAGCTTCTGCCTCTTCAACTGCTGATCTGATTGACTGAACTGTTTTTTCTATATTTGAAACTACTCCTCTTGAAACTCCTAGGCTTGGAGCTTTTCCAATTCCTAATATTTCAATTTTACCATGATCCGTCTTTCTACCTACTAAGCAAGCAATTTTAGTAGTTCCAATATCTAATCCTACAACAATTTCTGGTGCATCCATATTAATTTCTTTTTGAACAGATTATTTGATTTTTATACATTACATTTAAAGTATCGTAATTATTCAATTCCTTAGATTGGGGTCCGTTAGAATAAAACAACTTAATTTTTTTAAACTTATTTTCCATATTTTCTGCTAATCCAAATAGTATTTTTTGATTACCTATTCTTGGAATTAAATCAAAGTAGCCATTATTATTGATGTGAATTTGGACAATTTGAGATTTTAAGAACGAGTCATTGTTAATTATTTTACTCATTTTATAAATTTTTTGAAACAATACAGATCTATGTAGAGAGTCTAATCTATTAAAATTCAAACCTTTAGGAATATCGATCATTCCTGAAAATATAGGTACTCTACAAACATAGGAATTAGACAAAGGCATTGGATATCCAAGATCGTCTATATAAAAGTTTTTTTCTATTGATGGACTTATAAATCTTGCAATGGGAGTTCTTTTTTTAATATCCAACTCTAAATCTCCTTTATTATTAAAATATACCTGAGCTGAATTTATAGCCGGATGATTATGTAGTTTTCTCTCAATGTAAGAAAAGTCTATTTCTTTTTTAGGGGTGACATTTTTGACAATACCTAAAGAAGATAATAAAGAGTTGATTTCAGATTTCGTGATGAAAAGATGATGATTATCTTCTACTATATTTATGTCAATATTCTTTACAACAATACTTTGATATTTAGAAGAAACAAAAGCCGATAATATTAACCAAGCTATTAATAATACTGACCAAAAAAATAGTATTAAAGCTTTTCTAATCATTTGGAATATAAGTATTTGAAAATATCATTCACCCAAAGATCAATATCTCCAGCTCCGATAGTCAATAGTATAAAGTCTTCTTCATTATCTAAATCTGTGAACAATTCAGATTTTGATTTAATTAATTTTTTATTATTAAGCTTTACAAGATCTAATAATACAGATGATGTTACTCCCTTAATTGGTTTTTCTCTAGCTGGGTAAATTGGTAATAAAAATAAATGATCTAAATCAGACAGGCTTTTTGCAAAATCCTTTAAAAAATCTTTTGTTCTGGAAAACAAATGAGGTTGAAAAATACCAATTATTTTTTTTGATGGATAAAACTCTTTTACAGCATCTAAAAGAGCCCGTATTTCATTTGGGTGGTGAGCATAATCGTCTATATAAACTAATTTTGGCTTATTTAGATGTAGCTCAAACCTTCTTTTAACCCCTTTATAGGAATTAAGCGCATCTTTTATTTTATTTATACTAATTCCTAGTTCTAATGTTGAAAGAATAGCCCCAGCAGTATTTAGCAAATTATACTTACCTGGCATTTTCAAAGAAAAATCTTTGAATACTTCATTTTTGTATTTGATATCAAAATCATAGTAACCATTATTAATTATAATATTTAAAATTTGTAAATCGTTAAAGTCACTAAAGCCATAACTCAAATTATTTTGAAATAAAGAATGTATACTTTCTTCAACAATTAACTTTCTTTTATTTTTAATTTTTTTGGTAAACTCTATATAATTTTTTTGAACATTTTCTTCGGATTTATAAACATCTAAATGATCTGCATCCATTGAAGTTAAAATAATTGTGTCAGGATTTAATTTTAGAAATGATTGGTCAAATTCATCTGCTTCCATGACTGATAAATTTCCTTTTCCTAAAATAAGATTGGACTCATAATTTGATGTGACACCACCAATAAAACAAGCTCCTTGCTTTTTACTTACTTTTAATATGTGTGCAATTATGGAACTGGTGGTAGTTTTTCCATGAGTTCCAGCTACTGCTATGGTTCGGTATAAATTTGAAATATCACCTAAAACATCAGATCTTTTAAGAATCTTATAGTTATTTTTATAAAAATATTTTAATTGATTATTATCATCATCTATTGCAGGAGTATAAACTACTAAATCTATTTTTTCAATATTATCAATCAAAGTCAACTCATCATTGTGAAATATCGTCGCACCTTCCTTTTTAAGTTTTTCTGTAATTGGTGATAGTATTTTATCATATCCTGAAACTTTCAATTTTTTAGAAATAAAATAGGAAGCTAGTGCACTCATTCCTATTCCTCCTATCCCTATAAAGTGGATTTTCGAAAGTTTCTCAACGTTCATCTAGACTAATTTTGAAAATTTCTTTTACAATATCTTTGCTTGCATTAGGCTTACCTAAAGATTTCGCATTTTTTGAAAGTGATGCAATTAACTCTTGATCTTTTAACAGCGAAATAGCCTTACTAATGAGTTGTTCCGTTTGGTTATCTTTAACCAAAATAGCAGCCGAATGATTGACTAACGACATTGCATTCTTTGTTTGATGATCCTCTGAAACATTTGGAGAAGGAACTAAAATACTTGGTTTTCCAGCTAAGGTTAGTTCACTGATTGATAAAGCCCCTGCTCTTGAAATAACAACATCTGAAATACTATAAGCCAAATCCATACGGTTAACAAATGCCATAGCTTGAATATTATCTAAATAATTTTTTTTTAACCAGGATTCTATTTCACTATAATATCTCTTACCAACCTGCCAAATAAGGTGGACATTCATTGAAGACAGAAGATGTAGCGATTTCTTGATACCATCATTGATAGACTTAGCCCCAAGACTGCCACCTAAAACGAGTATGACTTTCTGTTTTTTTTGTATATTAAAATAGCTCTTTGCCTCTTCTTTTTTAGATGTTAAATCCTGAATATCCTTTCTAACTGGGTTGCCAGTTAAAACTAATTTTTTAGGATCAAAAAATTGCTCCATTTTATTGTAGGCTACGCATATTCTTTTAGTTTTCTTACTTAACCACTTATTGGTCAATCCTGCAAAAGAATTTTGTTCCTGAATAAGAGTAGGTATTCCAATTTGATGTGCCATTCTCAAAGTTGGACCACTTGCATATCCGCCAACTCCAATAACAACATTGGGCTTAAAATCTAACAGTACTTTTTTAGCATCATTAAAACTTTTTAATAGTAAAAATGGGAACTTTAAGTTTTTAATAATAGATGTCAAACTTAGTGACCGCTGAATACCAACTATATTAAGACCAACAATGTTGAATCCGTGTTCAGGGATTTTCTCCATTTCCATTCTTCCATTTGCTCCAACAAATAGAATTTCAGCATTTTTTCGTTCAATTAAAATTTCCTTAGCAATAGCAATAGCTGGATAAATATGTCCGCCTGTACCTCCACCACTTATAATTACTTTAAAACTATTCATAGTTATTATCTGTATAAACAGTAGCGCTTACATTTAAAATTACACCTAGAGAAATGCAAGTAAATAAGATCGATGTTCCTCCCATACTAATTAACGGAAGAGGTTGACCAGTAACTGGCAATAAATTAACGCCAACTCCCATATTTATGAAGGATTGAAAAATCAACATAAAGCTTAATCCGAAAACAAGAAAAAAGGCAAATTTACTATCTACTTTATTCATAATTCTAATGGCACGAAAAAAAAGAATCATATATAGAAGAAGTAAACCTATACCACCAAAAATAGATCCAAATTCTTCTATAGAGGAAGCATAAATGAAATCTGATTGAGCAGAATATAAATCATTTTTTACATGTCCTCTTCCAGGCCCTTTTCCAAATAAAAAGCCATTAGCTACCGCTCTCTTTGCCATTTCCGCTTGATAATTTTCTTGTTTATTCCCGCTTCCATAACTCATCATTCTTTTTTCCCAAGTATCAACACGTGGTAATAGGCCTGGGAAAGCCATATTTAATAAAATCAAAAATAAGAAACCTACTACAGCAGTACCAACAATTGAAACTAAGTGCTTAATCTTAGCTCCGCCAATAAATATCATAGTAAAACAAACAATTAAAAGCATTGCTGCCGTAGAAAAATCAGCAGGCAATATGAGACCACAAATAACTAAAACAGGCCATAAAATAGGCAAAAGACCCTTTTTAAAATCTTTGATTTCGTCCTGTTTTGTAGTTAACATTCTTGATATATAGAGGATCAAAACAAGTTTCGCAAAATCTGATGGTTGAAATCCCATAATCCATCGTGAAGCATTCCCTTTACTTACCCCAAATAAGAGAGTTATAAATAATAATATTATTGAAACAAAAATACCTATTTGAGAAAGTCTTGAAAAATATTTATATGGAAAAAATTGTAAATAAATTATAAGTATAATCCCAATTAAAATAATCAAAGTATGCTTTATTATATAAGGAGCTACATTACCACCTGCAATTCGAAAAGCTAGATTAGAACTTGAACTGTATGCCATTACAATTGAATATAAAGAGAGTAATATGATGACTGTCCAGATCACCTTATCTCCCTTCAGATATTTATCAATGAAATTTTGCATCAAATAGGTCTTAATAATGATTTAAAATAGTCTCCTCTAGTTTTATAATTTTCATGGCTAGGAAAACTTGTACATGCTGGAGAAAAAAGAATAGTAGAATTATCTATTTGATTTTCAAGAGCTATTTTTACAGCTTCTTTAATATCATTTACATGCGCATATTTTAAAAACGACCCAAACTTATATTTTAAATGGGTTTCATAGTTGCCATAATAAATGATTTGATCGACCTTAGAAACTACTATCTCAAAAACAAAGTCTAAATCCCTTTTAGCTTTAGATTCACCAACTATCCAAATTATTGGCCCCTTAGTATTTTCTAAAGAAAATGCTGATGCACCAATATCGGTAGCCTTCGAATCATTGATCCATACTTTACCATGAGATTCCGAAACAAACTCCAACCTATGATCCTTAGAAAAGAAAGAGTTTAGTGCCTTTTTTCTATTTTTTGTTAGTTGATTTTTTAGAGTGGTTTTAGAACTTACATTCATAATCTTTATTTACAATGATCTTACTGCACTTTTAAATTGGTGTCCTCTATCTTCGTAGTCTTTAAATAAATCAAAACTGGCACAAGCAGGAGATAATAAAACATTATACCCTTTCTTAGCAATTCTATAACTTATCTGAACAGCTTGTTCAGCAGTATTAGCTTCAAAAAAAGATTCTACTATGGAACCAAAAGCATCTTTTATTTTATTATTATCTTTTCCTAGGCAAACAATTCCTAAAACTTTTTGTTTCACAAGCCCTTCTAAAACTGAATAGTCATTTCCTTTGTCAACTCCACCAACAATCCATATAGTAGGTTGTTGCATACTCTCAAGAGCATACCAGGTCGAATTAACGTTTGTTGCTTTAGAATCATTGATAAAATTTATACCATGTATTTTCGCAACATCTTCTAATCGATGCTCAACATTTTGAAAATCAGATAAACTGTCTCTAATAATTTCTTTTCTAATTTCTAAGACTCTTGCTGCTACTCCTGCAGCCATAGAATTAAATAAATTGTGTTTGCCTTGGTTGGCTAATTGGTGGATGGACATAATTGTTGTTTTTTTTTTGTTTATGTTAATTTGTATTTGTTCATTTTCTAACCAAGCTCCTTTTTCTAATTTTTCATATATTGAAACAGGATGATTTTGGTGTAATCTTTTGTTTTTTGATGAAATCCAAGACGATATGACTTGATCATCATAATTGTAAATGAGATGATCATCCATTGTCATATTTTGATTTATTCGGAATTTACTTTTAGAATATTTTATAAAATCCCCTTGATATCTGTCTAGATGATCTGGTGAAATATTAAGAAGAATGGAGATGTCAGCCTTAAAATCAAACATTCTATCTAATTGAAAACTACTAAGCTCTATCACATAATAATCGAACTTTTCTAAGGCAACTGAAAGGGCATAACTTTCTCCAATATTTCCAACTGCTTTTACTTTTAACCCAGCTTTTTTAAGTATGTAGGAAACCATTAAAGTAGTAGTGGTTTTACCATTGGTTCCCGTAACACATATTTTTTTCGCGTTGCAGAAATAACTTGCGAATTCTATTTCACTAATTACTGGTTTAGAATGATCGATATAATATTTTACTAATTGATGATTATCATCTATGCCTGGACTCTTAATTAATAAATCACTATCTAAATCTATTTTATTGTATTTTTTTTCAATCCATTTAACTCTGTAATTATTTAAAAATTCTTTGGTAGATGAATTAATTGGTTCGTCATTAAATAAAACAACTTCAATATTTTTTTTCTTGGCTAAAACAGCAGCACCTATTCCGCTTTTACCAGCTCCTAAAACAGTGATATTTTTCAAACTTTTAATCATCTTAGCTTTAAGGTCACAATTGATAGTACCGCAAGAAGAATTCCTATAATCCAAAATCTTGCGACAATTTTCGATTCATGTATTCCCTTCTTTTGATAGTGATGGTGAATTGGAGACATTAGGAAGATTCTTTTCCCTTCTCCATATTTCCTTTTAGTAAACTTGAAATAAGAAACTTGGAGAATAACGCTTAGATTTTCAATTAGAAAAACACCACAAAAAACTGGTATTAATAATTCCTTTCTAATAGCAATTGCAAATACAGCAATAATTCCTCCAAGGGCTAAACTGCCAGTATCACCCATAAATACTTTAGCAGGATAGGAGTTATACCACAGAAAACCTATACATGCTCCAACAAATGAACTTATGAAAATTACCAACTCAGACGAATTAGGTATATATAGAATATTTAAATAGTCGGAGAAAATTAAGTTTCCAGATAAGTAGGCAAAAATGGCTAAGGTAATCCCTATAATTGCACTAGTACCAGTGGCAAGGCCATCTAATCCATCTGTAATATTAGCTCCATTAGAGACTGAAATAACTATAACTACTATTATTGGAATAAAAACAAGCCAAGAATATTTTTTCAAATCTGGACTCATCCAAGAGATTAACCATGTATAATCTAGTTCATTATTTTTTACAAATGGAATAGTCGTTTTAAGAGATTTAGTCTCTTCCCAGACATAGTCCTTTTTAGGATCTAAATCTTTGACATTAATAGTTGTTAGATCAATATTATAATTTTTAGATTTTATTGTAATAG
Organism: Crocinitomicaceae bacterium; assembly: GCA_002691605.1. GTDB lineage: Bacteria > Bacteroidota > Bacteroidia > Flavobacteriales_D > Parvicellaceae > MED-G20. Next base: position 57,623 of record NZID01000026.1, read on the forward strand.
AATCACTCCAATACATGGATGCACCCACTATAACACCTACACCAATTTGACCTATTACCTTAAACTTTCCAGCTAACCCTTTTTTATTTTTTTTAAAAACCTTTATGTAATCATCTATAAAACCAATAGTTCCCAGCCAAATTGTTGCTATTAGCATTAACTGTATGTAAATGTTTTGGAGATCAGCAAATAAAATTGTTGGCACAATAATTCCAGCGATTATAATTACTCCGCCCATTGTAGGGGTTCCTGCTTTTTCCATTTGCCCATCTAAACCTAAATCTCTTATGGATTCTCCAACTTGTTTCTTTTGTAGAAATTTAATGAGTTTATCTCCAAATAACAGAGTTATTGTAAGTGAGGTTAGTACAGCCATCCCCGCCCTAAAAGAAATAAAATCAAATAATCCTGATCCTGGAAAATCTAGGTGTTGATTTATATAATTAAAAAAATGGTATAGCATTATTCAATATTTTTTTTAAAGATTTTTATGGTTTCTTCGAGATCGTCAAAATGAAATTTTTCTTCTCCAATTATTTGATACTTTTCATGTCCTTTACCTGCAATAAGGACTATATCACCAGATTGAGCTAGTTTACAGGCTTTATTAATTGCTTCCCTTCTATCTTCTATAATGGATACTTTAGCAGATTTTTCTGGATCTATTCCAGAACATATCTCTTGGATAATCCTATTTGGATTTTCTGACCTTGGATTATCTGATGTAACAAATATTTGGTCACTGTAAATTGAAGAAATTTCTCCCATTAATGGTCTTTTTCCTTTATCTCTATCTCCTCCACATCCAAAAACTGTTAAAATTTTTTGATTTTCATTTCTTAGATTGACTAACGTTTTCAAGATATTCTCCAATGCATCTGGTGTATGAGCGTAATCTATAATTGCTGTCACTTTAGATGGTGAGATTACATACTCAAATCGTCCATCCGGAGCTTTAAGATTACTTATGATAGTGAGAATTGTTAGAGGGTCTTCACCGAGTATTTTTGCAACTCCATATACCACTAGAAGGTTGTAAGCATTAAATTCTCCTATTAATCTGGATGTCATTTCAAATCCATCAATTTCAATTGTCAAACCAGAAATATTGTTTTCAATTACCTTACCTAAGTAGTTTGCGCTTTCTTTTAACCCATAGAAAAGAACTTTAGCGCTAAGGTCTCTTCCCATTTCTTCACCATAAGTATCATCTTTATTGATAATCGCAAATGCATTTTTTTTTAGTGCTTTAAATAACTTTTTTTTGGATCCTATATAATGATTGATTGTTGGGTGATAATCCATATGGTCTCGAGAAATATTGGTAAATACTCCTATATCAAAACTTATTCCAGCTACTCTGTTCTGATCTAAGGCATGAGAACTAACCTCCATAAAAACATGAGTACATCCATGTTGTACCATTTCATGAAGAAGTTGGTTTATTTTCAAGGCGTTAGGAGTAGTATGGGTTGAAGGAATAGTCTTATGTAGAATTTTAATATTTACTGTAGAAATAAGACCTGTCTTGAACCCTCTTAATCGAAATAAATCATAAAGAAGAGTAACACAAGTTGTTTTACCATTTGTACCAGTAATTCCAATTAATTTTAATTTTTCAGATGGATTATCATAAAAATTGGATGAAATTATCCCTAAGGATTCTGAGCTGTTGGATACTTTTATATAAGTTATTCCCTCTTTAAGAATTTTTGGTAAAACTTCACATATTATTGCGCAAACTCCGTTTTTCTCGGCAAAAGAAATGAAATCATGACCATTGTTACTATGTCCTTTTATTGCTATAAATAAAGAAAGATTATTGACTTCTCTTGAATCAAATGAAATATTTTCTACTGCAATATTAGTATTGCCTTTAACCTCCTCTATTCGAACTCCATATATGATGTCTTTTAATAATTTCATCCTAACTGAAGTATTATTTTTTGACCTTTATTAATTTTATAACCTGCCTTTACAGATTGCTTTCTTACAATACCTGAACCTACTGGTTGAACAAGCAAACCCAATTTTTCTAAAACATATACAGCATCAATTAATCCCATTCCAACTACATCTGGGACCAATCCTTTTTGAATTTTCTTATTGAATATTTTAATTGCTTTATTACCCGTTCTTGTGGTAATAAGGTTACTAGTTGAATTTGATTGATCTAAAACCGGAATACCCATGGATTCTGATACAACAAGAAATGCGTCTTTATCTCCATTTCTTGAATAAGGAAAATGATTATTGGAATCATTTTTAATAGGATTTTCTTTATGAAATTCCTGAGCATAAACTTTATCCGCAATTTCCTTAAAAACACTTCCTGAGACCACTGAACCAAAAATATTTTTTGTAGGAGCTTGAACAACTACAATGCAACTGTATATCGGGTTTTGGGAAGGGAAATATCCACAAAAAGAGGCTTGATATTGATTTCCATAACCTTTAGATCCAATAGCAATTTTGGAGGTCCCTGTTTTCCCTGCTATTTTAAATCCTCTAGCTTTAATATTTTTGGCTGTTCCTCTCTCAACTACTCCCTCCAACATTTCTTGTAAATCTTCCAGCGTTGATTTAGAGCAAATTGATGAGTTTAAAATTTTAGGTGCAAATTCTTTTTGAATTTGACTTCCAGTTTTAATGTACTTTACAAACTGAGGTTTTAAAAAAACTCCGTTATTGGCGACTGCATTATATAAAGCTAAAGTCTGAAGTGGAGTCATTTTTAACTCATAACCAATAGACATCCATGGTAAAGTAATTCCGGTAAAAGTTGGGTCAGAGGATTCTTTTATTAAAGGAATTCCTTCCCCTAAAATTTTAAGTCCTAGCTTTTGGTGAATTCCTATTTCTTTTAACCCGTCTATGAACTCCTGAGGAGAATTTTTATAGTTTTCAAATATTATTTGACTTATCACATTTGAAGACTTTTCAAAAGCGCTTTTTACTGTATTTTTTCCATAAACTTTTCCTCCATCTGTTAAATAGTTGTCGTAAAATTCATATCTCCCAGTCATATTAACTGAGTCGGTAATTTTTACTTTATCTTGTTCTAAAGCCACTAATAAAGACGCTAACTTAAACGTAGAGCCAGGTTCAGAAGCTAATCCAACTGCATGGTTTTGGGCTTCGAAATAAGAATTAGATTCAGGGTCATAAGAAAGATTAGCTATTGCCTTAACAAAACCTGTTTCCACCTCCATCAGTACTGCGCAACCTTTTTGAGCCTTTTGGTCTTGTAACTGTTTTAATAGAGCTTCTTCAGCTACATCCTGAATATTTACATCTATAGAAGTATAAATGTCACTTCCTGGAACTGGTTCCACAGATAAATTATCGTCAACTGGCTTCCATTCATTTCCCCTAATTTTCTCCATTAACATTTGACCATTCTGTCCTTTTAAATAGTCGTTAAATGCTCCTTCTAAACCGACTAAAATTGGCTTTTTCCCTTGATTTTCTACTGCATAACCAACCGTTCTATTTGCAAGCATTCCATAGGGCTTTACCCTTTGACTTGATTTTATAACAATACATCCTCCTTTGTATTTTCCAAGATTGAAAATTGGAAATTTCTTTAACCTTTCTATCTGATCTTTTCTAAGTCCTCTAGCAATATGAAAATATCTATTACTATCAAGTCTTTGTTGTTNTAAAATTTGAACCCACTCATCAGTAGATCTTTTTCCTAAAAGAAGAGATAATGAATCGGACAAATCGTNAACTTTAGATTTAAAGTCTAGTTCATTGATTGTAATTAAATCAACATAAACTTTATATCGAGGAACTGAAAGCGCTAAAGAAGTTTTTTGTTCATTTGCAGCATAAATATTCCCTCTAGGAGCAACTACTTTTCTAGAGACAAAAATTTGCTTTTTGGCATCTGATTTTAATTGCTCACCTTGCAATATTTGCAGATAAAAAATTTGACCAATAATTCCACCTCCTAGTAATAAAACCAAGAAATAGACTATATATAATCTAATTAGAGATTCTTTAGTTTTCATTATTAAGNGATTTACTTTTAATAACTAATGGTGGATCTATAGACTCGTACAAACCCCATTTTTCTGTTTCTTTAACAACTTTACTCTGCAAACTTTCTTTATCATACAACTCTAATGCTGACTGTCTTTGAGAATACAATTCTTCAGCTTTTTTACTTTCTTTAGAAATGGTCATAACAACTCCGTCTACATGGTAGCCATAAGCAACATATACAACCATTAAAAAAGTGATGTAAGCTAAAAAGGGAGTGTTGTTGATCACTATTCCTTTTTTGAACAAATCGCCAGAAAATATTTCTTTAANTACAGACATATTAATTTTTGGTTGCTATTCTTAATTTTGCACTTCTAGCTCTTGGATTCAACCTAATTTCTTCCATTTTAGGAGTAATCGGTTTTTTATTTATCACTGTAAATGGTTTTGAAATATTTCCATAAAAATCTTTTTCTACGGAACCNTCACAATNNCCTGTTTTAAAAAAACTTTTAACCAANCGATCTTCTAACGAATGATAAGTGATGATACAAATTACTCCACACTTGTTAAGCACTTTTGGAAGCTGAATAAGAAAATCTGACAAGGCGCTTAACTCCTGATTAACCTCTATTCTAATGGATTGAAATACTCTAGCTAAAAATTGATTTTTAATTTTTTTAGGAACTAAATGTTCTATAACTGATGCTAATTGAAATGTAGTTTTTAGTGGTGAATGACTTCTTGAATTAATAATTGCGGCTGACAACTTTTTAGACTCCACTATTTTAAAGTCGCCAAATTGTCTAAATACATTTTCTAATTGTTGCTCGTCATAGTCTTTTAGTAATTTATAAGCATCNAAATCGGAATTAGTATTCATTCGCATATCTAGCCTATTATTAAATCTAAAAGAAAAACCTCTTTCAGGGNAGTCAAATTGAAAAGACGAAACACCAAGATCAGCTAACACGCCTGAAGGTCGAATAGAAGTAGTTGCTTCTATAACATTTTGAATGTTTCTAAAATTTTGCCTAATTAAGCTAAAGCGATTATCTAAAATTATATTTTCTAGGGCAGCTTNATCCTGATCAAAAGCGATCAATTTTCCGTTATTTAAATGATTAAGGATTGCTTGGGAATGTCCACCACCACCAAAAGTTACATCCACATATAGACCATTAGGATCAGTAATTAAAGCTTCAACAGCTTCATTTAACAATACAGGTATATGATAACTGTCATTCTCCACTTGGCTCCCCCATAACTTCGTGAGCTAGCTGATCAAATTCATCCCAGTCATCTTTCATCATGCCTTCATAGGTTTTCTTATCCCATATTTCCCACAAATCCACATTCGCAACAATGACTATTTCTTTTTTGATCCCTGCCCAACCAAGTAAACCTTTAGGAAGCAACAATCTACCATTACTATCAACATTAATTTTGGTAGCACCTTTCTGAAACATACGGGCAAACTTTCTGTCCTTAGATTTAAACCTGTTGAGCTTTCTCAGTTTACTCATCACCTCTTTCCACTCCGTCGAAGTATACATAGACAAGCAATCATCAACACCTCTAGAAATAATAAATTGATCTTGATCCGAAGGAGGCAATTGTTTTTTAACATCTGAAGGAATTAACATTCTTCCTTTAGTATCCAATTTGCAATGATATTCTCCTATAAATCCAGACANTTAGCTCAGTTTTAATGTAAATCTANTAATTTTTACCCACATTTTCCCACAAAAATAAAATTGTGAATAACTTTTAACGGATATTTNAGTAAAGTGTTTCAATANTTGANTTTTNNNNGAGTTAAAGTGAGAAAATAAATAGTGGTAAAATGTGGGTATAATTATNTTTAAATGAATAATTAATTACTATTTACTACATTTAACTTNAGAAANTAATTCTGAATGGTCCCAATAAAAAAGATTGACTTATCTGAAATATTAAAAGAAAAAAGTCCTTTTTTTCATAGANTAATACCTAAATTTTTCATCGCTAAATTGAAGCAAATTGTAAGAGAAAAAGACATTAACATAATCTTAAAAAAATTAAATGGAAAAGAAAAACTGGAATTTATAAACGGAAGTTTGAAAGAGCTTGGGGTAACTTCTCAAAACTCAGGGTTTAAAGATTTACCCGTTTCAGAAAGAGTTATTATAGTCGCCAACCATCCTTTGGGCGGCTTAGATGGGGTAGCGATGATACATGAATTAGGAAAATATAGAAAAGATATAAAGTTTTTAGTCAACGATATTTTATCCTCTTTAACCCCATTTAAAGAATACTTTATACCAATTAACAAACACGGTTTAAATTCTAGAGAAAATATTTTACGATTAGAAAAGCTCTTTGAATCAAATAATTGTATTGTGATTTTCCCAGCTGGCCTTGTATCTAGAAAACAAAATAATAAAATTAAAGATTTAGAATGGAGAAAAACATTTATTTCAAAGGCTAAAAAATATAAAACTACCATATATCCAGTATTTATAGATGGGGAAAATTCAAGTAGGTTTTACAGAGTGGCAAATTGGAGAAAATTTTGGAAAATAAATTTGAATTTAGAGATGTTTTTATTACCAGGTGAAATGTTTCTTCAGAAAGGAAATAGCATTAATTTTATTATGGGAAAACCCATAAGTCCAAAAGAGCTCAATAATAGCAAATCTGACTTAGAATGGGCTCAATTAGTTAAAGAGTATGTATATCAAGTTAAAAACAATAGTAATTTTAAATTTAAAGATTTTATCAAAAAATGAAGCAAATTATTGAACCTATATCAATCCAAAAACTTGAGAGGGAACTAAATGATAATACTTTTATTAGAAAAACAAACTATTCTAACCATCATATACATATAGTTGATTTTAAAAACCAACCTAATACTACTTTAGAGATTGGAAGACTAAGAGAACTTTCGTTCAGAAAATCAGGAGGGGGAACTGGAAAATCATTTGATTTAGACGAATACGACCAAAGAGACGAGGCATATTATAAACAACTTATAGTATGGGATCCGGATGAAAAGCAAATAATTGGTGGATATAGATTCCTTCTAGGTTCCGATATTATTGACTCAAAAAAATATAATCATACGGCAACCAATCATTTATTTAATTTTAGCACCCAATTTTTAAAAAATATTTTTCCCCATACCATCGAGTTGGGTAGATCATTTGTACAACCTGCTTATCAACCATCTTCTGGCAATAGAAAAAGTATATTTTCACTGGATAATTTATGGGACGGATTAGGAGCCCTTGTCGTAGATTATCCAAAAATTAAATATTTCTTTGGTAAGGTTACTATGTATCCAGACTATAATAAAATGGGAAGAGATCTTATACTTGGCTTTTTAAGTTATTTCTTCCCAAATAAAGAAAACTGGATTGAACCCAAAAATCCACTTAAAGGTCATCACGACATTAGTTTTTTTATAAAAAAAATTGAAAATTTGGAATATAAATTAGCCTACAAAGAATTAATTAAAAGTTTGAGGGATTTAGAATGTTCACTCCCCCCACTTATTGCTGCTTACATGAACCTATCGCTTACTATGAGAAGCTTTGGAACAGCATTAAATACTAATTTCGGACAAGTAGAAGAAACAGGGATTTTAATATCTATAGAAGATATTTATTCTGAAAAAAAGGACAGGCATATCAACACTTATATAAAATAAATGAACATAAATAAAGCTGAATTTATATGCAGTAATACCAATTGGAAAAAATGTCCTAAAGCCAATCTGCCTGAATATGCATTTATAGGAAGATCTAATGTTGGAAAATCATCTTTAATAAATGCTCTATGTAATGTTAAAAAACTAGCTAAAACTTCTAGTAAGCCAGGCAAAACACAATTAATAAATCATTTTTTAATTAATAGTGATACATATTTTGCAGACTTGCCTGGATATGGATATGCTAAAACATCTAAAAAAAACCGAGCAGAATTTCAAAAGTTCACTTTAAACTATTTAATAAATCGTATTAATTTAATTACAGTATTCCTATTAATAGACCTGAGATTAAAACCCCAAAAAATTGACCTAGAGTTTATAGAGTATTGCGGCACCAATCAAATACCTTTTGTAATTTGTTTTACCAAAGCTGATAAACTAAAAAAAATAGAAATTGAAAATAATAACAAAAATTACCAAGAAGAACTACTAAAAGGATGGGAAACTTTTCCTCTCTGTTTTACTACTTCTTCAGTAGAAAAAACAGGTTTAAAAGAAATTAAATTATTTATTAAAGAAAATAACTCTCAATTTAAAATCTGAATCAAAATAAAAAAATATTAATCGCTCCCTTAGATTGGGGTTTGGGACACATTACCAGAATTATTCCATTAATCAAAGAACTACAAAATCGCGGGCATCATGTAATAACGTGCGGCGATAGTGTCGCTAAAAATATTTTAAGAGAAGAATTTGAATCTATCCATCATGTTTTAATAGATGGGTATAAACCCTATTACAGTAACTCAAAAAATCAAACTATTGCTTTAATTAAACAGCTTCCGAAATTTTTTAAAACCGTATTTTTAGAAAAAAAGCAAGCCGAAAAAATAGTCTCCAATTATCAAATAGATATAATAATAGCAGATAACAGATTTGGATTTAGAAGTAAAAACACTAGGAATATTTTCATTTCACACCAAATAAATATTCATGGATCATGGCTACTTAGTAAATTAGCAAATTATTTAAACCATTATTTTATTTCTAAATTTGAAATATGTTGGGTTCCTGACCTTGACCAAAATATCCTTTCTGGTAATTTATCTAAAAGTAAATTAACAACTATAAACATTGGCCCCCTTTCTCGGTTTAAAAATTTAAAATTAGAAAATATTAAGGGTCAATATAAATATCTAGCTATAATTTCTGGTCCAGAACCTCAAAGAAAGCTATTTGAAGAAGAGCTAATTAAAGTATTTTTAAGCCAGGATTATCCATGTGCTATTATTAACGGAACTTCTTCAGTTAGAAAAAAATATATTAAGAATATTACTTTTTTCTCACATCAACCAACAAAAAAGTTTATTAAACTAATTTCTATCAGTGAAATGGTAATATGCAGATCTGGATATAGCAGCATCATGGATTTTTATTTTTTAAGAAAAAAGGTTCTTTTTATTCCCACACCTGGGCAAACAGAACAAGAATACTTAGCAGAATACCATAAAAATTTTAATGGCATTGAATTTTTAAAACAAGATGAAATATTTTTAAAAGAAAGCCTTTTCAAAATAATTAAACATAAGGAAAATAGTCAGAACAATCTTCTTGCATTAGCACTTAAGAAAATAGATCTGTAATTAGTTCTCTAGATTTACAAATCTGAAGCTAGATCCTTCATCTTTCCATACTACGCTAACTACATGTAGATTACTATAATTCCATCCTGCTGTAGAATCTAGAGGCACTTCATAATAAGAAGTTTTATTATTACCATTTTGATCAAAATTCAATTTACTTCCAAACACATCTACATCTTCTGTTACTTCCATTCTTAGAATATTATTATGGACAAAATTGGGATCGTAATTTCCAGCAATATTTTGAGATAAAACGATTCCATCTTCTAAAATATAAGTAGATAAATAATAATTTTCGTTTACCACACCATTTGCTAGCTTAGACTGAACCTCAATGGTGATTTTGTTTCCATTAATAGAATATTCTATATCCATATTTACTTCAGAAGACAATAATAAGTCAGCGTTAACTGCACTACTTAATAAGTTGAAATTATTAGGATTAATATTAGGATTAACAACACTATTTGTTCCAATATAGAAGTTAGGACAGCCCATAACTCCATTAACAGAATCTAAATAGGACTGAATTAATGTACCCATATTTGAAGTGAGTTCGTCATTTTTATGTAACCTTATAATCTGTGCTTCCGGATAATTAGAAGAAATATCATCCACAAAAGTTTTTCCTATATCACCACAATGCTGACACCAAGTTCCAGTAGTGTAATAAATCAATGTTTTTCTATCATTTTCTGGATAAGTACAAGTTCCATTGTCCTTTGTAGCTTTGTTATCATAAGCTAAACTAACAGGATCCGTACACCCCTTTTTTTTACAAGACGAAATTGAAAACAAAAAAGCGATTAAAATAAAAGATAATTTAATATGCCCTTTAATTTTTTTTTTTGTTGAAATATCTCACAATTATTTATCTAATTAAATTAATAAAATCGTAAGACGACCCATTTTGTTGCCAGATTACCGCGACCAAATATAAATTATCATGATTCCAAATAGGACTAGGAGCTAAAATAGCAGAAACTTCAGTAAGATTTTCTCCATTTGTAAAAGAAATAGGAATTCCAAAAGTAGAACCATTAGCTTCAGTTCGTAAAATGTGATCATGTACATAATCTGAAACTGTTCCTATACCAGAAACTTCTTGCGGTGCAATTTGGCCATCTTCCATGATGTACATTGCTAAATAGCAATTGTCTCCAATAAATTGGTTTTCTAATCTTGATTGAACTTTTATATTCATAATTCCATTAGCAACGGTGTATGATACTGCCATAGAAACTTGATTGGTAGAGCTGAGTTCCGTTGAAATTAAGTTTGATACATTTGCATAACCAGAATTGCCCATTGGATTTAATCCTAAATAAAAGGAAGGAACCGCAGAATTATTTAAGATTGAAAGCAAGTTATAGCCAATATCAACTGAGAAATTATCATTACTGTGAAGACCTATGACTTCTGCAGATCCAGGAAAATCATTGTAAATATTATTAACATATTCTGCACCCCAATCGCCACAAGGTGGACACCATGTGCCTGTAGCTTTTAATACTAAAGATCTTTTAGTGTTTTCTGGGTAAACACAACTTCCATCGTCTTTAGTAGCTAAACTGTTATAGGCTATACTATTTTCATCCATACAACCCATAATAAATTCACATGTACCATCATCTTTTTTGGCTTCAGCATCATAATTTTCTGCTATGGGGTCGGTACAACCCTCTTTAGAACAACTAGATAAAAACAATAGCATCACTAAAAAAACGGAACTAAATTTATAAATACTCTTCATAATACTGATTTTAATTTTTTGTTAAGGTAAAGAAAAAAATTGAACCTTCGCCCTCTGCACTCTTTACTTGAACTCTATGTCCATGAGCTTCAACGATATGTTTGACTATTGCCAATCCCAAACCTGTACCACCCTCATTTCTTGCTCTACTTTTATCCACTCTATAAAAACGTTCGAACAACCTATTTAAATGTTTTTCATGTATTCCTGGACCATTGTCTTCAACTTCGATCAAAATGTTAGACTCAACATCCAAAAAGCGTATAAAAACCTGAGAGTCAGGCTCACTATATTTTATAGCATTTATTAAAAGATTCTGAATTACTTGACCAATTTTGTCTCGATCACACTGAACCATAATTGGATTTACATAATTTTTAGCAAAGTTTAGAGATATATTATTTTCTTTAGCATTTAACTCTAAACTTTCATAAATTTCTTGACAAATTTCTACAATATTATTTTCTTCTATTTGTAAATTAATCCTTTCCGATTCAAATCTAGAAATCATGTCTAAGTCCATGATGATTTTATTCATTCTTTCAGCCCCTTTTAGCGCTCTATTAAGAAATTTCTTATTTACCGTTGAATCTTCTAATCCCCCTTCTAAAAGGGTTAAAATATACCCTTGAATACTGAAAATTGGTGTTTTCAATTCGTGAGCTAAATTTCCTATAAATTCTCTTCGAAATTTTTCTTCTGCTTTAAGTTTTAATAATTCGTCGCTATTCTTTTTAGCTAATTTTAAGATGGTTACTTCACTAGCAGAAAGAACATCTTCATTCATATTTAATTTAGAATCAGAACTAGTATTTTTATAGTTTTGAACTGTTCTAAAAAGAAGTCGAATTTTTCTATTAATGTACAATTCAAGTAACATATAAATAACTAATCCAGAACAAATCGATAAAAAAAGAAAAGAACTAAAATAAAATTTAAGTGGTATTAAAACTTTTAAAAAAAAATAGTTGGTTAAATAAAAGAAAAAAACTAATAATAAAGAAATTAAAAATGATGAGAAAATTGTGAATTTTAAGGGAGTATTTACTTTCATTTATTGCAAAGATATAACTTAAATACTAAATTTAGCATTATGAAAATACCAACTATTTTAGTCATTTGTACTGGAAACAGCTGTAGAAGTCAGATGGCTGAAGGATATCTAAAGTTCTTTCAAAAAAAAATGAATTTAAAAATTAACATTTACAGCGCAGGCGTTAGAGCCGAAGGGGTAAATACCAAAGCCATTGCTGTTATGGCCAATGATAATATAGATATTAGTATGCAAACATCCAATAAGATAGATGATTATTTAAATGATGATATTTCTCATGTAATCACAGTTTGTGATCATGCTTATGAAAATTGTCCAATATTTCCAAAAAAAACTCATTTTACTCACAAAAACTTTAAAGATCCTTCAAAAGTAATTGGAGATAATAATATTATACAAAAAGCCTTTAATGACTGCAGGGAAGAAATAAAATATTTTGCAGAAGAATATTTAAAGAATAATTTTTAAAATGTTATTTTTTTAAAGCTTAAGGTCTTTTGATATCCAATCATTACTAATAGTAACATAAAACAATTATAAAATATATCTTCTACTGGAATAGTGAAAAGTCTAATTCCAAGATTATGATTGTCATTATACCACACTACTTGATTTTCAATAAATGACCCTGTAAGCAAGCCATTGACAATAAAAAAAGGAACTAGTAGAATAACAAAAGCCTTGAAAAAAATCTTCATATTAACAGTAAATGGGGCAATTAAAAGCATTATTGAAAGGCCTATGAAAGTGTAAAAAGTGTATAATTTATCCATCCAAAATATGCCGCAACCAAACAAAATTATGCTAAGAATGAATGAAACATTTTTCATGGATTTAAAGGACTTATCATTGGATAAAGTCCAAACAACATGATATGTAAATATGCAACAAAATGGGATACAAATAAAAAACAAACACTCTTCTAATGGAAGATTTAATAAATATATTCCAGAAATATAATACTCATTAAATCCCCATATGCCATTTTCAGTAAACCAAATATCCCAAGGAATAAAAATTGATAACATCAATATTAAACCAAAGGCTAATGATTTAAAATGATAATGAAATCTCAATCTTTTATGAAAGGTAAAAATAAATGGTACAAATATGGAACTGGCTAGTATAATTAAGTACAAATAATGATGCATATATTATTTGTATTGCCTAAAATATTTAAGAGGGACAAATAACATTCCAAAACACTCTCCATGATCTTTAGATAATCTTTTATGATGAACCTTATGTCCTCTTCTTATTCCTAATAAATATTTATTTTTAGTGTTTTTTAATACTTTAATTCTTTGATGAATAAATAAATCATGAACAAAAAAATAAGCCATTCCATAAATAGAAATTCCTAAACCAATCCAAAACGGAATAAACTCAATTCCTATCTCAATTCCGTACATTATTAAAATGGATCCTGGTAAAGCAAAAATTAAAAAGAAAAAATCATTTTTCTCGAAAAAACCTTTATTTTCTCTAGTGTGGTGATCTTTATGGAAAAACCAAAATATGCCGTGCATTATGTATTTATGGGTTAGCCAAGCAACCAACTCCATAGAAAAGAAAGTGATAACTAATATAATAACATTAACTAAATCCAATTAAAACGATTTTGAAAAATAGACCCAAAAGTAATATATATTTTTTTTGTATTTGGAACTCTTATTCTTTCTTCCATTAACCTTTCTGAAGAGATTTTTTTAATTTTTTTAAATAAAGAATAATAATATCGATAAGCTACATAAACTCCTAATCTAGAGGAAGAAGGCAATTTAACAATTCCAGCTAAAGCATGTTTAAAATCATCTTGAATATCAACCTCAATTTTCAATTTTTCAATTCTTGTAAACTGTTGTAAATCAACTCCTGGAAAATAAGTTCTACCAAGTTCTTGATAATCTGCCTTTACATCTCTTAAGAAGTTGATTTTTTGGAATGCAGCTCCTAATCTTCTAGCTGAATCTCCTAACTTAGAATATAAATTTTGATCCCCATTTACAAAAACTTTTAAACACATTAATCCTACTACCTCGGCAGAGCCAACTATNTAATCTTTGTAAGCATCATTCGAATAATGAATGTCATCNAAATCTTGTTCCATACTATGNANGAACTTATCTACTAAATTAATGTCAATAGANTACTTATTTACAACCATTTGAAAAGCATGTAAAACTGGATTGACACTAATTTTTCTTTCAATAGATTTNTAAGTATCATTTTTAAATTCCTCCAGTAATTCCGCTTTTGGGAAATCATGAAAAGTATCTACAATTTCATCAGCTAATCTTACAAATCCATAAATAGAATAGATATCATTNTGGATGCTCTTATCCAANAGTTTGATNCCTANTGAAAAACTCGTACTGTAAAGTTGCGTAATATTTTTACTTGTTTGTTTTGATATTTTGTGATATAAATTGATCATGATGCTTTTTTTAAATATTTATGAATTTCTTGTGCTACAATTTGACCTGAAATTATAGACGGAGGAACACCNGGACCTGGAACAGTTAGTTGGCCTGTGTAATAAAGATTTTTAACTTTTTTGTTTCTCATTGTTGGTTTTAGAACAGCAGTTTGTCTTAACGTATTTGCCAACCCATAAGCGTTACCTTTGAATGCATTNTAGTCGTTTTTAAAATCATTTACNCAGTAAGATTTTTTAAATACTATATTNCTTTCAATATCATTNCCTGTAAGATCTTTGAGGCGATCTAAGATAATTTTAAAATACTTTTCTCTCATTTCGTTAGAATCTTTAAGGCCAGGTGCAAGTGGTATTAAAAACATTAAATTTTCTTTCCCCTTTGGGGCTACAGATGGATCTGTTAAAGAAGGACAACTTAAATAAAATAATGGTTTTTTGGGCCATTGTGGCTCATCGTATATTTCTTTAGCATGAGTATCAAAATCTTCATCAAAGAAAAGATTGTGATGTTGAATATTTTCTAATTTTATATCTAATCCTACGTAGAAGAGTAAGCTAGATGGGGCCATTTCTCTATTATTCCAATAATCTGCAGAGTAATTTCTAAATTTTTCTTCTAATAAAATCTGATCCACATGATGATAATCAGCAGCAGCAACTACTCCATCAAATGTTAATTTTTTTCCATTAACTATTAATTCACTAACCTTACTTTTAACCACATCTATTTTATCAACATTTGAAGAGTATTTTATGTGGACCCCTTTTTCTTGAGCCAATTTTGTAAGAGCTAAAATAATTTCATGAAATCCACCCATTGGATAATAGGTACCTTGATATAAACCTGAATAATTCATTAAAGAATATAAAGCAGGAGTATTTTGTGGAGTTGCACCCAGAAATAAAATTGGAAATTCCATCAATTTTGTCAGTCTACTATNCTGAAAGTATTTTTTAACATATGATCTAAAATTAGTAAACACATCTAAATGTAATAATCCTTTTAAAACTTTCAGATTTACAAACTCAAAAATTGAATGAGATGGCTTATATACTAGGCTATCCATACCAATTCTATATTTATTTTCAGCTTTTTTTATGAATTTTTTCAATTTTTTTCCACTTCCAGACTCAATTTTTTCAAAAATAGCTATTAATTTATCAAAGGAAGCAGGAACATTTACGTAATCATTTTTACCGTACACTACTGAGAAACCAGGATCTAGTTTAACCAATTGGTAATAATCTTCGATTTTCTTGTTGTGTCTTTGAAAAAACTTTTCAAAAACATCTGGCATCCAATACCAACTTGGTCCCATATCGAATACAAATCCATCAGACTCAAATTTTCTTGCTCTACCGCCTGATTGGTTGTTTTTCTCGAAAATAGTTACTTCATAACCTAAGTTTGCCAACTCAATAGCTGATGTAAGCCCTGCGAAACCAGACCCTATAACAGCAACTTTTATCAATTTAATAAAGAATTGTTAAAGAAACGATCAAATTCGTCTAACGTATAGAAAACTTTACCATGAGTATTAACCAACCTTAACAAATCAGGATTACCAGCAAAAAATAATTTTGTCTTGGAATGGTTATGTAGATCATCACAAAACTTTTGTAATAACGTTACTTTTTGACCAACTATAAATGTGGTAAACAAAAGATCTGGTTTGATTTTTTCTACACATTGAAGTATACTGTCAAAGGAAATAGTTTTACCTACATTNACCACATNAAATCCGTTTTCTTTCAAAATCATGTTAGAATATAATAATGCAAAGTCATGATCTTCCCAGGGCGGTAAAAATAAATAAGCGGTTTTACTTCTTTTAATGGAAGATTTAGCATTTTCTATTGCGTGATAAAATTTTTGTTTAATAAGATTAGATAAAAAATGTTCCTGAGCAGGAAATAATTCTCCTGAGGACCATAATGCTCCAATTCTTCTTAAAGTTGGTATAAAAANATTTTCATATATNAAAGANAAAGTATGGTTTTGTCTCAANTTGTTNNAGGTTTTATCAAAAAGTGGTTCGTCAAATTGTAANGAACAAATTACAAAATCATTGATTTGAGCNTCAAAAGNATCNGTNCTTGAAGTAAGNGAAATNACNTTTGTAGCCANTTCNTCTANAGNCAATGATGCNATTTTGCTAATTTTTAGACCATTATTTATCAAAAAAGAAATATTTAGAATCTTTTTTAATTGATCGTCATTNTANGCTCTNATATTNGTATCTGTACGNTCAGGGCTTACAATATTGTATCTTTTTTCCCAAATTCTNATNGTNTGNGATTTTATACCTGAAAGTTTTTCTAAGTCTGCNATGGAATAAGTCTGCATTTGTTNAATTTTTTGCTAAATTACTTAAACATNATTNATAAAACAAGCATTTNAAGGAATTTTGTTTAATATTGTTGGAAAAATTATAAACAAAATANGTNGTTATTAACAGTTTCAAAATTTTNAACCTGTAAGNCACTATAATTCAATCATGAAAAANATTTTTTTTACTTTATTACTTCTTTTTAACATTCTANTTCTAATTGCCCAAACNAGTGTNATNAAAGGAACTGTTAAAGATGCNACTAATAACGAAACCATCCCTTTTGCAAATGTATTTATTGAGCAAATAAATTTAGGTGTTGTGAGTGACTTAGAAGGAAATTATAAATTGGAAAATTTAAAGCCTGGATTGTATAATTTAAAATGTTCATTTGTTGGATATGAACCTATAACTATCTCAGAAATAATAGTTAATCCCAACAAACCTACAATATTAGATATAAAATTAATCGANTCATCCACTTCTCTAGATGTAGTNGAAATTACTGCNTCACCATTTCAAAAAAGTGAAGAAAGTCCTGTAAGTAAAAGAAGCATTAATGCCACTGAAATATATAGAAATCCAGGTGGCAATAGAGATATTTCTAAGGTAATTACTTCTTTGCCAGGNGTTGCTTCNACAGTTTCTTTTAGAAATGATATAATAATNAGAGGAGGNGCTCCCAACGAAAATAGATTTTATTTAGACGGAATAGAAATTCCTAATATCAANCACTTTGCAACCCAAGGATCATCTGGAGGNCCNGTTGGAATGATTAATGTTAATTTTATTAGAGAAGTAGACCTNTANTCTGGAGCTTTNCCAGCNAACCGNGGTAATACATTAAGTTCNGTATTAGAATTTAAACAAATAGANGGCAANCCTGANNGAATTGCAACAACCTTAACTGTGGGTTCGAGTGACTTTGGAATTACTCTGGATGGCCCAATNTCAGATAANACNACTTTTGTTTTCTCNGCTAGAAGATCCTATTTACAGCTNCTTTTTAGCGCNATAGGACTCCCTTTTTTACCNACNTATAATGATTCCCAATTCAAAANTAAAACCAAGTTAGATGATAAGAATCAAATCACTTTTATTGGATTAGGAGCTATTGATGATTTTGTCNTNAATACANGNATAAATGAAAATATACTTGCAAAAGAAANATTAACCCAACAAGATTCTTCNGACATTAAAAACAACAACTATATTTTGGGATATTTGCCAGTAACAACCCAGTGGAATTATGCCGTAGGTGCAAACTGGACGCACTTTAATGACAACAGTTTTCAAAATTTTATTTTCTCAAGAAATCATTTGAGTAATANNTCCTTTAAATATAAAGACAACATTGAGTCAGATGAAAATTTACTACAAGACTATNTNTCAGAAGAAATTGAAAATAAATTTAGATTTGAAAATACAATTAGAAAGAATGGGTGGAAAATAAATTTTGGAACTGGTTTAGAATATGTAACTTATANAAACAATACNTACCAAAAATTTATTTATCAAAACAATGAAGAAACATTTANCTTCAGTTCAGAACTAAATTTTGTAAAAACAAGCATTTTTGGTCAAATAAGTAANAAAGCATTAGAAAATAAATTAATAGCTTCTTTTGGNATAAGAACTGACCAAAATTCTTATTCTAAAGAAATGANCAACCCCTTAAAACAATTATCTCCAAGATTAAGTATAGCTTATNCNTTAGGAGAAAAAAGTAGCTTAAATTTTAATATTGGCCAATATTTCCAATTACCCGCATATACTGTAATGGGTTATGAAAATAATCTTGGTGAGTTAGTAAATAAAAATAATGGNATTACTTATATAAAAAACAAACAAATTGTTTTGGGTATAGAAANTAACCCAGGAAACTTTAGCAAAATTACATTGGAGGGATTTTATAAGAGTTACAACAATTACCCCTTCATTTTAGGGGATAGTATTTCATTAGCAAATCTTGGAGGAAATTTTGGAGTCATTGGAAATGAAGCTGTCAACAGCTCTTCCCANGGAAGAGCTTATGGAATTGAATTATTAGCCCAAAAAAAGTTAAATAAATCTTTTTATGGAATTTTTGCATATACATGGGTGAGAAGCGAATTCAAAAATAAATATAATGCCTTTGTNCCCTCTGCATGGGACAATAAACATATTATAAGTATGACAGGAGGAATTAAATTAAAAAAAGATTGGGAATTCGGTATGAAATTCCGTTTTTCTGNGGGCTCACCTTACACGCCTTACGATACACTTACATCATCTTACACATATATTTGGGATATCAACTCCTTTGGTGTTTTTGATTATGATCAATTAAATTCCATGAGATTGAAGTCAAATCATGCAGTAGATATAAGAATTGATAAAAAATGGTATTGGAAAAAGGTAACCTTAAACGTTTATTTAGACATTCAAAATTTATATAATTTCCAAGCGGAGCTACCCCCTAGTTGGATTGCAGCAACTGATCTTGAAGGCAATAAATTAATATTGCCAACTAACCCTAATGAGCCAGATAGATATCAACTTGAAAAAATTGAAAATATTTCAGGTACCGTTCTTCCNTCTATCGGACTACAATTTGAATTTTAAATTAGTATTGAAGCGCTTCTACAGCTGTGATTTCAGGGGCTAATATTTTTAGATTCTCTTCTAATCCAGCCTTCATAGTTACTGAACTTACAGAGCAGGTTTGACAGGCTCCTAATAATTTAACTATAACCTTGTTNTCTTTTGTAATCTCTACCANCTCCATATCTCCTCCATCATTATGTAAATAAGGTCTTAAATCTTCAATTGCCCTAAGGACTATTTCTTTGGTTTTTTTCATTTTAGGTTGAACATTTGGGTTCTCCATATTCCACTTCAACTACTTTTGTTTTTTCAATATTAGTATTTCTTTTATCAATATTCAAAATTAATTCCTCACAAAAGTCNTCATAATATTTTTCTATAATAGTTTCTTGTTGTAATACTGCAGGTCTGCCAGCATCTCCACTCTGACGAATACTCTCAATAATTGGTATTTTACCTAACAATGAAATGTCAAGTGATTTTGATAAATATTCACCACCGTTTTCACCAAAAATATAATATTTTTCTTCTGGGTGTTTCAANGGAGTAAACCATGACATATTTTCAACCAAACCAATTATAGGGACATTTATATTTTCCATTTTAAACATAGCAATAGCTTTTTTAGCGTCCGCTAGAGCTACTGATTGTGGGGTAGTAACTACTACTGCTCCTGTAAGAGGTAGGGATTGAACAATAGATAAGTGTACATCTCCTGTTCCTGGGGGAGTGTCTATAATAAGGTAGTCTAAATCTCCCCAATCTGCATCAAATATTAATTGTCTAAGTGCCTTAACTGCCATTGGGCCNCTCCAAACCACTGCTTGATCTAACTCAGCAAAAAACCCGATTGAAAGAATCTTAACCCCGTAATTATCAGCTGGCACAATATATTGTTTGTTATTAATTTGTCTTGAAAGTGGCTTATAGTGAAGAACATCAAACATCATNGGAATTGATGGACCGTATATGTCAGCATCTACAATTCCAACCTTAAATCCTTTTTTGGCTAGGCCTACAGCGGTATTGGAAGCAATAGTTGATTTCCCAACACCTCCCTTTCCAGAAACAATGGCAATGGTATTTTTAATATTTGGCAATATACTTTTAGCTGCTTCAGACTTTTTTAAAGCCTGGACATTGACAATTACTGAAATTGCTTTACCAAATTGTCTTTCTATTGCAAAAGCACAGGCATCTTCCATCCTTTTTCTAGCATGCATAGCAGCATTTTTCGTTTGAACAGAAAATGAAATGTTTTCCTTAGAATATTTTAATTCTGAAACTAATCCTAAAGAGACAATATCTTTACCTAAATCAGGTTCAACTACCTTTTTTAAAGCCTCTAAAATAGATTTATTAGAAATTTTCATAAGTCAAAGGTATACAGATAATTTATTTAAAACTACAGTGTTAAATCTTTTATTGGATCCCATAAATAATCATTAAAGTTTAAAACTTCATTATTTTTTACCATGACACCTTCTTCTATTAATTTATTTTGCATGTAATACTCATCTTTAAAATGAAATTTTCCTGTTAAAAGACCCTTCCTATTTACCACCCTGTGAGCAGGAACTTCATTATTACATGATAAATTGTTTAAAGCCCAACCTACAGATCTAGAACTTTTAACAGATCCAAGAAATGAAGCTATTTTTCCATAAGTGGTTACTTTACCTTTAGGAATTAACTTTACAACATCAATGACATCTTTAAAAAAATGGTTCATTTTATTCAACAAAAAATTTAATACTTAAAGTATTAGAGTCAAAATTAGAGCGATACTTAATTAAATAAAGACCTGTTGAATATTTTGATAAGTCAATTCTTTGATATTCCTTATTAAAATAAAATTGATCAACTAAGGCTCCTAAACTACTGAAAATATTCAGTGTATAATTAGCTAAACCCATGTGTTCTTTGTAAAAATAGATGTAATCCTGGGCAGGATTAGGAAAGAGAAAATATGGTTCTTCTGAAACATTTGGTGGTTTTTCAAAATTTAAAAGAAAGAGTCCATAAGTCCTATCAGAAACTAAAATAAGATCACTATTTTGAAATGGATAGACTCCCCAAGCACCAGCCCAAGAAACGGATGGGTTGGGTAAATAAGTATCATAATAAGCTAATTTTCTAGGGTTAGTTGAACTACTAATGTCAAATATTTGCAATCCATCGTGATAATAACTTATGTAAGCGATATTGTTCCTAATGATTACATTATGTGGAACTGAAGATTCATCGTCTCCCATTTCTGAATTAAGTAAAGCATTAACCTGAATATCGTTTAAATCGGAAACATCAAGAACTTTAACATCTTTACCAAGAGCCTCATCGCACATTAAATAAGTATTTTTTGACTCATTAATCCAACCCGAGTGATTATAATCTTTATCGGGATAAATATTAAGTTCTCCTATTTGAATATAAGTTGCATTATTGGTAGACTTAATTACTTTTAAACCTTCAGCAGCACAATTTAGAAAGGCTGTATCATTATAAACATAAGCATCGTGAACATGACCAACCTCATCATAACTGTAAATAAGTTGAGGGTTAGTAGGGTTGTCTAAATCATAAACATTCATAGCATGAAAGCCCATAGGAGTTGATACAGCGCAAGCATACATTTTTGATTTTGAAGTATCTATAAAAATGTTATGAGCCCTTATAATTAAGGAATCACTGTCATATACTAAAGGAACACTATCCGGTAAAAATCTCAGATCAAAAATTTGCAAAGAGCTTAGATTCTCATCGCAAACTGCATATAAATAGCCATTAAAATCATGATAATCTCTATGGATTGCTTGAGGACCCGCATATTTACCTTTTACAAAAGCGATTTCTTCCAATTTATTATTTTGAATTTTAAAAAAATGTGTTCCAATTGTAGATCCTAAAACAGCATATTTTCTGTTATTTATTTCCAGTCCCCAAATCTCATTAAAGATCGATTCACCGTCATAGGTAGTCATAATTGTATCATTTCTCCAATTATCGAGCAAATTGATATTACTGATTTGACTAAAAGTAAGTGTAGGAATTATAAAACTGAATATAAATATTTTTTTCAAACCAANAGNAAANTTAATAATAGTTAAGGNATNTTTNTATNTTNAATTAATTANGTTTATTAGCTTANAATAGAAAAATTTCATAAAAATTATGAAAAGCCTTGTAATTATACCTACCTATAATGAAATTGAAAATATTTCAAGTATTATAAACGCTATACTTAAAAAAAAAGATGCCTTTCATATTTTAGTTGTAGATGATCAATCACCTGATGGNACTGCAGAAATAGTCAAAAATTTTACTAAAAAAAGCAACAGGATTTTTATAGAAGAAAGAACAAAAAAATCTGGTCTTGGAACAGCATATATTCATGGATTTAAATGGGCATTAATCAATGGATACGACTANATATTTGAAATGGATGCTGACTTTTCCCATAGCCCAGACGATTTACCNAGGTTGTTATACACTTGCCACAAAAATGGTGCAGATATGTGTGTGGGATCTAGATATGTTCCAGGTGGAAAAATTATAAACTGGCCAAAATCTAGATATTGGCTTTCCTATTATGCCTCCTTATATGTTAGATTAATCTTAGGTATAAAAATAAAAGATACTACTGCTGGATTTAAGTGCTATTCNAGAAANGTANTAGAAAAAATTAANCTTGATAATATATGGTTTGTGGGTTATGCCTTTCAGATTGAAATGAAATATAACACTATAAAACTTGGCTTTAAAGTAAAAGAAATTCCCATACACTTTAAGGATAGAGAACTAGGTAAATCTAAAATGAATATTGGTATTTTTAAAGAAGCATTTTTGGGAGTAATTAAATTAAGATTTAAGAAATTTGAAAAATAAATCTATCATTCGAAATGCAAAAATCATCAATGAAAATGAACAATTTATTGGAGATATTGCCATTGAAGACTCTTTTATCTCAGAAATAAGTAAACAATCGATTTCAGGAACATTTAATAAGGAATATGATGCAACTGGGTTAATGGCAATTCCTGGGATGATTGACGATCAAGTTCATTTTAGAGAGCCTGGACTAACTCACAAAGCCGAAATATTTTCAGAATCTAGAGCTGCAGTAGCTGGAGGNATCACAAGTTTTATGGAAATGCCCAATACTATTCCAAATACTGTTACTCAGGAACTTTTGGAAAATAAATATCAAATAGCTAAAGCAAATTCTATTGCTAATTATTCTTTTTTTATGGGAGCTAATAATGATAATTTAAAAGAAGTTTTAAAGACTAATGGTGAAAATGTTTGTGGAATTAAAGTCTTTATGGGTTCTTCAACGGGAAATATGTTGGTTGATGATCAAGAAACACTTTCTCAAATATTTAAAAATAGTTCTTTACTTATTGCNACTCATTGTGAAGATGAACCAACTATTAAAAAAAATCTTNTAAAATTTAAAACTCGATATGGCGATAATATACCTTTTGAAATGCATCCAAAAATTAGATCTGAAGAGGCATGCTTCTTATCTTCATCAAGGGCGGTTGAATTAGCAAAAAAGTATCAAAGTAGATTACATATTTTACATATTTCTACTGAAAAAGAATTAGCTCTTTTTAATAATAATNCCTTGTCTAAAAAACATATTACTTCAGAATGTTGCATTCACCACCTTTGGTTTAATGATCAAGACTATAAAGATAAAGGTAGTAATATTAAATGGAATCCAGCAGTAAAAACAGAGAATGATAGAAAGGCTCTAATTAATGCAATAAACACAAATGTAATTGATGTAATCGCTACTGACCATGCTCCACATACCGAAAAAGAAAAATTGAATAATTATCTTACCTCTCCATCAGGTGGACCACTTGTTCAACATGCTTTATTGGCTTTACTAGAACTGGAAAAAACAAAACAAATTTCATTAAATCAAATTGTCAAAAAAGTAAGTCATGATGTTGCTGAATGTTTTAAAATAGAAAAAAGAGGCTATTTAAGAACTGGATACTATGCTGACATAGCGATAATCAATCCAAATAAAAAGATATTAGTTNATAAAGGCAATGTTTTATATAAATGTAATTGGTCGCCATTTGAAGGAACTACATTTTCTTGCAGTATTGAAAGTACTTTTGTTAATGGCAANAGGGTTTATCATAATGGGCTATTTAATGAAGAACTCGCNTCAATGAGATTAAAATTCGAAAGGTGAAAAAANAAATTTATATTTTGATTTTTCATNTTTTATTATCTGGNTGTGTTAATGAAAAAACNACAGAATATATAGATGAAAATACTATTTCAGATAAAGATTTTCAGGANATCATTAAAAATATCTGGCTTACTAATGCTCATGTTTTTACAAATAAAAAGTTTACTATGATTCCTAGAGATAGTGTAAATAATGTAATTTTTAAACTATTTGAAGAAAAAAGAATTGAAAAAGAGGATTTTGAAAAATCCATTAAATACTATTCCCAAAAGCCAGAATTACTGGACAGCATATTAAAAAATTTAAGAGACAGTCTAGAAGAAATATATATTAGTATTTCTCATGATGAGGTAGACGAAGAATATAATTCTAGTGACTCTATAAAAGATTTATTAAAAGAAAATTCTAAATTTATAAANCCAGATTTTAAAAGATCAAATAAAAGGAAAAAAAATAGCAATGTATTAACTGACAGTTTAAATNTNAAACCATGAAAATTTCTATAAAATATTGGAGTACTATTCTTATAACCTTTCTTTTTTACTCCTGTAGTGGTTGGTCTAAAAAAGATAAGNAAATTTATTTAAGTGAATGCAAAAGAGCAAAATTAGATACTACTTTTTGTGATTGCAGCTTAAGTAAAATAATAAATAAATATTCCTCTTTTGAAGAAGCAATGAGAAATGAAGAAGATTTTCCCGAAATTTTAATATCCTGTAAAGAAGGTACTAAATAGTTTTTTTGTAGAACAACCACAGTAAACCAAAGCAAATAATAATACTTGAAACTACGTTTATTATAGCCCAGTAATAACTCCCACTTTTCAATAAGTTTATAGTCTCTAAACTAAAAGTAGAAAAGGTACTTAACCCGCCACAAATACCAACTAATAAAAATATTTTAAAATTGGGGTTGATGATTTTTGATTCACTAAATAGAAATAAGAAAAGCCCCATAATTATACACGAGAAAATATTAGCAATGATTGTAGCTAAAGGCATTTGACCGTTATAGACTAGCAAGGTAATTTGGGAAATTACATATCTTAAAACTGCACCTATTCCCCCACCAATAAAAACAACTAAAGCAGAGATCATGATTTCAAAATAGTTTTTTTAATAAGTTGGTAGTTGCTAAAAGATAATATAATTCCTAAAATCCAACCACCAATAATATCTGAAAGATAATGAACTCCTAAATAAATTCTACTAAATGATATAGTTAAAACTAAAATCGACAAATAAATCCATGATTTTGGATAGTATTTTTTTAGATATAAAAAAACCATAACACCGACTATAGACATGTTAGTAGCATGATTAGAAACAAATCCAAACATCCCTCCTCGATAATTGTGAACAAATTTTAATTGTTTAGAAAGTTCTATATGATGACTAGGTCGATATCTTTGAACAGTCTCCTTAATCAATTCGTGAGCTACTAAATCGCCTATTCCTACTGTAATCCCAATAAGGATTGTAATTTTGAGAGCGTCCTTAAAGTGATATTTTTTGAAAAATAAATAAATAAATAAAATATAAAACGGAAGACCAAAAACAGGTTGGGATACCGTCCACATTAACTGATCTAAAAAAGCATAATTATTGCCATTTAAAAGCAAAATAATTTTTTGATCCATTGTTTCTAAATAATTAATGAAACTCATTGTGAATTAATTTCCATATTTCGTCCTTAAGTGATGGCAAACCTTTCTGAGTGACAGATGAAATGAATACATATTGGATTCCTTCAGGAAGTTCTTGCTTTAACTCTTGCTTTAGCTCATCATCTATAAGATCACTCTTTGTAATCGCAAGCATTTTTTCTTTATCTAAGAGTTCAGGATTATATTGTTTTAGTTCATTAATTAAAATATTATATTCATCTGTTATATTATTTGAGTCAACAGAAATCATAAATAATAAAACAGAATTTCTTTCAATATGCCTCAAAAAACGATGTCCTAATCCTTTTCCCGTATGAGCACCTTGGATTATCCCTGGAATATCAGCCATTATAAAGGATTGGTGATTTCTGTGTGCAACAATTCCTAAATTAGGAACTATAGTTGTAAAAGGATAGTTGGCAATTTCTGGTTTAGCTGCTGAAAGGACTGAAAGTAAGGTAGATTTTCCTGCATTTGGAAATCCAACAAGGCCAACATCAGCTAACACTTTAAGCTCTAAAATTTTCCACTCTTCTTTACCAGGTTCCCCAGGTTGAGCATACCTTGGTGCTTGATTAGTAGAAGACTTAAAATGATTATTCCCTAATCCTCCTCTACCACCGCTTAATAAAATTTGTTCTTCACCATCCTCAGTAATTTCAAATAAAAATTCTCCAGTCTCCGCATCTTTAGCAACTGTCCCAAGAGGAACTTCAATAATTTCATCTTTTCCAAATTTACCACTCGATAATTTGGCACTACCTGATTCTCCAGCAGGGGCTATAATATGTTTTCTATATTTTAAACTAAGTAATGTCCAAATTTGTTTGTTTCCCCTTAAAATAATATGTCCGCCTCTGCCCCCATCACCTCCATCCGGTCCGCCCTTTGCGGTAGTTCTGTCTCTGTGAAAATGTTTAGATCCTGCACCCCCCTTTCCTGACCTGCAACAAACCTTCACATAATCTACAAAATTACTTGAGGACATATTAATTATCTATGGCTGAATAAAGTCTATGAGTAATTTCGTCGACTGTCCCAATACCATCCACCGATACTAATTTGTTTTGCAATCTGTAGTAGTCAGCTAAAATTGCTGTTTGATCTTCATATACCTTTATCCTATTTGCAATTACTTCTTTATTTTGATCATCGGCCCTGCCACTATCTTTTCCTCTTAATAATAATCTTTCTATTAATTCATTATTTGGAACATCAAGGGCAATCATTTTAGTAATTGCCGTATTTTTAGACTTTAAAAATTCATCTAGGTTTTTTGCCTGAAGGGTGGTTCTTGGAAAACCATCAAAAATAAAGCCATTCGATTCAGGATATTTTATTACTTCTGATTCTAGCATTTTAATGGTTACTTCATCTGGAACTAGCTCTCCTTTGTCTATGTAACTCTTTGCTAAAAGTCCTAGTTTAGTCGACTTTTTCATGTTGAATCGAAAAATATCTCCTGTTGATAAATGAACTAATGAATAATGATCTTTTATTCTTTCAGCTTGAGTTCCTTTACCAGCTCCTGGTGGTCCAAATAATACAATATTTAGCATATTAACTGTTTTCTTCTATTATATATATCTTCTAAATTTCTTCCAAGACCATCATAGTCTAATCCAAATCCTACTAAAAACTGATTACCTACATTAATAGCAGAATAATTAATTGGAATGTTTTTTTGATAAGCGCCAGGCTTAAAGAGTAAAGTAGCTACTTCAATAGATTTAGGTTGATAATTTTTTAACTGTTCTATGATTGAAAAAATAGTGTTACCCGTATCCACTATATCCTCAACAACAATAACATTTCTACCATTAACATCTTTGTCTAAACCAATTAATTCCTTAACCTTTCCGGTGGATTGAATACCATCATAAGAGGCTAGTTTTATAAATGACACCCCACAATTATAGTTAAATCTTTTAATAATTTCAGAAGCAAACAAAAAAGAACCATTTAGAACGCATAAGAAGACGGGAGATTTCTCTGCAAAGTTTCTATTTATTTTAATTGCTAAATCCTCAATACTTGAAATGATGGATTTGGAATCTAAAAATAATTTAAATTGTTTATCGTGGAGATTTACCTGTTTCATTTTGTTTATCAATCAAATGTAATCATTTCATTTTATAGAAAAATGGTTGTTTCTTTAAATTGGAGACTTACATTTGTATATTATTTTAAATCATTAGATGAGTCAGAATCAATTTTTCAGCTCTAATTTTAAACTTGGTATTTTAGGTGGTGGGCAACTTGGTAAAATGTTACTTTATGAAAGTCTTCGATATGATATCTACACTAAAGTGATGGATCCAAATAAAAATGCTCCTTGTCAAAACATTTGCAATGAATTTTCCATTGGAGATTTAACCAACTTTGACGACGTTATTCAATTTGGAGAAAATCTTGATGTAATAACAATTGAAATTGAAAATGTTAATACAGATGCTTTAGAATATCTTGAAAATAAAGGCAAGAAAGTATTTCCATCATCAAAAACACTACGAATTATTCAAAATAAATCCTTACAAAAAAATTTTTATGCTGAAAATAATCTTCCAACATCTAATTATAAAAATTACTTTAGTTTAAAAGAAGCCGTAGACGATATAAAAAATAATATCATTTCTCTGCCTGCTGTATGGAAAAGTGCAAAATTTGGGTATGATGGTAAAGGAGTGAAAATTTTAAAAACATTAGATGATCTATTCAATCTTCCTAATGTAGCATGTTTAATAGAAGAAAAAGTAGAAATTAATAAAGAAATATCTGTAATTGTTGCAAGAAATCAAAACCGTCAACAAGCTTACTTTCCAGTTGCTGAAATGGAATTTAACCCCGATTCAAATTTAGTAGAATATATTATCTGTCCTGCTGATATTCCTAACGAAATCCAAAAAAAAGCAATTGAAATTGCACTAGAAACAGCCCAAAAAATGAATTGTATTGGACTACTTGCTGTAGAATTGTTTGTTACTGAAAAAAACGAGGTTTTAATTAACGAAGTTGCCCCAAGGCCCCACAATTCTGGACATCATACTATTGAATGTTGTGTAACTTCACAATTTGACCAACATTTAAGATGTATTTTAAATTTACCATTAGGAAATACAGATATAAAAACACCTGGTGTAATGATTAATTTAGTAGGTCAAAATCTTATTGAAGGAGATGTGATTTATAAAAATATTAATGAAGTTCTTGATTTCCCTGGATTAACTCCTCATATATATGGTAAGAATAAATCAAGATTAAATAGAAAAATGGGGCATATTACTATTGTAAATAAAGATCTAAATAAAGCAATTGTTTTAGGAAAAAAAGTAAAAAAATTAGTTAAAGTAACAGCAAAATAATGAAGAAAGTAGGAATAATTATGGGAAGTAAAAGTGATCTTCCAGTCATGCAAAAAGCCATAGATATTTTAACCCAATTTGGTGTTGAGTCAGAAGTGAAAATCGTATCTGCACATAGAACTCCAGAAATGATGTTTCAATTCGCCCAAGAAGCTAAAGTAAATGGGATTGATATTATAATTGCTGGAGCAGGAGGAGCAGCCCATTTACCTGGGATGGTGGCTTCAATTGTACCCCTTCCAGTAATTGGGGTTCCTATAAAGTCTAGAAATTCTATAGATGGATGGGACTCTATATTATCAATTTTACAAATGCCTGAGGGGGTTCCTGTAGCTACCGTTGCATTAGACGGGGCTTCAAATGCAGGTATTTTTGCTGCACAAATATTAGCTACAAACGATAATGAAATTTATGAGAAAATTATAAAGTACAAAGAGGGGCTTAAGAGCAAGGTCTTTAATTCTAATAAGGGTCTTTAATGTAAATTAATTTTTGTAATAATTCAATTAATGATTCAAACAGATATAATTATAATTGGTGCAGGACCTGTTGGTTTATTTACTGTCTTTGAGGCTGGGTTATTAAAATTAAAATGTCATTTGATTGATGCCCTACCAATTCCAGGCGGTCAATGTGCCGAAATATATCCTAAAAAACCCATATATGATATTCCTGGTTACCCAAGTATTCAAGCTGCTGATTTGATTAAAAAATTAATGGAGCAAATAAAACCTTTTAATCCAGGGTTCACACTTGGCGAGACAGCATACAGTTTAGAAAAAGATCAAGAAGAACAATTTATAGTCACCACTTCTGAGGGTACTTCTCATAGGGCTCCAGTAATTGCAATTGCTGGTGGATTAGGTGTATTTACTCCCAGAAAACCACCTATTGAGAACTTAAATGAATTTGAAAAAAAATATATTCATTATATTGTTAAAGAACCTGAAATATTTGCGAATAAAAATATTGTTATTTCAGGCGGGGGTGATAGTGCCTTAGATTGGGCTTTGTATTTTGCAGAAAATTTTGCTTCAAGTGTCCATTTAATTCATAGAAGTGAAAATTTTAGAGCTCATAATGATTCAGTTCAAAAAGCAATGAATTTTGCGAAACTGGGAAAAATAAAAATAATTTTAAACTCTGAAGTTCAAGAAATTAAAGAAAAAAAAGGAGCCTTATCATTAAATGTAATTTCAAAAAATAAGAAAACACAATCAATAGCTTGTGATAATTGGCTTCCTTTATTTGGTCTTTCTCCAAAAATTGGACCTATTGGAAATTGGGGGTTAGAAATTGAAAAAAATGCTATTAAAGTAGATAATGCTACGGATTACTCTACTAATATTGAAGGCATTTATGCCATAGGTGATGTCAATACTTATAACGGGAAATTGAAATTAATTTTGTGTGGGTTTCATGAGGCTGCAATAATGGTTCAGTCAGCATTTAAAAAAATATATCCTAATAAAAATAATGTCCTGAAATATACTACTGTTACAGGAATAAAAGGCTTTTAAAATGGATATTTCAATTACCGTTACTAATAGAGATAACAAGACAAAGAAAATAATTGCTCCAACTGATATGAATTTAAACTTAATGGAAATTCTTAAAGTTTACGAATATCCTATCGAAGGAACTTGTGGAGGTATGGCCTTATGCGCATCATGTCATATTTTTATTAATTCAAAACATGACTTACCCGCAATCTCATTATCAGAAAAAGCTATACTTGATGATAATTGGGATACTCAGCCAAATAGTAGATTAGCATGTCAGATACCAATATCAAAGAAAATTGATTTAATTAATATAAGATTGGCTCCAGAAATCTAATTAATTATTTTTTAATTCTCCTGGAATATTGCATACTGGGATGGGGAGCATCTTATGTTGATTGGTCTTATGATGTTGATTATATATATTCAATATCGACTTTTGTTTTTCTGTAAGTGGCGAACTGGACTTTGCTTCTATGTAATGCATAGCCCATTCTAACTCCTCGTAAGTTGCCCCTAACTGGTCTTCGTCATTTCTATCATCGTCCCATAAACCGTCGGTTGGTGATGCATTTTGGATGCTGGGTAAAATTCCTAAATGCTTTGCAAGAGAAAATACTTCGGATTTTAATAAATCAGCTATTGGGGAAATATCAACTCCTCCGTCACCATATTTAGTATAAAATCCGACACCAAAATCCTCTACCTTATTTCCTGTTCCAACAACTATATATTGATAATTACTAGCAAAAACATAAAGGTTTGACATTCTTATTCTTGATCGAAGATTGGCCATGGATAAGTGATCTTGAACTTGAGAGGGTAAAGAAGCAGAATAAGATTCAAATATTTTTGTTAAATCTATTGTTAATCCACTTATATTATGGTGTTTTTTATCTAACCATGAAATATGATCGTTACTTCTGTCGAACTGCTTGGATTTTTGATGAATGGGCATGTTTAATAACAATGTAGGATATCCAGTTTTTGCACAAAGAGTTGACGTAACAGCTGAATCTATTCCGCCAGAAACGCCTACCACAAAGCCCTTCAGTCCAGATTTAGAAATATAATCTGTCAACCATTTAGTGATATATTGTTCAACTTTTACAGTATTCATAAATATAAATTTAATACGAATGCTAAGTCTATAGCTCTATGTTCAACTAGATTTAAAATATGACTCCCACAGATAAAACAAGATTTCCTGGGATAGCCTTCACTGCTACTGTTTCAAATGTACCGTCATCAGTTTGTTTTCTCAAGAAATTTTCATTTTCTGATTTTGTTAGTAGATTATTGATAAAATAATTCCAGTTAAGTTGAAAAATTAACGCGGTGTTTCCAGATAAATTATATTCCGCACCAATTCCCATATTTATACCCAATCTTACTGTTTGAGTCCCTTTATCGAGATTGATATCTGTAATTGTGAATTTTTGATTTTGGTTAGGTAGTATATTGGAGAAATTTGAATTGGAAGTATCATATCTAAAAGGTTTTATTTTATCATCCACTGATGCATTTGTTTTAAAACCTAAAGTGCCTCCAAATTCTCCAAAATAAGTGAAATAACCTATTTCGTTAGTTTTGAATTTTAGTATTACAGGAATATTTACATAATTGATTGTATAATTTCTAGAATATAGTTGATAGAGAACACTGTCCGGAGGAAACTTATGGATATCCCAAGATCTAAAATTCTCATTTTGGTCCAGTGAAAAATAAGTTTCATCTAAATTTTCATTCAATTCACTATCATAGTAATTTAGACCCGCTTTATATGTAGAAATATTTAAACCGGATCTTAATGAAGTATTTTTATTAAAGTTAAATTCTAAATCAAAACCCCATCCATATCCGAAACCAAGAGAACCTCTCGAATAGACTTTTTTTTGTTCAGGAGTTACCCACCCCAATGATCCCTGACCATATAAACCAAATCTAAGTTTTCTAAATTCAGTAGATTCAACAACAGGATCATTATTATTAGATTGGCCAAAAAAAAGTACAGGAAATAAAAGAAATATTAGATGAAATAGCTTGTTCATTGGAATATATTTATACAAACATAAAATATTTTTAACGAACAAATTTTACTTTTACACAAGCTTTGAAAAATTTTATTAAATATTTCGGATTATTTTTTCTATTAATTACATTAAATAGTTGCAATTCCAAAACCAAAAAAAGTGATCTAAGTGACGATGGATGGAAAACCTATGAATTAATAAGATTAGAACAAACTCTATATAATAATGATATTAATCAGTTACATCAGGTATTTTCTAATTATCCTGAGCTCTATCAAAATTTTTACTCTAAAATGATAAGAGCTGGCTCAAAAGAAGAAATTTTAGTTCCTCAAATTTCAAATTCAACCCATTTAAAATTAAAACAATTTAAAAATGACAGCATCATTCTTCAAATTCTAAAAGAGATACAAGTGAATTTCTCGAACTTTGAATATTATAAAGCTCAAATTAGTAAAGGTCTACAAAGATATGAATCCTTATTCGGAAAAACATACAGGTCAAAAAAAATTGGTACTTTTTTTTCATTATTTAATGCCGATGTTCACGAATTTGATTCTATAATTTGGATTGGTTTAGATATGTATTTAGGACCAGAAAGTAAAATTATAAAACAATTGCCATCGGAATCTCTTCCAAACTACATTAAGGAAAAGATGGATAAAAAATATATTGTTTCAGACGTATTATTTGGTTTTTTGATGACGCATCGTCCACAATATTTAGGAGATGACTTTTTAAGTAAATTGCTTTCATATGGTAAAATTTGTTACCTAATGGATCTTGTTTTACCCGATGAAGAATCAGAAAATAAATTTAGATATAACAAAAAAGAATTAAAATGGTGTGAAGAAAATGAGAAATATATATGGCAATATATAATTGATCATGAATTATTATATGAAAAAGATTATAATAAGTTTAACTATTTTTTTAATGCTGGGCCTTATACCAAAAATTTTGGAGTTGAATCTCCTGCTCATATCGGAATTTGGCTAGGATACAGAATTATAGAAGATTATGTTTCATCTACCAATTTAGATATTAATGAAATTTTACAAGAAAAAAATATTCAAAAATTATTGAGCACATATGAAACAAGATAAAAAACTTAAAAAAGAAAATTTTTCCATTGATGTTTTAATGGACGAGAATTTAATTCCAGAAGAACTAAAATGGAGTTCTTCTCAAGGGAAGGGACAATCTGAAAAAGCATCAGCAGCATTGATTTATTTATGGAATGCTCACAAAAACGAAACATTTAGTCTGGATTTATGGACCAAAAAAATGTCAGTTGAAGAAATGAATAAAATGATGTTCCAAACAATTATGACACTTGCAAACAGCTATGAAAAAGCTACAAGTGAAGATCAACTAGCAAATGCGATGAGAGACTTTGGAGAATTTTTTGGCGAAAAAACTGAAATTTTGCCAAAGAGCGGGAAATTTGATGGCAATGGGGAAAGATAAACTAAAGCGATTTTCTCAATTAACAACATTTTCTAATGTGATTCAACCAAATACTGACTACTTTGAAAAAGAACACCATATTAAGGGAACTTGGAACAAAGTTTTTAAAAATCATCACCCTTTAATTCTTGAACTTGGATGTGGGGCTGGTGAATACACCTTAGGACTGGCAAAGCTTTTTCCTAATATTAACTTTATAGGCATTGATATTAAAGGAGCAAGAATATGGAAAGGAGCCAAGTTAGCTTTAGATGAAAAATTAAATAATGTTAGGTTTTTAAGGACGAAAGTAGATTACCTACAACAGTTTTTTAAAGAAAATGAAGTAGATGAAATATGGTTAACATTCTCAGATCCTCACCCTAAAAAGCCTAGAAAGAGATTAACATCTGAGTTATTTATTAACAGATATAAGTCTATATTAAAACCTAATGGTATTATTCATTTAAAAACAGATAGCAAATTACTTTATGAATTTACAAAAGAGGAGATTCTAATAAGAAAACATAATCTAATAAAAGATATTCAAAATGTCTATACATATTCCTACAGAGAAAATAATCAATTAGAAAAAATACTTTCTATTATGACATTTTATGAGTATAAATGGGTTGAAATGAATAAAATCATTAAATATTTATCTTTTAGAATTAGATCATGAGAAATATAAATTCATTATTTTTATTTTAAACAATGAAATATTTCCTCCCATTAATTTCAATTATTTTTTCACAATCAATTTACATAGGTCAACTTTTACAAAATAGTGGAGCATTTAGTACTTCCATTGCCGGATTGGATGTAAACAATGAAAATATTTGGAGTATAAATAACAATATAGGACAACTATCGAAATTAGAAAAAACTACAATTAGTATAAGTAGCTTTCAACCTTTCTTAATAAAAGACTTTACAACTTCTAGCTTTGTTTTGGGAGTTCCTACAAATATGGGAGCAATTGGAATTAATTATTCTAATAGCGGAAATATTCATCTTCAAATGCATCACATTGGGTGTGGATACTCTTTAAAAATGGGAGAAAATTTTCAAAGTGGAATAAAGTTAAATTATTCTCAAATTAATGCGGGAGATTTTTACAATAATAATTCTTTATTTTCTGCAGATATTGGAATGGGTGCAGATCTTTCAGAAGAACTTAAAATAGGAGCCATAATTAATAATTTTACGTTTACTAAGATGGCCAATTTCAATGATGAAAGACTTACAACAAATTTCATGTTTGGAGCAAGTTATTATTTTTCTAAAGATCTTATTATCCATACTGGAATTGAAAAAAACATTAACTATCCAGCATCATTTTTAGCAGGTATAAATTATCAACCAAACGAAAAAATATTTTTAAATGCAGGGGTTGGGTCAAAGCCAAACCTTAGTTCCTTCGGATTTGGTATTATTCAACAAAATTTAATTTTTTGTTTTGCCACTCAAATTCACCTATTCCTTGGATGGAGTCCAGAAATTTCAGTGACTTATCAACTTAAATAAAATTTGAAATTCCATATCAAATATCTTTTCTTACTAGCTATTGCATTAAATATTTGTATTAATGCTCAGGAAAAGCTAATCGTTCATCCAATAAAGTTTTCTTCTTCTTCGTCCTATAAAGAGATGAAAAAACAATATATAATTGAACAAACAATAGAAAATATTGCTGAAAATAATGAGGATGATAATATTGACTATACTACTCTTTTTGATCAATTAAATTATTACTATGAACATCCTATAAATTTAAATAGTAGAGAAATCAAATTTGATTTAGAACAATTAATGTTACTGAACCAATTCCAAATAAATTTATTAATTGAACATAAAAAAAAATATGGTAAATTCTTAAATATTTACGAACTACAGTCGCTAAATTCTTTTAGTTCAAATGTAATTAGAAAAATTTTGCCCTTTGTGACTGTAAATGAAAATTTCGATGCTACACATTTATCTTTTAAAGAGATGTTACAAAAAGGTAAAAATGATTTATTTATTAGATATTCAAGAGTATTAAATAATACAAGTGGTCAAATTAATTTAGATGATAGTTCTTGGCTAGATAGTCCCAATAGTAAGACATTAGGCTCTCCAGATAATTTATATATGAGATATAGATTTAAATATCAAAGGCATCTAAGTTTTGGAGTTACAACAGAAAAAGATGCTGGAGAAGCTTTTCTTGGGAATCCAAAAGCAGATGAATTATTTGAAATTACTACTCCAAGAGGATTTGACTTTTACTCCGCCCACCTTTTCCTTAAAGAAGTGGGCAAAATTGATATGTTGGCTTTTGGAGATTACCATATACAATTAGGACAGGGACTTACTTTTTGGTCTGGTTTAGCAATGGGAAAATCTTCCAATATTATGAGTTTAAAAAGAAGTCCTGTTGGTATAAAACCCTACGCTTCAATTGATGAAAATTCATTTTTAAGAGGGGGAGCATTTTCTATTAAAATGAAACAATTTAAATTACTTGCTTTTGGATCTAAAAAAATGCTTGACGCGAATATTGTTGACGATACAGCCTCTCAGGATGGATCTTTAATAGTAAGTAGTTTTCAAGCTTCTGGTATTCATAGTACAATAGGAGAACTTAAAGATAAAGATGCTATTGAAGAAAATATATTGGGCGCCGAACTGAGTTATGAAAATGATTTTTTAAAAGTTGGCGCTATTGGAGCTTATACAAATTACAATGGTTCACTTAAAAGACAATTAAGTATTTACAATCAATATGAGTTTAATCAAAGTCAAAATTTAGTAAATGGGCTCCATTATAGTTTGGTAAAAAGAAATATCAATTTGTATGGAGAAACAAGTAGAAGTATAAATGGA
Source organism: Crocinitomicaceae bacterium (assembly GCA_002691605.1). GTDB lineage: Bacteria > Bacteroidota > Bacteroidia > Flavobacteriales_D > Parvicellaceae > MED-G20. The sequence goes on from NZID01000026.1 coordinate 95,205, forward strand.
GGAATTGCAAATTTACATGGCTTAATGGCTTCTCTACATCCTAAACTAGGAGTTTCACTACTTTATAGAAATTATGGAAGAAATTATCAGTCGCAATTTGCAAATGCTATAAGTGAGGGCAGTAGACCTGTAAATGAAAAGGGGCTATTTGCTGGAATTGATTTTAAAATAAATAACTTTTGGGAAATTTCTGCATATCTAGACCAATTTCAATTTCCTTGGATGAGGTATCAAGTAACCCAGCCCAATTCTATTGGAGCCGATGGTTTCTTTCAAATTTTTTATCACCCATCTAAAAAATTAAACATATATGCAAGAATTAGACATAGAGATAAACCATATAACAATGCAAAAATTGCTAGAGATATTACTACATTATCAAATATTAACCAATGGAACTTAAGATTCAATGTAAATGCATTAATTACCGAATCTATAAGAATTAGAAACAGGGTAGAATACTGTAGTTATTCTAGAAGTGGCAACGCTAATGAAAATGGCATTTTAATTATACAAGATTTAACCTATAAACCCAAAGAAGGTAAATTATCTTTTACAGCTAGATTTGCTCTTTTTGATTCAGATTCCTATAATTCTCGTATTTACAGTTATGAAAATGATGTACTTTATTATTTTAGAATACCTGCCTATTATTACCAAGGAGCAAGAACGTACATTACAACAAGATATCAATTCAAGAAAGGCATTGATTTATGGCTAAGGTGGGGAAATTGGATGTATACAAATAGAAAATCTATAGGTTCTGGTCTAAACGAAATAAATGGGCCTTCAAAAACAGATTTACGCGCTCAGATTAGATTTCAATTTTAAAAAATTGAATGAATTTTATTGAGTGTTTCACTGGGGCACATCGCTTTTTTTGTAAGATCAGAATCTGTTAAATAATATCCATTAATTACTTGTTCTTTTGACTGAGCATTTAATAACTCATTGTTTATAGCAACTTCATTTGATTTTAAGTAATTATATATTTCTTTGAAATAGACCGCTAATTCAGAGTCTTCTTTTTGAGAAGATAATAATTCTGACCAGTATAAAGCAATGTAAAAGTGGCTTCCTCTATTATCTATCCCTCCTAATTTTCTTGAAGGTGATTTATTTTCTAATAGTAGCTTTTCTGTAGCCTTGTCAAGAGTGTGAGCTAAAATATTACATTTTTCATCATTGTTTTTATCAGCTAAAAATTCCAATGAAACAGCTAATGCTAAAAACTCACCTAATGAGTCCCATCTTAAATAACCTTCTTTGACGAATTGTTGAACATGTTTTGGTGCAGAACCACCGGCGCCTGTTTCAAAGAGTCCGCCTCCGTTCATTAAGGGAACTATTGATAACATTTTAGCGCTAGTTCCAAGTTCTAAAATTGGAAATAGGTCGGTTAAATAATCTCTTAAAACATTTCCTGTTACAGAAATAGTATCTAGCCCTTTAATTATTCTTGACAATGAATATTGAGTAGCTTCTTTAGGTGAAAGAATATGAATTTCTATCTCTGTAGTTTCGTAGTTTGAAAGATACTTATTTACTTTTTTTATAATTTCATTGTCATGGGATCTATTTTCATCTAACCAGAATACTGCAGGTGTTTTAGTTACTTTAGCTCTAGAAATGGCGAGCTTAATCCAATCCTGAACTGGGGCATCCTTGACTTGACACATTCTGAAAATATCTCCTTTATTAACATCTTGTTCAATAAGAACACGATTATTTTCATCTAAAACTTTTACTTTCCCAGTATTTTTAATTTGAAATGTTTTATCATGAGAACCATATTCTTCTGCTTTCTGAGCCATTAATCCAACATTAGAAACACTTCCCATGGTGGTTGGATCAAAAGCTCCATTGACTTTACAAAAATCAATAGTTGCCTGAAAAATACTAGCATAAGATCTATCTGGAATAACGGCCTTCACATCTTGAAGCTCCCCGTTTTTATTCCACATCTTACCAGAGTTTCTAATCATAGCCGGCATAGATGCATCAATGATTACATCGCTTGGAACATGTAAATTACTAATCCCCTTGTCGGAATCTACCATTGCAAGAGATGGGTTGTTTTTATGAATTTGCTCAATTAAAGAACTAATTTTTTTTGCTACTGGTTTTTCTAATAAGTGCAACTTATTGAACAAGTCTGCGGATCCATTATTTGGGTTTATTCCAACTGCATCTAATTCTTTTTTGAAAGATTTGAAAACTTCAGCGTAAAATACTTCTACACATTTACCAAAAATTATAGGATCTGAAACTTTCATCATTGTTGCCTTCATGTGTAATGAAAATAAAATATCCTCCTCTTTTGATTCTTTAATTGCATTTTCAAAGAATTTTTCTAAGTGTTCTAAACTCATCACAGCACAATCAATAATTTCATCTTTTAAAATAGTAAACTCAGCCTTTAGCGTTTCTTTTTTGCCATTTAAATCTTCAAAAACTATTGAGACAACTGACTCTTCAGAAATAGTCTTAGATTTTTCAGAACCAAAAAAGTCTCCAGTTTTCATACTAGAAACATGAGTTTTAGAATCGGAAGACCATTTTCCCATACTATGAGGATTATTTTTAGCATAATTTTTAACTGCTTGTGGTGCCCTTCTGTCAGAATTACCTTCTCTTAAAACAGGATTTACAGCACTTCCTTTAATTTTGTCGTAAGTAGATTTAATTTCTTTTTCTTTACTGTTTCTAGCGTCATCTGGATATTTTGGGATATTAAATCCTTTTGATTGTAATTCTTTTATTGCTGCTTTAAGCTGGGGAATTGATGCACTAATGTTAGGTAGCTTAATAATATTAGCATCTGGGTTTTTAGCTAAATCGCCTAAAAATGCAAGATGATCTTCAAATTGTTGTGTTTCATCTAAATATTCTGAAAATTGTGATAAAATTCTTGCTGCTAATGAAATGTCCTTTAGTTGAATAGTTACGTCTGCACTTTTTGTAAATAATTCGACTATTGGTAAAAAGGAATGGGTTGCTAAAGCTGGCGCTTCATCTGTTTTAGTGTAATAAATTACTTTACTAGAACTCATATAATAAGGTTATAAAAATTAGAATGTAAACAAAGAAACAACAAATGATCTATTTTAAAGCATATTTTTTCAATTCTGAGAAACTTCCTTTATATAAATCTAAATCTACTGGTCCTTTTATACCGTTTACACTTCCATTATCAGAAAATTGCCACATCTTCCAATTCATATTATCTAAAGGACTTTCTACTTTGTTATAATTAGCTATCCATAAAAAATAATTATTAAAATTGGATTTTAAATAATCATTAAAAAAATGAGCACCAGAATAAATAATTGGTTTTACACCATAGTGGTTTTCTATTATTTCTAACCAATTTGCAATTCCTTTTAATAAATTATCCGAACTTTGAATGTCACTCATTTTTTCAATATCTAAAATGGGTGGAAGGTCTCCAGGTGCTAACTTTACATTTTTTATAAAATTTTTTGCCTGTAACGTAGAATTTTCATTTGGTCTAAAATAATGATACGCCCCCCTCAGAAAATGATACTTTTTTACTTCCCTCCAATTTGAAGTAAAAAAATTATCTCTATGTTTTTTTCCAGCAGTTGCTCTAATAATGACATATTCGATTGGGAACTTTTCGTTCATCTTTTTTACTTTAGACCAAGAAATAATTCCTTGGTATTGTGAAATATCTATTCCATAAGTAAAATTTCCACTCGGAATTTTAGGAGGAAAAAATACCTTTTTAAAAATTTGTTTGTAATGATAAAAAAAAGCAGGGGTTTTAATAAAGTCATACCCAAAGTATAATACGTTGAATATTAATAAAATGAAAAACCACTTTTTGTAACGATTTTTTTTGACCTTTTTAGCCATTTAAAAATTTGAAGTCTTTTCCAGGGAAATGAGCCGATTTTCCAAGTTGTTCTTCAATTCGTAATAATTGATTGTATTTAGCCATTCTATCGGATCTTGAAGCTGATCCTGTCTTAATTTGTCCTGTATTTAAGGCTACTGCTAAATCGGCAATAGTATTATCTTCTGTTTCACCGCTTCTATGACTCATTACAGATGAATATCCATTATTAGAGGCTAAAGAAACAGCATCTATAGTTTCAGATAAGGTACCTATTTGATTTACTTTTATTAGTATTGAATTGGCAATTTCCTCATTAATTCCTTTTTGAAGTCTTTTAGTATTGGTAACAAAAAGATCGTCGCCAACTAATTGACAGTGATGACCTACTGCATCTGTTAAAGATTTCCATCCTTTCCAATCATCTTCTGCCAAGCCATCTTCGATTGAAATTATTGGATATTTATTAGCCCAGTTTTTCCAAAAACTTATCAGATCTTCTGAAGACATAATATCTCCAGTTGATTCAAAAGTATATTTTTTAGTTTTATCTGAATAAAATTCAGAAGCTGCAGCATCTAATGCAATCCACATATCTTCTCCTGGCTTATATCCTGCAGATTCTATGGCTTTTAAAACTACTTCAATAGCTTCATCGTTAGATCCTAGTCCGGGTGCAAACCCTCCTTCATCTCCAACATTAGTAGACATTCCTTTACTTTTTAAAACACTTTTAAGATGGTGAAATACTTCTGTCCCCATTCTAAGGGCATCGCTAAAAGATTCTGCACCAAAAGGCATCACCATAAATTCTTGAATATCTATTTTATTATCAGCATGAGACCCTCCATTTAAAATATTCATCATGGGAACAGGAAGGGTATTAACTTTGACACCACCTATATAACTGTAAAGTGGAATGCCAGTTTCAGATGCTGCAGCTTTGGCACATGCTAATGAAACTCCTAAAATCGCGTTGGCACCTAGCTTAGATTTATTTTCTGTCCCGTCCATCTGAATCATTAGTTGATCAATATCTCTTTGGTTAAGAACATGCATGCCCCTTAATTCATTTGCAAGAACGTTATTTACATTATCTACAGCTTTAAGTACTCCTTTTCCCATATAGATGCCTTTATCTAAATCTCTTAATTCCACAGCTTCATGAATTCCAGTAGATGCACCCGATGGAACTGCAGCTCTACCAAATCCACCCTTAGATGTAAAAACATCTACTTCTAGTGTAGGATTTCCTCTTGAATCTAAAATTTGTCTAGAATGAATGTGTTCAATTGCTCCCATTTTTAATTTTTTTAAAATTTAATTACTTTTTGATATTTTCAAGAAATTGGTCAAATAAATATCTAGAATCATTAGGTCCCGGAGAAGATTCAGGATGGTATTGTACTGAAAACGCATTTTTACCAATTAAAGAAATACCTGCTACCGTATTATCATTTAAATGTAAATGTGTTAACTCAACTCCTGGGTGATCTTCTACATCTTGTTTTTTAACTACAAAACCATGGTTCTGAGATGTAATTTCACATTTATTTGTTATTAAATTTTTAATTGGATGATTTATACCTCTGTGACCATTATGCATTTTCTCTGTGGTTAATCCTTGGGAAAGAGCTAAAATTTGATGACCTAGACATATTCCAAAAATAGGATAATTTAATTCAACTAGTTCTTTTACTAACTGAATAGAATTTTTAAGAGGTTCTGGATCTCCAGGACCATTAGACAACATAATTCCATCTGGATCGTAGGATTTGATTTTTTCCAGTGAAATATTATATGGAAAAACTTTTACAGCACAATCTCTTTCGTTTAAACATCTGATAATATTTTTCTTAACCCCAAAGTCAATTAGAGCAATTTTATATTTTCCAGTACCAGAATCATATATTTCATTGGTTGAAACCTTTGATGCAAGCTCTAATCCCTTCATTTCTGGAGAATCAGATAAAATTGCTTTTAATTCATCTATTGATTTTTCCTCTGAAGAGATAATAGCATTTTGGGCTCCATTTTCTCTTATATGACTAATTAATGCTCTAGTATCAACATCTTTAATACCCACTACATTATCTCTCATTAGAAAGTCATTTAATAACTCATTATCATCTCCATATCTTGAGTAGTGATGGGCAAATTTCTTAACCACTAATCCTTTGATTTGAGAAGAATTTGACTCAATTTCTATTTTATTTGCTCCATAATTTCCAATATGAGCATTGGCCATGGTTATTATTTGTCCATGGTAAGAGGGGTCGGTAAAAATTTCTTGATAACCGCTCATTCCAGTATTAAATGCAATTTCTCCTGTTACAGTACCTGTTTTACCACATGATTTGCCATTGAAAATAGTTCCATCAGAAAGAACTAAAACAGTATTTTTAGATTTTGATTCCACTCTACAAAAATATATTTTAGATTAAGACTAAGATAATTTTAAATGCAAAAAAAAAAGGTAGTTATTAACTACCTTATAAATTTTGTTTAAAAACTATTTATTTTTCTTTTTTAGGAGGTTCAGTAGTTTCAGAATTTTTATCTGAACTTTCAACTTTAATAGTTGGATCTTTTGCAGGACTGATAACATCAGTTGTTTCTTCAATTAGCTCTGCATCTTCAATAACTTCAGTATTTTCATTGTTCTTAGAAGTATTTGCTGCTGGTTTTTTACCGCCTCTTCTTCTCGTTTTTTTCTTTTTAACTTGGTCTTTGGTTAATAAATCGTTAAAATCAACTAACTCAATCATAGCCATTTCAGCATTATCACCTAAACGGTTATGCATCTTGATAATACGGGTATAACCGCCTGGCCTATCGTTAATTTTAGGAGCAATATCTCTAAATAACAACGAAGAAGCATCTTTATTTTTTAAGTATCTAAAAACTATTCTTCTATTGTGAGTTGTATCTTGTTTTGATTTAGTAATTAAAGGCTCTACATACTTTCTTAAAGCTTTTGCTTTAGCAAGTGTAGTATTTATTCTCTTATGTTCGATCAGTGAGCAAGCCATATTAGATAATAAAGCACTTCTGTGAGCTGTTTTTCTACTTAAATGGTTGGTTTTTTTTCCGTGTCTCATATTATATTATTTAAAACGAAGAAACGTAATTAATCTCTATCTAATTTATATCTGGAAACATCCATCCCAAAAGAGAGCCCTTTAGATTCAATTAAATCATCTAGCTCTGTTAGAGATTTCTTTCCGAAGTTTCTAAACTTAAGTAAGTCATTTTTGTTGTAAGCTACTAATTCTCCTAAAGTTTCAACATCTGCAGCTTTAAGACAATTTAGAGCTCTTACTGAAAGATCCATATCTACTAACCTAGTTTTCAATAATTGTCTCATGTGTAAAGATGTTTCATCAAATTCTTCAGTTTCAGATTTTTCGTCTTCATCTAAAGTTATTTTCTCATCTGAAAAAAGCATAAAGTGATGAATTAAGATTCTTGCAGCCTCTTTTAATGCTTCTTTAGGGTGTATAGAACCATCTGAATCAATATCAAAAATCAGTTTTTCGTAATCTGTTTTCTGTTCAACTCTAAAATTCTCAATTGTATACTTTACATTTCGGATAGGAGTGAAAATAGAATCTGTAAAAATAGTTCCCATTGGAGCACTCTCGGTTTTGTTTTCTTCAACTGGAACATAACCTCTGCCTTTGACAATGGTCAACTGAATGTTTAATTTTACTGATTTCTCCATGTGACATATAATATGATCAGTATTTAAAACTTGAAATGAGGAAGTAAATTTACCAATGTCACCAGCAGTAAATGTGTCTTGACCTGAAAGAGTAACATTAACTTCTTCATAATCTGAATCTTCAATCTGTCTTTTAAATCTAACTTGTTTTAGGTTTAGTACGATTTCAGTTACGTCTTCCACAATACCTTTTACAGTTGAAAACTCGTGTTCAACACCTTCAATTTTAATAGATGCTATTGCAAAACCCTCTATTGAATTTAGTAAAATTCTTCTAAGAGCGTTACCAACTGTGATACCATAACCTGGTTCTAGTGGTCTGAATTCAAATCTACCTCTAAAATCAGTAGATTCTAACATAATTACTTTTTCTGGTTTTTGGAAATCTAAAATTGCCATATTATTTATTTTTTAGTACTCTTATTATTTAGAGTAAAGTTCTACAATTAATTGTTCTTTAATATTTTCTGAAATTTGTTCTCTTGTTGGTATCGCTTTGACTTCTCCAGTCAGTGAATTACTATCCCAATATAACCATTCATTTACCTGCTTTTCAGCACCTAGTGAGGAGGATATAATTGATAATGATTTAGATTTTTCTCTGACTCCTACTATATCTCCAATTCTTAATGTGTAAGAAGGGATATTTACGATTTTACCATTAACTGTAATGTGCCTATGAGATACCAATTGTCTAGAGCCTCTTCTAGTAGGAGAAATTCCTAATCTAAAAACAACATTATCGAGCCTTTGTTCGCATAATTGAAGTAGTATTTCTCCGGTAATGCCAGACTTTGCAGAAGCTTTTTTAAACAAATTAGAAAATTGCTTTTCTAAAATCCCATAAGTATATTTTGCTTTTTGCTTTTCTGCTAACTGAGTTGCATATTCTGATCGCTTCATCCTCCTTTTGTTAGGACCATGCATCCCAGGTGGATAATTCTTTTTTTCTAGAGCTTTGTCAGGACCAAAAATAGGTTCTCTGAACTTTCTAGCAATTTTTGATTTTGGACCGTTATATCTTGCCATTTTTATTTATTTTTTAAAAGTTTATCATGAATTAAGGTCAGTATCCTTCGATGTAATAAACTTTTATGGTTTTGTTTATACTCTTCTTCTTTTTGGAGGTCTACATCCATTATGAGGTATCGGAGTAACATCAACTATTTCTGTTACTTCTACTCCATTATTATGAATACTTCTTATAGCAGATTCTCTACCTGCTCCAGGACCCTTTACGTAAACTTTTACTTTTCTTAATCCGAATTCAAAGGCTTCTTTAGTACATTCTTCGGCAGCAACTTGTGCAGCATATGGAGTGTTTTTCTTAGATCCTCTAAATCCCATTTTACCAGCAGAAGACCAAGAAATTACTTGTCCCTTATCATTGCATAGAGAAATGATAATATTATTAAATGAAGCTTGAATATGAGCTTCTCCAACTGGATTGATTTGTACGTTTTTTTTCTTTTTTGATTGCTTAGCCATAAAATTATGTCTTAAATATTACTTAGTTGCTTTCTTTTTATTAGCAACAGTTTTTCTTTTCCCTTTTCTTGTTCTAGAATTATTTTTAGTTCTTTGGCCTCTAAGTGGTAATCCATTTCTATGTCGTATTCCTCTTTGTGAGCCAATATCCATTAATCGTTTAATATTCAACTGGACTTCAGATCTTAGAGCCCCTTCCACCTTGTAAGTTTCGGCAATAAGTTTTCTTATCTTCCCGAGCTGATCGTCGTTCCAATCTTGTACTTTAATACTTTCGTCGATCCCAGCTTCTGNCAGTATTTTTTGTGATGTACTTTTTCCGATGCCGTATATATAGGTTAAACCTATGACGCCTCTTTTATTTTTTGGTAAATCTATTCCTGATATTCTTGCCATAATATTATCCTTGTCTTTGTTTGAACTTAGGGTTCTTTTTGTTGATTACATATAATCTTCCTTTTCGTCTTACAATTTTGCAATCTGCAGATCTCTTTTTTATAGATGCTCTTACTTTCATTTTTTAATTATTTGTATCTAAACGTAATTCTTCCTTTTGTTAAATCATATGGTGACATCTCTACTTTAACACGATCTCCAGGTAATATTCTTATGTAATGCATTCTCATCTTACCAGAAATATGTGCAGTAATAATGTGCCCATTTTCTAATTCTACCCTAAACATAGCATTGGACAATGCTTCGCTAATGGTCCCATCTTGTTCTATTGANGTCTGTTTAGCCATATTGTTTGTTAACTTTATTATTCAATACTTTTTCAATTTCTTCAAATGATGATAAAACTTCTGGTGTTCCGTCTAAACCGATGGCCACATCGTGTTCAAAATGAGCAGAGGGTAATTGGTCTTTGGTCTCAATGGTCCATCTGTCATTCAACTCCTTAACTTCTTTTTTTCCTAAATTAATCATAGGCTCTATAGCCAATACTANTCCAGGTTTCATTTTATGACCTCTTCCTTTTTTACCATAATTAGGAACTTCTGGTTTTTCATGTAAAGATCTACCTAATCCATGACCCACTAATTTTCTAACTACGCTGTAACCATTGCTTTCAGCATGGTTTTGAACAGCATATCCAATGTCCCCAATTCTATTTCCAGATTTAGTTTGTTCAATAGCTAAGTTTAAACATTCCTTAGTAACCTCAATCAGATTTTTTACTTCCTTAGATACTACACCAACCTCAAAAGTATAAGCAGAATCTCCATAAAAATCGTCCATTAGTACTCCGCAATCAACCGAAACTATATCCCCATTTTTTAAAGGTTTATTGTTAGGAATTCCATGTACCACTTCAGAATTAACAGATGTGCATAAGCTATTTGGAAAACCATTATAACCAAGAAATCCAGGTACAGCATGGTGATCTCTAATGAATTCTTCTGCAACTTTGTCTAATTCCAATGTAGTAACACCGGGTTTAATTATTTTAGCAACTTCAGCTAAAGTTTTACCAACAAGTAAAGAACTTTTTTTAATTCGTTCAATTTCTTCTCCAGTTTTATAAAAAATCATGGAAAAGANTTTATAAGGCTTGGTTCATTGTCACTGCTGACGCAGAAGATCTGCCTTTAATTCTGCCACCTTTAATAAGACCATCGTAATGTCTATTAAGTAAATGGCTTTCAATTTGTTGAAGAGTNTCTAGTACTACTCCAACCATAATAAGTAAAGAAGTTCCACCAAAGAAGTACGCAAAACCTTGTTGAACTCCAAAATTCATAGCAAAAGCTGGTAAAATGGCTATTACTCCCAAAAATATGGAACCAGGAAATACCAACCTTGAAATTAAACCTTCTATAAAATCGGCTGTTTTTTTCCCGGGCTTAACACCTGGTATAAAAGAACCATTTCTTTTTAGTTCATCCGCCATTTGATTCGGATTCATCATAATAGCAGTATAAAAATANGTGAAAATAACAATCATTAAAAAGAATACTGTATTGTACCAAAATCCTTGAATATTAGAAAAAGTGGCTCCAAAAGAGCTATTTTGGAAAATTAAAGAAGGTAAAAACATTANAGCTTGGGCAAATATGATTGGCATGACCCCCGCTTGATTTATTTTTAATGGAATATAACTTCTTTGACCTCCCGCTAGTGCTTGTCTTGATCCTCTTCCTATAACTCTTTTAGCGGTATGAACAGGAATTCTTCTTGTACCTTGAACTAANAGTATTGTTAATAAAATAACAAACAACAAAATAACCATTTCTACTAATAAAATAACTAATCCACCATCATAAATTTTAGCTCCTAATTCCTGAAAAAATGCTCCCGGTAAACCTGCAATAATTCCAATAGTGATTATTAATGAAATACCGTTGCCAATTCCTCTATCAGTTATTCTTTCTCCTAACCAAGTTACAAACATGGTTCCTGCAGTTAAGATCGCAGTAACTTGAAACCACCAAAGAAATGAATCGTTTAATCTTGCCTCAGCGGGAACATAAGCTCCCATGTAGCTTGGAGCTTGAAATAAGCATATAGCAATAGTTAGTAAACGGGTATATTGGTTTATTTTTTTCCTTCCACTTTCTCCTTCGCGTTGTAATCTTTGAAATGTTGGTACAGCCATTCCCAGTAATTGCATNACAATCGAAGCTGATATATAGGGCATAATACCGAGTGCCATAATAGATGCTCTAGAAAAAGCTCCTCCAGCAAACATATTTATTAAATTTAGAATACTATTATCACCAGCTGCAGAAGAAGCCAATCTTTCAGTATCTATTCCTGGAAGAACAATAAAAGAACCTATTCTATATACTAATACTAGNCCAAATGTATAGATAATGCGTTTTCTCAGCTCTTCAACTGCCCAAATTTCTTTTAATGTTTTAATTAAATTTTTCATTCAGCTTTAGCTTTCTTTTTCTCAATTATTTCAGCTTTACCACCCAAATCTTCAATTGAAGACTTAGCTTTTGCAGAAAAACCATGAGCAGAAATATTTATTTTAGATTTAAGTTCTCCTCTACCAAGAATCTTAATTAAGTCTCTTTTGTTTGCTAAACCATTCTCAATAATAATTGAAGGGTCTATACTTTTNGCTTTAGTTTTATCAATAATTATTTGAAGAGTATCTAAATTTATGGCTTTATATTCCACTCTATTTATGTTCTTAAAACCAAATTTTGGAACTCTTCGTTGTAATGGCATTTGACCACCTTCGAATCCAATCTTTGATTTATATCCAGACCGAGACTTAGCCCCTTTATGTCCTCTTGTTGAGGTACCCCCATGGCCTGAACCTTGACCTCTTCCAACTCTTTTTCTAGCTTTTGTGGAACCTTCTGCGGGTTTTAAAGTATGTAATTTCATAATTACTTGATTTATTATAAATTATTTTTCAATTTTTAATAGGTGACCTACTTTTTCAACCATTCCTAAAATCTGAGGAGTTGCTTCATGTTCAACAGTTTTATTTAACTTACCTAAACCAAGGGCTTGAAGCGTTAACTTCTGTCTTGAAGGTCTATTGATTGCACTTTTTATTTGAGTAACTTTAATTTTTGGCATATTGAAGTAATTATCCGTTAAAAACTTTATCAAGACTCACCCCTCTTTGTTGAGCTACGCTATTAGCATCCCTTAAAGAAAGTAACGCATTAACTGTNGCTTTTACAACATTATGNGGATTAGAAGAACCCTGTGATTTTGCTAATACATTTTTAATACCTGCNCTTTCTAAAACTGCACGCATAGCCCCACCAGCAATTACTCCTGTACCTGCAGAGGCTGGNTTTAGGAAAACTTGGGCTCCTGAATATTTAGATTTAATGGCATGAGGTAAAGTCTCATTTACTACTGCAACTCTTTTTAAATTCTTTTTAGCGTCTTCAACTGCTTTTGAAATAGCTTCAGTAACTTCATTAGCTTTTCCTAATCCGTGTCCTACTATACTATTTTCATCACCAACTACAACTATGGCTGAAAAGCTAAAATGTCTNCCTCCTTTGGTGACTTTAGTAACTCTATTTATAGCAACTAATCTGTCTTTTAATTCTATATCTGTAGCTCTAACTGATTTTTCTGATTCCATCATATCTAATTATTAAAATTTTAGACCATTTTCTCTAGCAGAATCTGCAAAAGCTTTTATTCTACCGTGATATAAATAACCGTTTCTATCAAAAACAATTTCCTTAAATCCAGCTTTAATTGCATTTTCAGCAATTTTTTTNCCAATGGACTTAGCTTGATCAGTTTTGTTTCCTTTAAATTCTTTTTCTTTGTCAAAAGATGANGCAGAAGCTAGAGTAACCCCATTTTCATCATCAATCAATTGAGCATAAATTTGCTTATTACTTCTAAAAACGCTTAGTCTAGGTCTAGTNGGAGTGCCAGAAACGTTTTTTCTGATTCTCTTTTTAATCCTATGTCTTCTGTTAGATTTTAAATTACTCATTTTATAAAATTATTTTGCCGCTGTTTTACCAGCTTTTCTTCTAATTACTTCACCTTTAAATAATACGCCTTTTCCCTTNTAAGGTTCTGGTTTTCTAAAGGATCTTATTTTGGCTGCAACTTGACCAATAAGTTGTTTGTCAAATGACTCTAATTTGATCAATGGATTTTTACCTTTTTCAGTAGTTGCAGTTAGTTTTACTTCTTTTGGAAGTTCAAAAACTATAGGATGTGAAAAGCCTAAAGAAAGTTCTAACTTTTGGCCCTGTGCTTTAGCTCGGTATCCAACACCAACTAATTCTTGTTCGANTACAAAACCCTGAGATACTCCTTGAACCATATTATTAATCAAAGACCTGTATAACCCATGCATTGACCTAGTTTCTTTTTCATTATTAGATCTAGAGAGTATAATTTCTCTGTCTTGATATGTAACTTTTATAGNAGGATTAACTATTTGTTTTAACTCTCCTAGTTTACCTATTACAGTAACTTCATTTTCAGATGAAATCTTAATCTCAACNCCTTCAGGTANATTTACAGGTGCATTTCCAATTCTTGACATTTCTTATAATTTAATCAACGTAGCAAAGTATTTCACCACCAATTTTTTGTTTTCTTGCTTCTTTATCCGTTATTAATCCTTTAGAAGTAGATACAATAGCTATCCCTAAGCCATTTAAAACTCGAGGTAAAGTATCAACTCCTGAATATTTTCTTAATCCAGGTTTACTAATTCTAGTGAGATTTTTAATCGCGGAATCTTTAGTTTTGTTGTTGTATTTTAAGGCAATTTTAATAATTCCTTGTTTATTATCTTCAGTAAACTTATAGTTNAGTATATAACCTTGATCCATTAANATTTTNGTCATTGCTTTTTTGACATTTGAACCAGGAATCTCCACAACTTTATGCTTTGCAGCTATNGCGTTTCTTAATCTTGTTAGATAATCTGATATAGGATCTGTAACCATTTTACTTTATTTATTTTTTTTACCAACTTGCTTTTGTAATCCCTGGAATTTTACCAGCAACTGCCATTTCTCTAAAAGTCACTCTTGAAATTCCAAATTGNCTCATATATCCTCTAGGTCTTCCGGTAAGTTGACATCTGTTATGTTTTCTTATTCCCATTGANTTTTTAGGAAGCTTTTGTAATTTAAACATTGCTTCCCAATCACCTTCATTTTGAGCTTTTCTTAAAATTGCTCTTCTTTCTTCATATTGAGCGGCAAGTTTTGCCCTTTTTCGCTCTTTAGCTTTCATTGATTCTTTAGCCATAATTCTATATTTTATTTTTTTTCAAATGGAAAACCAAATTCAACTAATAAGGCCTTGCCTTCTTCCGATGAATTAGCTGTTGTTACAATAGTAATATCCATTCCTAAAATTTTTTTCACTTTATCAATATCTATTTCAGGAAAAATGATGCTTTCCTTGACGCCTAAGGTGAAATTGCCTCTTCCGTCACCCTTAGATTTTACTCCTCTAAAATCTCTTGTTCTTGGTAATGCTACTGAAATTAATCTGTCTAAAAANTCGTACATTTTCTCTCTTCTAAGAGTNACTTTAGTTCCAATAGGCATACCTTTTCTAAGCTTGAAATTAGATACATCTTTTTTGGAATTAACAATTAAAGCTTTTTGACCTGCAATTTCAGAAAGATCATTGACNGCATTTTCAATTAATTTTCTATCTGAGACTGCTTCTCCAACTCCTTGGCTAATAACAATTTTNTCTACCATAGGAACTTCCATAATAGATTTGTATTTGAACTTCTCTTTTAAAACTGGTACAATTTCTTTTGTATATTTTTCTTTTAATCTTGGTGTATAACTCATGATACGATCTCCTCTCCTGATTTTTTTGCAAATCTAACTAACTTTCCNTTCTCTCCTATTTTTCTTCCAACCTTTGTTGATTCNCCGTTATGAATCAANACAACGTTTGAAATATGCAAACTTCTATCCTTATCTATAATTCCACCGTCCGGGTTAGCTTTATCACTTTGCGGTTTAACATGTTTTTTATTTACCACTGAAAGACCTTCAATAAAAACTCTTTCTTTGTTATAATCAACATCTAATACAATTCCTTGTTGACCTAAAGCAGCACCAGCTATAACTTTAACTGTATCTCCTTTTTTTATTTTAAATTTTTTCTGCATTACTTCCAATAATTATAATACTTCTGGTGCCAAAGACACTATTTTCATAAATTGTTTTTCTCTCAACTCTCTTGCAACAGGTCCAAAAATTCTTGTACCTCTCATTTCTCCACCATCGTTTAACAATACAACTGCATTATTATCAAATCTTATGTAAGAACCGTCATTTCTTCTAACTTCTTTTTTTGTTCTAACAACAACTGCTCTAGAAACCTGACCTTTTTTTACGTTTCCTGAGGGNGTAGCNTCCTTAACTGTAACAACTACTTGATCTCCAATAGAAGCATATCTTCTTTTAGTTCCGCCAAGTACTCTTATAACTAGTACTTCTTTGGCACCACTATTGTCAGCTACTAATAATCTACTTTCTTGTTGTACCATTTTTATTATTTTGCTTTTTCAAGTATTTTAACTAATCTCCAATTCTTTCTTTTGCTAATAGGCCTAGTTTCCATTATTTTCACAGTATCACCCTCATTACATACATTCTTTTCATCATGGGCAACAAATGAGGTACTTTTCTTAAGAAACTTCCCATACTTAGGATGCTTTTCTTTCCTTTCAACCATAACAACAATGGATTTATCCATTTTAGAGCTGGTTACTAATCCTATTCGTTCTTTTCTTAAATTTCTCATAACAATCAATTAGTTGTATTTTGTAATTCTCTTTTTTTTATCTCCGTATTGATTCTGGCTACATTTCTTCTTACAAATCTTATTTCAAGAGGATTTTCTAGTTCAGCAGTTTTATGGTTCATCTTTAGCTTGTTGAGCTCACTTTCAGTATTGACAAGCATTTCTTGAAGCTCTTCAGTGGACAAACTGTTTAATTTTATATTAAATTCTTTACTTTTCAATTTTTATTACTTTTTCAATTAACAAAATCATTTCTTACTACAAACTTGGTTTTTAAAGGAAGTTTTTGAGACGCTAATCTCATAGCCTCCTTAGCAACTTCATAAGGAACACCATCGGCTTCAAATAAAATTCTGCCAGGTCTAATGACAGCAACCCAATGATCTAAAGCTCCTTTTCCTTTTCCCATTCTAACCTCTGCAGGTTTATTTGTGATTGGTTTATCTGGAAAAATTCTTATCCAAACTTTACCCTGCCTTTTCATATATCTTGTTACAGCAATACGAGCAGCCTCAATTTGTCTTGATGTCAAAAACCCCTCATCGAGAGACTTGATACCAAANGAACCAAATGCGATTTGATGTCCTCTTTGAGCGTTCCCCTTAATCTTTCCTTTTTGCTGCTTTCTATGTTTAGTCTTCTTAGGTTGTAACATAATATCTTATTATCTTTTTCTTTTATCGTTATTAGGCTTTCTTGAACTCATACCAAAGTTGGGAGATAAATCTCTTTTTCCGTAAACTTCCCCTTTACAAATCCAAACCTTTATACCTATTAAACCATAAGTAGTTAAAGCTTCCGAAAGTGCATAATCAACATCTGCTCTTAGTGTATGTAAAGGGATTCTTCCATCTTTGTACATTTCACTTCGGGCCATTTCTGCTCCATTTAATCTTCCAGAAATTTTTACTTTAATCCCCTCAGCTCCCATTCTCATAGTAGAAGCAATAGACATTTTAATGGCTCTTCTAAAAGAAATTCTTGCTTCAATTTGTCTTGCAACACTATCTGCTACGAGCTTGGCATCAAGCTCAGGTCTTTTAATTTCAAAAATATTTATTTGAACTTCTTTAGAAGTTAATTTTTTCAACTCTTCTTTAAGTTTATCTACTTCAGATCCCGCTTTTCCAATAATTACTCCAGGTCTGGCAGTATTAATAGTTATCGTTATAAGTTTTAGAGTTCTTTCTATAATTATCTTAGAAATACTGGCTTTTTGAAGTCTAGCATATAAATATTTTCTAATTTTTTCGTCTTCCACTAATTTTGCAGAATAGTCTTTTCCTCCATACCAATTAGAATCCCATCCTTTGATGAATCCTAGTCTATTTCCTGTAGGGTTAGTTTTTTGTCCCATGCTTTATTTTTAAGCTTTATCAATAATTAATGTAACATGATTAGATCTTTTTCTAATCCTATGAGCTCTCCCNTGGGGTGCAGCTTGAATTCTTTTTAACATTCTCGCGCTATCCACATTAATACTCTTTACTACTAAATTAGCGCTAGTAGCATCTTNACCATCGTTTTTTTGTTCCCAGTTATTTATAGCAGAAAGCAAAAGCTTTTCTAAGTTTTTTGAGGCATGCTTNGGACTAAACTTTAAAATATTTAGAGCCTTGTAAACATCTTCACCACGAACTAAATCAGCAACTAGTCTCATTTTTCTTGGAGATGTTGGACAACTATTTANTTTAGCGATTGCTNGAGTTTTTCTNGCCTCTTTTATTTTTTCTGAACTATTTCTTTTTCTTGCACCCATTTCTAAGTTTTAAAGCTTGATTATTTTTTCTTTCCTCCGTGACCTCTAAAATTTCTTGTTGGAGCAAATTCTCCTAATTTATGACCCACCATATTCTCTGTTATGAATACTGGAATAAATTTCATTCCNTTGTAAACAGCAATTGTAAGGTTTACAAAGTCAGGNGTAATTGTAGAAGCTCTTGACCAAGTTTTAATTACGGTTTTTTTAGAGGACTCTTTGGCCTCTTCAACTCTTTTCATTAATTTATAATGAACAAATGGTGGTTTTTTTAATGATCTAGACATTACTTATTTCTTTTTTCTATCTATAATAAATCTATTAGAAGATTTTGTTTTACTTCTTGTTTTATAACCCTTAGCCGGTAGACCTTTACGAGACCTTGGATGTCCACCAGAAGCTCTACCTTCTCCACCACCCATAGGATGATCTACAGGGTTCATAACAACTCCTCTAACTCTAGGTCGTCTACCCAACCACCTTTTTCTTCCTGCTTTNCCTGAAACCTGAAGGCTATTTTCTGAGTTAGAGACCGAACCTATGGTGGCTAAGCATGTAATTAAAACCATTCTTACTTCTCCAGATGGTAATTTAACTATCGCGTACTTCCCATCTCTAGCATTTAGTTGAGCAAAAGACCCTGCACTTCTAGCGATAGCAGCCCCTTTTCCTGGGTTCATTTCAATATTATGAATAATAGTTCCAAGTGGAATATCTTTTAAAAATAAAGCGTTTCCCACTTCTGGGGTGGCTTTACTTCCAGATGATACAGTTTGGCCTACCTTGATACCTTCTGGNGCAACTATATATCTCTTTTCCCCGTCGGCNTAATATAGAAGCGCAATTCTAGCAGTTCTGTTTGGATCATATTCAATTGAGTGAACTTTTGCAGGAATATCGTGCTTATTTCTTTTGAAATCAATTGTTCTATACCTTTTTTTATGTCCGCCACCAATATATCTCATCGTCATTTTGCCTGTATTGTTTCTACCTCCGCTTTTTCCAGAGCCTTTAGTTAATGACTTCTCTGGACCACTAGAAGTAACTTCANTGTAATCACTAATAAGCTTGTGACGTTGACCAGGTGATGTAGGTTTGAATTTTTTTAAACTCATTTTAACTCCTTTCTATAATTTAAATATTTTCATACAAATCAATTGTGTCACTAGAATCTAAAGTAACAATTGCTTTTTTTATAAGTCTTGTTCTTTGAAAAGAAACTCCTTTATTNGTGTATTTCATTTTTCTTTTTCCTCCACCTTGCTTCAANGTATTTACTGCTTTAACATTAACACCATANGCACTTTCAACNGCATTTTTTATNTGAATTTTGTTAGCATCATTTTTAACTTCAAAGGCATATCNGTTAAGTTTTTCACCTAAGTCAGCCATTTTTTCAGTTAAAATTGGTTTGATAATAATATTTTCCATCTTTATACTTTAAATTGTTTATCTATCTGTACGAAAGCNTTTTCTGAAATTATTAATTTGTTTGAATGCAAAATATCATAGGTNTTTAACATTTCTGCTGTAATTACCTTTGTATTAGATAAATTTCTAGANGACANNATAGTATTATTATCATTTTGACTAGTTACAAAAAGTGTTTTGTCACCATCGACTTTTAAGTTTTTTAGTACTGAAATGAAATCTTTAGTCTTAGGAGATTTTAAAGAAAGTTCTTCTAAAACCATAATATTTTTATCCATAGCCTTGTAACTTAATGCAGATTTTCTTGCAAGAACTTTAAGTTTTTTATTTAACTTAAAACCATAGTGTTTTGGTCTAGGACCAAANATTCTACCACCACCACGATATATAGGGTTTTTGATAGATCCAGCTCTAGCTGTACCTGTCCCCTTTTGTTTCTTAATTTTTCTAGTACTACCAATAATCTCTCCTCTTTCTCTAGCTTGATGGGTTCCCTGTCTCTGATTTGCAAGATATTGTTTTACGTCTAAATAGATTGCATGATCGTTAGGTTCAATTGCAAAAACACTTTTGTTTAATTTAATCTTTTTAGTAGTAGCCTTACCTTCTTTATTTAAAACNTTTATTTCCATTATTTCTCAACTATTAAATAAGATCCTTTTGAACCAGGTACTGAGCCCTTAACAATTATTAAATTCTTTTCTNCTATGACTTTNAGGACCAGAAGATTAATTGATTTTACTCTTTCTCCACCAGTTCTACCACCCATTTTCATTCCCTTAAATACTCTAGCAGGATAAGANGCAGCTCCTATTGAACCGGGAGCTCTCATTCTGTTATGTTGACCATGAGTAGCTTGACCAACACCACCGAAACCGTGTCTTTTAACTACACCTTGAAACCCTTTACCTTTTGAGGTGCCTACAACATCTACAAATTCACCTTCTTGAAACTGATCTACAGTGACAGAGTCTCCAAGATTTAAATCATTGTAACCCTGAAATTCAACTATTTTTCTTTTAGGGGATGTTTTAGCTTTTGCAAAATGCCCGCGCATTGCTTTTGGAGTATTTTTCTCTTTTTTATCTTCGAAACCTAATTGAATAGATTCGTAACCGTCTTTTTCTTGCGTTTTTATTTGGGTCACGACACATGGTCCTGCTTCAATAATCGTGCATGGTAAGTTTTTACCCTCGGCACTGTAAACGCTAGTCATCCCTATTTTTTTACCTATGATACCAGCCATTTTGATATTTTTATTATACTTTAATTTCTACATCTACTCCACTTGGTAGTTCTAATTTCATTAGGGCATCTATAGTTTTTGAAGAGGAACTATAAATATCCATTAATCTTTTATAAGCACATAGCTGAAATTGCTCTCTTGCTTTTTTATTTACATGAGGTGATCTTAAAACTGTATAAATTCTTTTATGAGTTGGTAATGGAATAGGACCACTAACTATTGCACCAGTTGTTTTAACTGTCTTAACAATTTTTTCTGCAGACTTATCAACCAAATTATGATCGTAGGATTTTAATTTTATTCTAATTTTTTGACTCATTTTAATTTTTTAAACAGTTACAGTTCCTTTAGATTTAGCAATAACCTCTTCAGAAATATTCTTAGGAGCATCTGCATAATGTGAAAATTCCATACTTGAGGTAGCTCTTCCAGAAGTAATAGTTCTTAACTGAGTTACATAACCAAACATTTCTGAAAGTGGAACTTTTGCTTTCACAACTTTAGATCCCGCTCTGTCATCCATTCCTTCAATAATGCCTCTTCTTCTGTTTAAATCACCTACTACATCACCCATGTTAGCTTCAGGAGTAACCACTTCAATTTTCATCATAGGTTCTAAAATAACAGGATTGCATTTAGGTAATGCAGTTCTGTAAGCAAGTTTAGCACATAACTCAAAAGAAAGAGAATCTGAATCTACAGCATGGAATGATCCATCTGTTAGAGTTACTTTCATATTATCAACTGGATAACCAGCAAGTACCCCATTATTCATGGAGTCTTTGAACCCTTTTTCTACAGAAGGAATATATTCTTTAGGGATATTACCTCCTTTAATTTTATTCTCAAAAATTAAACCTGGATTTTCTGCATCACCTGGTTCAATTTTAAATACAATATCAGCAAACTTACCTCTACCTCCAGATTGTTTTTTGTAAACTTCTCTATGATCAGCACCACTNCTAATAGCTTCTTTNTAAGCAACNTGTGGAGCTCCTTGATTACATTCAACCTTAAACTCTCTGCGTAACCTATCTATTATAATATCNAGGTGTAACTCACCCATTCCAGAAATAATGGTTTGTCCAGAATCTTCATCAGTTTTGACTTGNAAAGTTGGATCTTCTTCTGATAATTTAGAAAGTGCTATACCAAGTTTATCAACGTCAGCTTGTGTTTTAGGCTCTATAGCTAATCCAATTACCGGATCTGGGAAGTCCATTGATTCCAAAATAATATGTTTTTTTTCATCACAAAGGGTATCACCTGTTTTAATATCTTTAAATCCTACGAGTGCACCAATATCTCCAGCATCCAGAGATGGAATTTGATTTTGTTTATTAGCATGCATTTGGAAAATTCTAGAAATTCTTTCTTTTTTATTAGTTCTAGTGTTGTAGACATAAGAACCTGATGTTAATTTACCAGAATAAGCTCTTGTGAAACACAATCTACCAACAAATGGATCAGTAGCAATTTTAAAAGCAAGAGAACTAAATGGTTCATTTACTGAAGGTCTTCTAGAAATATCTTCTCCACTAACNGGATCAGTACCAGTAATAGCTTCGATATCTAAAGGAGAAGGTAAAATTTCCATTACCATGTCTAACATAGTTTGAACTCCTTTGTTTTTGAATGCTGAACCGCACATCATTGGTACAACTTTGCCAGCAATAGTAGCTTCCCGTAAAGCATTAAGAATCTCTCTTTCTGTTAGTGANTTTTCATCCTCAAAATATTTTTCAAGTAAATTATCATCGAATTCTGCAACAGCTTCTAATAATTTCCCTCTTAGTGCTCTAGCTTCTTCAATAATATCATCTGGAATTTCAATTTCTTTAAAAGTCATCCCCATATCATCTTCATTCCAAACAATACCTTTAAAATTGATGAGATCAACAACCCCTTTAAAATCATCTTCAGATCCAATATTGATTTGGAGAGGAAGAGCATGACTACCCAGCATTTCTTTAACTTGCTTACATACATTTAAGAAATCTGCACCCTGTCTGTCCATTTTATTGACGAAACCTATTCGAGGAACATTATAGTTGTTAGCTAATCTCCAATTAGTTTCTGATTGAGGTTCAACNCCGTCAACGGCACTAAATAAAAAAACTAATCCATCTAAAACTCTTAAAGATCTGTTCACTTCAACTGTAAAATCAACGTGACCCGGAGTATCGATAATATTAACATGATATTCCTTTTCTCTGTAATTCCAATTTAAAGTGGTAGCTGCAGAAGTAATGGTAATTCCTCTTTCTTGCTCTTGCTCCATCCAATCCATTGTGGCAGCACCATCATGAACTTCTCCAATCTTATGGCTTACTCCACCATAATATAGAATTCTTTCAGTAGTAGTAGTTTTTCCAGCATCAATATGAGCTGCAATACCGATATTTCTTGTATATTTTAAGTCTCTTGCCATTNTATTAAAACCTAAAGTGTGAAAATGCTTTATTGGCTTCAGCCATTCTATGTACGTCTTCTTTTTTCTTAAATGCAGCTCCTTCTTCTTTTGAAGCAGCTAAAATNTCTCCAGCTAGTTTTTCACTCATAGTTTTTTCGTTTCTTTTCAANGAAAAACCAATTAACCATTTAATAGCAAGTGATCTTTTTCTACTATCTCTAACAGGGGTTGGAATTTGAAATGTAGCACCACCTACTCTCCTACTTTTAACTTCAACAGCTGGTGTAATATTTTCAACCGCTTTTTTCCAAATCTCTAATCCATTTTCCGATGTTTTTTCTGAAACAATATCTATAGAGTCGTAAAAAATATTAAAGGCAATGTTTTTTTTACCATCTATCATCAGACTATTGACAAATTTAGTAACCTCTACATCCTTNTATTTTGGNTCTGGTAAAATAATGTGCTTTTTGGCTGTTCTTCTTCTCATTTAGNATATTATTTCTTTTTTAATCTTTTAGTTCCATATTTCGACCTTCTCTGTGATCTTCCTTCAACACCAGCAGTATCTAATGCTCCTCTAACAATATGATATCTTACGCCTGGTAAATCCTTAACTCTTCCTCCTCTNACTAAAACAATACTGTGTTCTTGTANATTATGCCCTTCACCTCCTATATATGCGTTTACTTCTTTGCCGTTGGTTAGTCTCACTCTTGCAACTTTCCTCATCGCAGAATTTGGTTTTTTCGGAGTGGTTGTATACACTCTAACACANACTCCTCTTTTTTGCGGACATGAATTAAGGGCAATAGATTTACTGACCTTGANCTTAGATTGTCTTCCCTTTCTTACTAACTGNTGTATAGTTGGCATTNTTTTTTATTAATTGATTTTTCGGCTTGCAAAGGTAGAAGAATATATTAGGAATCCAATAGATGAACAAATATTTTTAAAATGTTTTTTAGTAGTNAATTATTAAATATGAAATTAATAGTTAAAAGTTGACAAACTTTTTGTTGTTTTACAATTTTAGAAAAAATAAAGATTTACTATAAATGAATGTTCTCGATGGTCTGAACGAATCACAAATTGCAGCTACCAAAGTAATCAATGGTCCGATAATGGTAATAGCGGGCGCNGGATCTGGNAAAACTAAGGTTCTAACTCATCGAATTGCCTATTTGATAGAAAATGGAGTAGATCCATTTAATATTTTGTCTCTCACATTTACTAACAAAGCAGCTCAAGAAATGAAATCTAGAATTTCGTCAATGGTAGGTGAAGATAAAGCTAGAAATATATGGATGGGGACTTTTCATTCAGTATTTGCAAGAATATTAAGAGTAGAGCATGAAAAAATNGGATATCCATCTAATTTTACTATATACGATACGCAAGATGCTAAAAGCCTTATTAAAACTATTGTTAAAGAAAAAAAATTAGATGATAAGCTCTATAAACCNGGCATTGTCTACAATAGAATTTCTGCAGCAAAAAACAGTTTAATAAGTCCTGAAAATTATTTAAATGATTCAGAAATAACTTCTACTGATAGGTCAACTGGAAGACCAAAGATTGGAGAAATATATTTAACTTATCATCAAAGATGTTTTAGAGCCTCTGCTATGGATTTTGACGATTTACTATTCAAGACAAACATACTTTTAAAACAAAATCCAGAAACACTCTACAAATATCAAGATAAATTTAAATTTATTTTAGTTGATGAATATCAAGATACCAATCATGCACAATATTTAATTGTTAAATCATTAGCCGCTAGATTTGAAAACATCTGTGTGGTAGGAGATGACGCTCAATCAATTTATTCATTTAGAGGAGCTAATATTCANAATATTTTAAACTTTAGAAAAGACTATCCAGACTACCAACTTTTTAAATTGGANCAAAATTACCGGTCGACCAAAAATATTGTAAATGCTGCAAATAGTATAATCAGAATCAACAAAGATCAAATNAAAAAAAGTGTTTGGACAGCTAATAATTCTGGTGAAAAAATCAAAATTATTAAAAGTTATTCAGATAATGAAGAGGGAAAAGCAGTTGCAAATGATATTTTTGAATATTCTTCATCCAAAAATCTTAATTATCAAAATTTTGGAATATTATACAGAACTAATGCTCAATCTCGAGCTTTTGAAGAGGCTTTAAGAAAATTAAACATTCCATATCGAATTTTTGGTGGATTATCATTTTATCAAAGAAAAGAAATCAAAGATTTATTGGCCTATTTTAGATTATCAGCTAATTTAAATGATGAAGAATCTNTAAAAAGAATTATTAATTACCCTAAAAGAGGGATTGGACTAACTACGGTTAACAATGCNCTTACTTGCGCTAATGAAGCAGATGTCTCACTCTGGGATGTGATTGACAATCCTGATCAATTTGGATTTTCAGTTAATTCTGGAACAAAAAATAAATTAGAATTATTTTGCTCAATGATTAAAAATTATCACTCGAGAATTGATAAATTAAATGCCTATGAATTATCCCTTGAAATCGCCAAAAATACTGGATTAATTAGAGATTTAAGTGTAGACAAAACACCAGAAGGTATTGTGAGATTTGAAAATATTCAAGAATTATTAAATGGAATTCAGGAGTTTTCAAAAAATAGTGATGAAGAAAGTTTAATCTCATTAGGAGATTTTTTGATTGATGTTGCATTATTAACAGATGCTGACAAAAAAGAGGATGAAAATCTAAACAAAGTTTCTTTGATGACTATTCACGCTTCAAAGGGCTTAGAATTTTCGAATGTGCATGTTGTAGGGATGGAAGAAGATTTATTTCCCTCGATGCTNTCAAAAAATTCTAGAGCNGATTTAGAAGAAGAAAGAAGGCTGTTTTATGTAGCGGTTACAAGAGCTAAGATAAGTTTAACACTGTCTTATTCAGTTAGTAGATTTAGATGGGGTAATCTAATTCAATGTGAACCAAGTAGATTTTTGGAGGAATTAGATCCTCAATTTATTTTACAAACATTTTCGAAACAAAATAACCATAGAAATTTTTCAAAAAAAACAATTTCAATAAATAAAACTTCCTCCTTTCAAAAAAAATTTAGCAANCNACCNAGTCATCTTAAAAANATTANNAGCAATGAAAATAATCACTCACACAATATAGAGAAAGAGGTGCTAAAAATAAAGGTTGGCGATCAAGTTTCTCATGAGAGGTTTGGAAAGGGAAAAGTAGTTGAAATTAGTGGNGATTTNCCCAATACAAAAGCAACAGTGTTTTTTCCATCTGCTGGACAAAGGCAATTGTTATTGAAATTTGCTAAACTTCAATTNATTTAATTTTATTGTTTTAGTACTTTTAATTACTACATTTGAGCTAAATTTCACATNCTTTATCATGAGTTCAACATTAAATCTTGCTTACAACACTGACACAAATAAATTAGTNATTCCTGAATATGGAAGAAATGTCCAAAAAATGGTAAACCATGCAGTAAAAATTGAGCAACGAGACGAAAGAAATAAAGCTGCCAAAGTAATAATAAAGGTCATGGATCTGATAAATCCAAATACTAGAAATAATAATTCCGAAGAACATGGCCAAAAACTTTGGGCTCATCTTCATATNATATCTAATTTTGAATTAGATGTCGATTCACCTTTTAAAAAGCCCGAAAAAGAATTATATCATTCTAAGCCCGATGAAGTTCCTTATCCCAAAAACGCCATTCGTTTTAAACATTATGGTAAAATTATGGANGACATGATTAAGGCTGCTTCAGATCTNAAAGAGGGNGAGGANAAAGAAAAATTGGTTAAGCANATTGCCAATTTATTGAAAACATCCTATTTGCAATGGAATAGAGATAGTGTAGATGATAAATTAATTATAAAACAACTTGAAGAGCTTTCNNATGGAAAACTAACTATTAGNACTGATAAGCTCAGAGATACTAGCGAAATTGTTAGAACTTTTANTAAAAAGAAAAGAANCAATAACAAAAATTATTCTAAGAATAAATCTAGAAGAAAGTACCATGGGAGCTTTTGAAATTATTGGAGGAAAAAAACTTAAAGGTGAGATTACTCCTCAGGGAGCAAAAAATGAAGCTTTACAAGTAATCAACGCAGTTTTACTTACCGAAAAAGAAGTTATTATCAATAATATTCCGGATATAATTGATGTAAATAAACTAATTGATTTACTTAAAACACTTGGAGTTAAAATTAAAAATTTAAAACCCGGATCTTATAGCTTTTTAGCCGATGAAGTAGATGTTGACATTATGACATCAGACGNATTCAAAAAAAAAGGGGCTAGTTTAAGAGGGTCTATTATGGTTGTGGGACCATTACTGGCTAGATTTGGAAAAGGTTATATTCCTAAACCNGGTGGGGATAAAATTGGGAGACGAAGNTTAGATACTCATTTTTTAGGATTTCAAAACTTGGGAGCAGAATTTGACTATAATCCGGATACCAACTTCTACAAAGCACATTCTCCAAATGGATTGAATGGTACTTACATGTTATTGGATGAAGCATCAGTTACTGGCACAGCAAATATTATAATGGCTGCTGTTTTAGCAAATGGTGAAACAACAATATATAATGCTGCCTGCGAACCCTACATACAGCAGCTATGCGAAATGCTAAATAGTATGGGAGCTGATATTACTGGACTAGGTTCAAATAAAATTATAATTAACGGAGTAGAAAAATTAGAAGGTTGTGTCCATACTATTTTACCAGACATGATAGAGATAGGAAGTTTTATTGGGCTAGCAGCTATGACACAATCAGAAATTACTATTAAAAANGTTTCTTATGAGAAACTTGGTATGATCCCAAGTGTTTTTAAAAAGCTGGGTATAAAAATAGAAAGAATTGGAGACGATATTTTTATACCCTCGCAAGAAAATTACGAAATTGAATCTTTTATAGATGGTTCAATTATGACTATTTCTGACGCTCCTTGGCCCGGTTTTACTCCAGATCTTTTAAGTATTATTTTAGTTACAGCTACACAAGCTAGAGGAAGTGTCTTAATCCATCAGAAAATGTTTGAAAGTAGATTNTTTTTCGTGGATAAGTTAATCGACATGGGAGCNCAAATCATATTGTGTGATCCGCATAGAGCTACTGTAATTGGCTTAGATAGAAAAACAGCTCTCAAAGGAATAACAATGACTTCTCCAGACATAAGAGCGGGGGTATCTTTATTAATTGCTGCTTTATCTGCCGATGGTAAAAGTACTGTATTAAATATTGAGCAGATAGATAGAGGTTATGAAAATATTGAACAAAGACTACTTAATATTGGAGCTCAAATAAAGAGAATTGATTAAAATTGGAATGATTATTGATGTCTAAATATTATGAAGAAAATAAACATTTTATTATTTATACTATTTGTTTTTTTAACATCTCATAAAGCTCAACAAGATATTAATAATTCAAACAATGTAATAGGTTTAAATATTGGAAATCTAGCTCCGGAACTTGATTTCAGTAGTCCCAACGGTGAAAATATTAAACTTTCNTCTCTTAAAGGCAACATTGTTCTAATTGACTTTTGGGCTTCATGGTGCGGCCCTTGTAGACGAGANAATCCGAACNTTGTTAANGCATACAACAAGTATTCTAAAAGTAAATTTAAAGCGGCAAANGGCTTTAAAATTTACAGNGTTTCACTAGACAAAAATAAAGCCGCATGGCTAAATGCAATTAACCAAGATCAACTTTCATGGAAAGAACATGTAAGTGATTTAAANGGATGGTCTAGTCAAGGAGCTNTTACCTATGGAGTCAGAGGAATACCTTATAATTTTTTGCTTGATTCTGATGGTAAAATTATTGCCAAAAATTTAAGAGGAATTGCCCTTCACCAACAACTTGACAAGCTAATNAAATCCCTTTAATTCANTTTAATTCTGACAACNTGAGAATAAGATTATGACACAATGTCTTCTTTTCATTTTGGATCGTAATTTGTATATTAATTTGTAANTAAAAATTAAATATGAAATCAAAAAAGAAGGGTAAGGAAAATAAAGATCCTAAAGACGAAAAGAAAAAAGAATTACCTAAGGATCAGAAGGAAGAAAAAATTGTTACCGAAATAAATGTTGATTTTAAGGATAAATATATAAGACTATACTCAGAATTTGAAAATTATCGTAAAAGAACTGCTAAAGAAAAAATTGATATTATTACGAATGCTAGTGAAAATTTATTAAAAGAAATTTTGCCTGTAATTGACGATTTTGAGAGAGCTATTGTTAATAACAAAGAAGTAAAAGAAGCCGAAACAATTAAGGAAGGTTTTGAANTAATACATAATAAGTTATATAAAACATTAACTAACCAAGGTTTAAAACCAATGGATTCAATACATAAAGATTTCGATCCTGACATACACGAGGCAATTACAAAAGTACCTGCTCCTAAAAATAAATTAAAAGGTAAAATAATAGATGTAATTGAAAAAGGGTATTCCATTAATGACAAAGTAATTAGATTTGCCAAAGTAGTAATCGGAGAATAACTGTTCGAAATGAGTAAAAAAGATTATTACGAAACATTAAAAATAAATAAAGGTGCTTCAGAAAGCGAAATCAAAAAAGCTTATCGTAAGTTGGCTATCCAATTTCATCCTGATAANAATCCTGGAGATAAAGTTGCTGAACAAAAATTCAAAGAAGCTGCAGAAGCTTACGAAATTTTAAGTAATCCACAAAAAAGACAACAATACGATCAATTTGGTCATGCTGCTTTCAGCGGCGGTCAAGGATTTGGGGGAGGTGGTATGTCAATGGATGATATTTTTGATCATTTTGGTGATATTTTTGGCTCNTCTTTTGGTGGTGGTTTTGGNGGAAGAGGTAGTGGCAGAAGAGTGAGAAAAGGATCTAACCTTAGAGTAAAGTTGAGGCTATCTTTGGAAGATATAGTAAATGGGGTTCAAAAGAAAATAAAAGTAAATAAGTTAGTTGCTGCAAATGGTGTTGAATTCTCTANTTGTCCTACCTGCAATGGNACAGGACAAGTGAGCAGAGTTACTAACACGATTCTTGGCGCAATGCAGACCTCNTCTACCTGCCCTAATTGTAAGGGATCAGGACAAATTATTGCTAAAAGACCACCAGGAGTAGATTCCTCAGGATTAGAAAAAAAAGAAACAATTATAGAAATTGATATTCCACCTGGTGTGGAGGAAGGTATGCAGCTNAGCATGCAGGGTAAAGGAAACGAAGCTCCAGGTGGTGGAGTACCCGGCGATTTGATTGTGGCCATAGAAGAAATTGAACACGACCATTTGGTTAGAAATGGTACAGATTTACTATATCAATTAGGTATTAGTTTTTCAGATGCTGTAATGGGAACCACCGTTGAAATTCCAATGGTGAGTGGTAAAGCAAAAATCAAGATTCCATCAGGTACACAAAGTGGTAAAAATTTAAGGTTAAGATCTAANGGAATTCCTGATGTTAATGGATACGGTAGAGGAGATATGATTGTTAANATCCAAGTTTTTACACCACAAAAAATNTCTAAAGAAGAAAAAGAATTATTGGTTAAATTAAATGAAAGTGATAACTTCAAACCAAAACAAAATCAAACCAAAAGCTTTTTTGACAGAATGAAGAATCGCTTTTCTTGATAGCTTTAGAAAAAAATGTCTTCAAATAATATAATTGAAATTGAAAACCTTCATAAATCCTACGCTAATCATAAGGCCTTAGACGGGATTAATCTAAATATTGAAAAATCAAAAATTTTTGGTCTTCTTGGACCTAATGGCGCTGGAAAAACAACCTTAATAAGGATTATCAATCAAATTTTAAAACAAGATTCTGGAACCGTAAAATTCAATGGTGAATTACTTTCCAGAAAGCATATTTACTCTGTTGGATACCTGCCAGAAGAAAGAGGTTTGTATAAAAAAATGAAAGTAGGTGAGCAAGCATTGTATCTTGCGCAATTAAAAGGTTTATCNAAAAAAGAAGCTAAAGACAAACTAAAGTATTGGTTTGAAAAGCTTGAAGTTGACAAATGGTGGAATAAAAAGATTGAGGATTTATCAAAAGGGATGGCTCAAAAGATTCAATTTATTACCACTATATTACATGATCCTAAAGTCATTATTTTAGACGAGCCCCTAAGTGGACTTGATCCTGTAAATAGTTTGTTAATTAAACAAGAAATACTTGAACTTAAAAAAAAGAATACAAGTATTATTCTTTCAACCCACGATATGAACTCTGTTGAAGAAATTTGTGATTCTGCTGCCATTATAAATAATTCTAAAAAAGTAGTCCAAGGTAATATTCAAGAATTAAAAGAGCGTTATCAGGATAATTTATGGGTCATATATTACACTGGAAATCAAATGAGTTTTAGTAATGCAATNTGGGGTGGTTGGGAAATNATTAATCATTNTTTCATAAATNAAACAACTAATAAAGCTGAAATCAAATTACTAAATNACTTTTCTATTAACCAATTTATAAAAGGAATTGTTGATCATGTAGAAATTATTGAGATCAAGAAAAAAAGCCCAAGTATTCAAGATGTATTTATAAAAGCAACTTCATATGAATAAGATTGGCCTTATTATTTCGAGAGAATATATTACTAGAGTAAGGAAAAAATCGTTTATAATAATGAGTCTATTAGGCCCATTACTTATCATAGGATTTGTATGGCTTACTACTTTTCTAACTAAAAATGACAAAGAAAATTATGAAATTTTAGTAGTAGATGAATCTCATTTATTTGATAGTATTCTTAGGAATTCTCAAANATATCACCTCCAATGGGCACCAAAAGATAAAAGTTATCAGGAAATTCAACAAATTTTCAAAAATGATGATCAACTTGATTTATTAGTATACCTACCAGTAAATCTTATTAAAACTAACTCTATGACTGCTAAATGTCTTTATAAGGACATTCCATCAACACAATTACAAAAACACCTAACTAATATTATTAACGAAGCCATTGAGCTCTACAGAGTGAGTTACAACAATATTGACATTACTACTTATAGATCNATTAAAACACGAATAAATCTTGATGTAGTGGATATTGAAAATAACGCTAATAAAAATATTCAAAGAAAGGCCTTTGTTGGAATAGCATTCTCTATATTTATTTACATTTTTATATTCATGTATTCCGTTCAAGTTATGAGAGGGGTCATTGAAGANAAATCCAATAGAATTGTAGAAATTATTATTTCTTCTGTATCAACTTTTCAANTAATGATGGCTAAAATTATAGGAGTTGGTCTAGTAGGAATAACTCAATTTTTTATTTGGGCATTGGTAACTTTCATTATGAGTTTAACAGTAATACCTCAATTTATTCCTGACCAATACAATCCGAAGATTCAAATTGATTCAAATAATTTAAATAACTCTAACGAAATACTTCAATTTATTATTTATGATATTGAGTGGTCTTTTTTAATTTTCTTTTTTGTNCTGTTTTTTCTTGGTGGGTATTTACTCTACAGTGGTTTAATGGCAGNCATAGGNGCTGCAGTGGNTGNGGNGGNTGNTAACCCNNCAATTCCTTCTTNCNTTNACTNTTNCTATGATTTTTGCTATATCCATGGTCAGTAAAGTAATAGATAACCCCTCATCTTCAATATCATTTTGGTTAAGTGAAATTCCCTTCACGTCTCCTATAATTATGATAATTAGAATTGCCATGGGAATAGGAGACAGTAGTGTCGAACTATGGGAAATCATTCTTAGCCTTTTTTTATTAGTATTTACGTTTATAGTAACCACTTGGTTTTCAAGTAAAATTTACAATAAGGGAGTTTTATCTTATGGGAAGAAAATAAGTTATTCAGA
The DNA here is from genome assembly GCA_002691605.1 of Crocinitomicaceae bacterium. GTDB lineage: Bacteria > Bacteroidota > Bacteroidia > Flavobacteriales_D > Parvicellaceae > MED-G20. Next base: position 128,217 of record NZID01000026.1, read on the forward strand.
AATTTTTAAATGGTTAAAATCATGAATAAAATTTTAATTATTGATGATCAAAAACCTATACGAAATGCTTTAAGAGAAATCTTAGAATATGAAAAATACGTTGTGGATGAAGCTTCTGAAGGTAGAATGGCTCTGAAAATGATCAAAAATTATCCTTATGATTTAATTTTTTGTGATATAAAAATGCCACAAATCGATGGAATTGAATTATTGAAAAAAGTAACTGAACTAAAATTTTTAAATCCTATAATTATGATAAGCGGTCATGGAGATATAGAAACTGCAGTACAAACATTAAAACTAGGTGCATACGATTATATTGAGAAGCCTTTAGACCTAAATAGAGTTCTGACATCTGTTAAAAATGCTTTTGATAAAAGTTCTTTAAATAAAGAAAATATTTCTCTGAAAAAGAAAATTAAAAGAACAACAAATAATGAAATTATTGGAGATAGTAAACAAATAAAATCCATCAAAAAATTAATTATTAAGGTGGCTAATACGAATGCCAGAATTTTAATTACTGGTTCTAATGGTACAGGAAAAGAATTGGTAGCAAAACAAATTCATGAAAAAAGTAACAGAAACAATCAATCTTTTATCGAGGTTAATTGCGCAGCAATACCGTCTGAGCTCATAGAAAGTGAGCTTTTCGGCCATGAAAAGGGTTCTTTTACTTCAGCTTACAAGCAAAAAATTGGAAAATTTGAACAAGCAACAAATGGAACTTTATTTTTAGATGAAATTGGAGACATGAGTCTCAATGCTCAAGCTAAAGTTTTAAGAGCATTACAAGAAAATCAAATATCAAGAGTTGGCGGAAATAAATCTATAAAAGTTAATCCAAGAATAATTGCTGCAACTAATAAAAACTTAAATCAAGAAATTAAGAATGGTAATTTTCGGGAAGATCTTTTTCATAGATTAAATGTAATTCCCATTCATGTTCCTAATTTAAAAGATCGAATAGAAGATATAAAACCACTAAGTGATTACTTTTTGAAAACTATTTGTAATGAGCAAGGAGTTTCATTAAAGAAAATTACTGAAAATGCTCTATTAGAATTAAAAAAAATGAACTGGTCTGGAAATATTAGAGAACTCAAAAATATTATGGAACGGCTGGTTATTCTTTCAGATGAAATTATTGATGTAAATGAAATTAAAAAATATGTAATTACTAATCCNTAAATAATTCATTTGCTTTGTAAAGCACTTTTTCCAAACCATTAATATCTACGCCACCAGCAGTTGCAAAAAATGGCTGACCTCCTCCGCCACCTTTAATTTCTTTAGCCAACTCTTTTATAATTGTTCCAGCGCTCCATTTCTTGGATTCTACCAAATCTTCTGAAATCATTAAGGTAATATTGGGTTTATTATTGTAATTACTAGTAAGTAATAGTACAAAGTTTTTTAACTCTTGTTTTAGCTCAAATGCAATTTGTTTTAACTGGTCTGGACTAAAGTTAGATTCTTTTATTATTAAAGAAAAAGAATGGATTTGATTTTTATTTTTTATCAAATTTCGCTTAAACTCTTTTAAATTTTCTTTTGAAAATGATTCTAACTCTTTTTGTAATAATTGATTTTTAGTTAATATGTTTTGAACTGCAGAAGATAAATCCTCATTAGTTTTCAANATTTTTGAAATAGCATTATATTGNNCCAATCTATTATTAACGATTTTATCAGCTTCTAAATAAGAAACGGCTTCAATTCTTCTAACTCCCGAAGATATTGAACTCTCAGATGTGATTATGAAATTGCCAATATTTGCGGTATTTAAAACATGTATTCCACCACACAGCTCTACAGACTTTCCAAATTGAATTACTCNAACTGAATCGCCNTACTTTTCTCCAAAAAGCATCAAAGCACCCCTTTTTTTTGCTTGTTCAATAGAAATATTCCTGTCTTCTTTTAAAGAAATTGCCTGTCGAATTTGGTCTTTGACAACGTTTTCAACAGCATCCAACTCTTGCTTAGAAAGTTTTGAAAAATGAGAAAAATCAAACCTTAAATACTTTTCGTTAACTAATGACCCTTTTTGTTCTACATGGGAGCCTAAGACTGATCTAAGAGCGTAATGCAATAAATGAGTAGCTGAATGATTTTTAGCAATTTTAGATCTTTTTTCCTCATCTACAAATGCATCAAANGAAGCATTAATATTTGAAGGTAATTCATCAATGTAGTGAACTATTATTCCGTTTTCTTTCTTGGTATCCTTAATTCTTATCTGTTCTGTTTGATTTTTTAAATACCCTTGATCGCCTACTTGCCCGCCCCCTTCTGGATAAAATGGAGTTGAATTAAAAATTAGTTGAAACTCTTGTTTGTCTTTTCTAATAATGGATCTGTACTTTGTTATACTTACATTAGCTTCTAAATGATCGTAACCAATAAATTCTTGAGAATTATGTTCGTTAACAAGAANCCAATCTCCAAATTCCTTTACAGCATCAATTTTAGATCTTTGTTTTTGACCTTCTAAATNANNTTTAAATTCTTGGATATCTATTTCTAAATTATTTTCAGATGCAATAAGCTGTGTTAANTCTAAAGGAAAACCATATCTGTCGTATAACTCAAATGCAAGTCGACCACTAATTAAATTATTTTTAGATTTTAATTGATTACTAACAATTTGTTGCATTTTTTTGATTCCTTCGCTTAATGTTCTAAAAAAAGAAGTTTCTTCTTCTTTAATNATTTTAATTATAAAATCTNTATGAGTGACTATATCCTCAAAAACTCCTTCAAAATTATGTACNAATATGGGCACTAATTGGTGAATGAAAGGTTCTTTAAATTCTAAAAATTGATATCCATATCTAATTGCTCTTCTAAGAATTCTTCTTATTACATATCCAGCTCCATTATTGGAAGGAAGTTGTCCATCTGTAATAGAAAAAGATACGGCCCTTACATGATCAACAATTACTCTAAATGCTACATTTATAAGCTCTTGACCATCAGTTTTGGAGTTAGAAATATATCTAAACCCTGATATTTCTTCTAAGGTGTTTATTAGTGGTTGAAATAAATCNGTATCGTAATTACTTTTTTTACTTTGTAAGACCATAGCTAGCCTCTCTAAACCCAATCCTGTATCTATATGCTTTTTATTTAAAGAATTTAATGACCCTCCTGCATTCCTATTAAATTCCATAAAAACTAAATTCCATAATTCAATAACTAGAGGATGATCCTTATTTACTAAATTAAAACCAGGAACTTTATTAATTTCATTAGTCTCTCTGAGGTCAATATGAATTTCAGAACTTGGGCCACAAGGTCCTTGATTGCCCATTTCCCAAAAATTTTCTTTTTTACCAAATTTTAGAATTTGCTTAGTTGGAATTAATTCTTCCCATATTTTTAATGCCTCCTGATCTTCTTTAGTTCCATCCTTTAAATCGCCTTCAAAAATGGTTACATATAATCTNTTACNGTCAATTTTATAAACCTTAGTAAGTAATTCCCAAGACCATTGTATCGCTTCTTTTTTGAAATAATCTCCAAATGACCAATTCCCCAACATTTCAAACATGGTATGATGATAAGTATCTACTCCAACTTCTTCTAAGTCATTGTGTTTCCCAGAGACTCTGAGGCATTTTTGCGTATTAGCAATTCTTTTAGTTTTAGGGTTTTCAAATTCTAAAAAGATATCTTTAAACTGATTCATACCTGCATTNGTAAACATAAGAGATGGGTCCCCTTTTAGTACCATAGGAGCTGATTGATCAATAACATGATTTTTATCTTTAAAAAAAGAAAAAAATGCTTTTCTAATGTCTTTTGAATTCATTGCGGATTGAAATAATTATTCTTCAATTGTAAAGTTATTTATTTTAAAAGACTTTTAATTAGATCTGAAAATTAAGAATATAAATATCATTAATTGAAAATTAAATTGATTCATTTTAAGAAGAAAAATTTTTATTCACTAGTGTGAGTTAAGAAGATAAATGTCGAATAAATTAAAAATCATTAAATTTGCCCTAAATTTATTTAATTATTGAAAAACATCAATTATAAATATAACCCTAACACCCTTGATTACGAAGAGGTTAAATTGTCTTTTTGGGACAAAATAAAAAAGCTTTCCTACTACCTAATTGCATCAGTAGTACTATCTGTTTTAATTATTTCATTCTCATTTTACAATACAAAATCTTATATTCAAAAAGAAGCTGCTAAAGAAAATCAAAGTTTAAGACAACAAATATCGGTTTTAAATAAAGATCTTAATCTTGTTTTAGAAGTACTAAATGACATTCAAAGTAAGGATGATAACATTTATAGAGCAATTTTCGAAGCAGATCCATACCCTGAATATAAAAGGAAATTAGGAACTGGTGGAAATCCCATAAAATTTAAAAAATACGAAAATATTGAGTATGGAGATTTAGTAGTAGAAGTTTTACAAAAAATGGAGTTGATAGAAAAAAAATTGGCATCACAATCCAAATCTTTTGATGAAGTTTTTGAAATCACAAAAGAGAAACAAAAGATGTTACAAGCCATTCCAAGTATACAACCCATAAACAACAGAGATTTAACTCGAATTGCTTCTGGTTTTGGTATGAGAATGCATCCCATTTACAAAATTATAAAGATGCATCAAGGAATGGATTTCACTGCCCCAGTTGGAACGGAAATATATGCAACTGGAGATGGAGTTATCGAAAAAGTAGGTTGGACTGGGGGTTATGGTAAAACTATAATGATTAATCATGGATACGGATATAAAACAAGATATGCTCATTGCAGTAAGTTTAAATGTAAAAGAGGTCAAAAAGTAAAAAGAGGAGATCTTATTGGCTATGTAGGAAATACTGGTCAATCAACAGGACCGCACCTACATTATGAAGTATTCAAAAATAAAAAGCAAATAAATCCAGTAAATTTCTTTTTTAATGATTTAAGTCCTGAGGAATACGATAAGGTTATAGAAATTTCTTCTAGGCCTACTCAATCGCTTTAAATATGATTCTATCAGACTTAGACATTGATCAATCAACAAAAGTTTATTACAGCATAGGTGAAGTATCTAAAATACTTGATGTAAATACTTCTTTAGTTCGATTTTGGGAAAAAGAATTTGAAATTTTAAAACCTAAAAAAAATAAAAAAGGAAATAGACAATTCACCAAAGNAGATGTAAAAAACTATTTATTGATTTACCATTTAGTTAAAGAAAGAGGNTATACCCTTAATGGAGCAAAAGAAGTACTAAAAACTAGCCATTCAGACATTAAAAATCAAAAATCTATAATAGACAAAATGATTAAAATAAAGTCATTTTTACTAAATCTCAAAGAACAACTTTAAAACTTTATAAATGAATCTAAAAAATAATAACTATACCTTATCAAAAACAAAGACTAATACTTTTGTAGCAAATGTTTTTTCATTAATGTTTACTGCCTTAATTATTTCTGGTATTGCTGCAGTTTGGTTTGCAACAGAAAGCATGAAAACTTTTATAATTGACATGGAAGGTGGTCTAACTACATTAGGTTGGATTTCAATACTTTCACCAGTTGGATTAGTTTTGCTTATGGGATTGGGGTTTCAAAAGTATAGTGCTCAATTTTTACTAGGAATATTTTTGCTTTACTCTACTTTAACTGGTATTAGTTTAAGTACTATTTTTTCTATTTATTCCACTGGATCCATAGCAAGTACATTTTTCATTAGCGCCCTCACGTTTGGAGTGATGGCCCTTACGGGTTATACTACGAAAACAGATTTAACTAAACTTGGAAGTTTATTAATCATGGGAGTTATAGGAATTGTGATTGCTAGTATCATTAATATGTTTTTGGGCAGTTCATTAATGCATTACATAATATCTATTATTGGGGTTTTGGTATTTACAGGTTTGACTGCCTATGATGTTCAAAAAATAAAAAATATTGGAAATCAAATTGAGCAGGGTACTGAAAATTCTCAAAAGATGATGATTATGGGAGCTTTGACACTTTATCTAGATTTTATTAATTTATTTTTAATGATGTTAAGGCTTTTTGGAAACAGAGATTAAAATAACAATATGAAAGCATACGTTTTTCCAGGTCAAGGAGCTCAGTTCTCTGGGATGGGAAAGGAACTCTTTGATTTAAATAATAATTCAAAACATTTATTTAATCAAGCTAACAAAATACTTGGGTTCAATATCGCTGAAATAATGTTCAATGGTTCTGATGAAGACTTAAAAGAAACGAAAGTCACCCAGCCTGCTATTTTTTTACATTCAGTAATTCTTGCAAAAGCTCTTGGGAAAAGTTTCCAACCTGATTTAGTTGCAGGGCATTCATTAGGAGAAATATCTGCGCTTGTTGCTAACCAATGTTTGGATTTTGAGGACGGTTTAAAATTAGTTCATAAAAGAGCTTTAGCCATGCAAAAAGCTTGCGAAAAAGTTCCTTCTACAATGGCTGCAATTCTTGGTCTTGAAGATTCTTTAGTAGAACAAATTTGTTCTGAAACTGAGGGAATAGTAGTACCTGCTAATTACAACTGTCCTGGACAGTTAGTTATTTCAGGTGAATTAAAATCTATTGATTTAGCCATAGAAAAATTAAATACTTCAGGTGCACGAAGAGCTATCCAGCTTCCAGTTGGTGGTGCTTTTCATTCTCCAATAATGGAACCAGCCAAAAGTGAACTAGAAAATGCAATAAATAGTACAGAGTTCCACAAACCTATTTGTCCCATATTTCAAAATGTGTGCGCTCAGGCTGTAGTAGATCCCAAGGAAATAAAACAAAACTTAATTGAGCAACTTACTTCACCGGTTAAGTGGACTCAAACTATGATAAATATCGTGAAAGAAAAAGATGTAGAAGTGATTGAAGTGGGTCCAGGAAAAGTTCTTCAAGGATTATTCAAAAAAATAGATCGTTCAATCAATACATCGAGCGCAACTCTTTAAAGAGTTTTATTAAGAATTTGGTTTTGTTTTATTAACTCATGGAAACTAGGTAATCTACATGCATGGTGAATCATTTCTAGATGTTGAAAGTGATGNCAATCACTTCCAACAAAGTCAATAACCTTGTCATTAATTAATTTTTCGGCAACCTTTTTNACTTCTGGACCGTAAAAACCTGTTAATGACCCAATATTCAACTGTAATTTAACTCCTCTATTAATCATTTCTTCAATTTTATCTTGATCTTGATGCCAATAAGCGTATCTCTCCACATGAGCCAAAACTGGGCAATATCCTTTTTCTCTCATTTGCCATATAACTTCGTTAATTCTTGGTGGTTCATCAAAAAAAGAAAGTTCAAATAAAACATATTGCTCTTTACCAAAAGTGAGAATGTTTTTAGTTGCTATCAATTTTTCAAATTCTGGTTCTAAATTGTATTCAGCAGCGGCCTCGATAGCTATTTTGAGATCTCTTTTTTCAATCTCATTTTTTACATCTTCTAAACCTCTATGGATTATTTCTGGAGTATTTTTATAGTAATCACTCATTATGTGAGGGGTAGTAATTACTTTNTGATAACCTAATTCAATAAATTTTTCTAATAAACTTATAGTTGTTTCCATNTCCGGAGATCCATCATCAATTCCTGGGATTAAATGAGAATGTATNTCATTAATAAGTAAACCTGGATTAATAGGGTCAATTAAAANTTCTTTTTTTGGAAATAGCCTTTCTAAAATACCCATTTTTAATGATAATGTTGATNATAGTAATTTTGATANTTACCACTAGTTACATCTTTTAACCAATCCTCNTTTTCNAGATACCAATCTACCGTNTTTTCTAAGCCNTCTTCAAAGATTACTGATGGTTTAAAACCCAATTCATTTTGAATTTTNGAGGCATCTATTGCATATCTTAAATCATGGCCCGNACGATCCTTNACNTAAGTAATTAATTCTCTAGATTTACCAATGGTATTGCCTANTTTCCTATCCATTATATCGCACAAGAGATTAACCAAATCAATATTTTTCCATTCATTGTGTCCACCAATATTATAAGTTTCACCACACTTTCCTTGGTGAAAAATTAAATCAATTGCATGTGCATGATCCTCCACCCATAACCAATCTCTAATATTTTCACCTTTTCCATATATTGGTAAGGGTTGATTATTTTTAATATTATTAATTATTAGTGGGATTAATTTTTCTGGAAATTGAAATGAGCCATAGTTATTACTACAGTTAGATATTTTAATGGGTAATTCGTAGGTGTGTCCATAGGCTCTAACTAAATGATCAGAACTTGCCTTTGATGCAGAATAAGGGCTTCTAGGATCATAAGGAGTAGTTTCATAAAAAAAGCCAGAATCACCAAGTGATCCATAAACCTCATCAGTTGAAATATGATAGAAACACTTTCCAACACTAGTTTTCCAATTCGATTTACATTCATTAAGTAAATTCAAAGTTCCAATAATATTGGTCAAAATAAAATCTTTAGGATTTGAAATAGACCTGTCAACATGTGATTCAGCAGCAAGGTGAATAACACTGTCAAAAGAGTATTTTCTAAAAAGATTTGCTAATCCTTCTTCGTTACAAATATCTAGATGTTCAAAAGTGTAGTTGGAAAATTCTTCAATCTCAATTAGATTTTTTAAATTTCCTGCGTAGGTTAGTTTATCAAGATTTACAATATGGTACTGGGGGTATTTAATCACCATCTTTCTGACAACATGAGAGCCAATAAATCCTGCTCCTCCGGTAATTAATATCGTTTTATCATACTTCATTATAATGTCCAATAATTAAGATTCTGAATTTCCCCTCTATAGATTCCTTTTAGATCTACTAAAATACCATTATCAGCTAAAATGGAAGTAAAATATTTTTCTTTCAAAATAGCATACTCATAGTGATTAACCGCAACAATAACAGCATTGTAAATACTTGAAAGATTTTCAACTAAACTAAATTCATATTCTTCCATTAACTCCTTAGAATCAGCATGGGGATCTACAACGTCAACATGGCAGGAAAAAGATTTTAACTCATTGATAACATCTACCACTTTTGAATTTCTAATATCAGAAACATCTTCCTTAAAAGTTGCCCCCATAACCAATACTTTAGCATCTTTCATAGAAGTGCCAGAAGAAATAATTTTTTTTGCGACTGTTCTTCCAACATATGCTCCCATTGAATCGTTCACAGCTCTTCCTGAATTGATAATTTGAGCATGGTAACCTAATTCTTTAGCTTTATGAGTAAGATAATAAGGATCGACACCAATGCAATGGCCTCCGACAAGTCCTGGATTAAAATTTAAAAAATTCCATTTGGTTCCAGCAGCTTCTAATACTTCATAAGTATTGATATCCATTTTATTAAAAATAACAGACAACTCGTTAATCAAAGCAATATTAACATCTCTTTGGGTGTTTTCGATTATTTTTGCAGCCTCAGCTACCTTGATAGAAGAGGCTCTATGAACACCTGCCTGAACAACTAATTCATAAGTTTTAGCTATTTCTTCTGCAGATAAAGAATCACACCCTGAAGATACCTTGATAATGCTAGATAAAGTATGTACCTTATCTCCAGGATTAATCCTTTCAGGTGAGTACCCTACTTTGAAATCTGTCTTAAATTTTAGACCGCTTAATTCTTCTAAAACTGGAACACAATCATCTTCCGTGCATCCTGGATATACGGTTGATTCGAAAACAACATAATCTCCTTTTTTTAAAACTTTTCCTACAGTTGTAGATGCTGAAATTAAAGGTTTGATATCAGGTTTTTTATTTTTATCTATAGGCGTAGGAACGGCAATAATAAAGAATTTAGCAGCATTTAAATCCTGCAAATTTGAAGTAAACTCTATAGAGCATCCATCAAAATCACTTTCTATTAATTCATTACTTGGATCGATATTATTCTTCATCATTTCTATTCTTTCAGGGTTAATGTCGAATCCAATAACATTAAGTTTTTTTGCAAACTCTAGTGCAATAGGAAGTCCAACATAGCCTAGACCAACTACTGCTAATTTTTCTTCTTTTTTAATAAGTTTATCGTAAATTTTCATTCTTTATGATCTCTTAAATTATAAATATTTTCTATTATTTCAACTACTTTTAATCCTTCTAAAACATTGGTTGTAGCTACATTTTCTCCATTTAAAGTTTCTACTACATTTTGGAAAATATAATGATGATTAGCTGCACTTCCTTTATAGTGACCATAGTCATTAGGTGGATTTGAGGGGGCCAGCTCAGGCATCTTGTAATCTTTTATATTACAATACTCAATTTCATTCATGTATTGACCACCGACTTTAACACTTCCCTTACGTCCAACTATAGTCATACTGCTTTCTAAATTAGTGTTCCAAACTGCGGTTGAATAATTTAAACAACCCATTCCGCCTTCTACAAAATCAAAGTTAATCATTCCAGAATCTTCAAAATCAGTAGTTTTTTGATGGGTGAAATCATAGAATTTCCCTTCAATATTTTCAATATCTCCAAATAACCAATACATTATATCAATAAAATGGGAAAATTGAGTAAATAAAGTACCGCCATCATTTTCTTGAGTGCCCTTCCACCCTCCTTCTTTATAATATCTATCGTCCCGGTTCCAATAGCAATTAACTTGTACCATGAAAATTTCTCCTAGTTG
>NZID01000027.1 GCA_002691605.1 Crocinitomicaceae bacterium
AAGAAACTAAAAAGAATTTAGCAAATTTTATTTTAGAATCATCTAAGCTAAGTATGGGAGAATATTGTCAAAATTTTGAAGAAAAGTTTTCAGAATTTCAGAAAAGAAAATATAGCGTATTATTTAATAGCGGAGGAAGTGCAAATCTAGCTATGATCCAAAGTATATTAAACTTAGGAAAGCTAAAAGTAGGAGATAAAGTTGGGTTTTCAGCCTTAACATGGTCAACTAATGTTATGCCCTTAATTCAATTAGGTCTTATACCAGTTGCAATTGATTGTGATTTATCAAGGATAAATGTTACATCTTTACAGCTTAAAGATACTATCAAAAGAGAGGATATAAAAGGTTTTTTTTCGACTAATGTTCTTGGTTTTTCTGGAGATTTATTAGAGATTAAAAACATATGCAATGAATCAAAAGTTGTTTTTATTGAAGACAATTGTGAATCTCTTGGCTCTAAAGTAGATGGTAATCTTACAGGAAACTTTGGTTTAGGCGCAAGTTTTTCTTTTTTTGTTGCTCACCACATGTCAACAATTGAAGGTGGGATGGTTTCCACAGATGATGAAGAATTTAATGAAATGTTAAGAATTGTAAGAGCTAACGGTTGGGATAGAAACCTATCAATAAATCAGCAAAATAAATTACGAAAAAAGCATCAAATAACTTCAGAATTTCAATCAAAGTATACATTTTACGACCTAGGCTATAATTTGAGACCCACAGAAATTACAGGGTTTTTAGGGTTAGAACAATTAAAATATTTAGCAGATAACATTACAATTAGAGAAAAAAACTTTATGAAGATTCAATCTTCAATTTCAAAAAATTCTGATTTAAGGAATTTAGATATCAACTCCATGGAATACATTTCATCCTTTGCAATGCCTTTCATTTTTAATAACAACAACCTTAAAGAAGATTATATGAATAACTTTTTGAGTTCCAAAGTAGAAATTAGACCAATGATTTCTGGCAACACTCAAACTCAACCATTTTATAAAAAGTATGTGTCAAATATTCAGAGCTTGCCCAACACTCAATTTTTGCATGACAATGCTTTTTATTGTGGAAATTATCCTGAGCTAACAGCTGTTGATTTAGATGTTATTTCAAGCTGTATAACTAAATAAAAATTTAGCAAATAACACCCAACATGAATAATAAAAAAGCTTTAATAACTGGGGTTACTGGTCAAGATGGTTCTTATCTTGCAGAATTTTTATTAAATAAAAACTATCAAGTACACGGTATTAAAAGAAGAGCTTCTTTAATTAATACAACAAGAATTGATCATCTTTATAAAGACAGGCATAATGCAAACGTTAAATTTTTTCTACACTATGGTGATTTAACGGACTCAACAAATTTAATAAGAATTATACAAGAAGTTCAACCAGATGAAATTTACAATTTAGGAGCTCAGTCTCATGTGAAAGTATCTTTTGAGATTCCTGAATATACTGCAAACTCAGATGCACTAGGAACATTAAGGATTTTGGAAGCCATAAGAATTTTAAAAATGGAAAAAAAAATTAAATTCTATCAGGCTTCTACATCTGAATTGTATGGTAAAGTTCAGGAGATACCACAAAATGAATTAACTCCCTTTTATCCTAGAAGTCCTTACGCAGCTGCTAAACTGTATGCATTTTGGATTGTTAAAAATTATAGAGAAGCATATGATATGTTTGCCTGTAATGGAATATTATTTAATCATGAAAGTCCAGTCAGGGGAGAAACTTTTGTGACTAGAAAAATAACCAGAGCAGCTGTTAAAATATATTTAGGCTTACAAGAAAAGTTGTACTTGGGCAATCTCAATGCGCAGAGAGATTGGGGTCATGCCAAAGACTATGTTGATGGAATGTGGAGAATGCTTCAGCATGAGAAACCAGAAGATTTTGTGTTGGCAACAGGAGAAACCTATTCTATTAGAGACTTTTGCAATATGGCTTTCAAAGAATTAGGGATTAAAATTTTATGGAAAGGATCAGGACATAAAGAAGTTGGTATCAATAAGTCTAATGGAAAAGAAATAATTTCTGTAGATATAAATTATTATAGGCCTACTGAAGTTGATATTTTGGTAGGAGATGCTAGTAAAGCAAAAAAAGAACTAGGGTGGTCTTTGAAATATGACTTGAAACTTATGGTTAAAGAAATGATTAGATCTGATCTAAAAGAAGTAAAAAAAACAACTTAAAAAATGATTTTTTTTTCAATAATACTACCAACATTTAATCGTGGGCACATGATTCATAATGCGATTCAAAGTGTCCTTGTTCAGTCCCATAGAAATTGGGAGTTAATTGTTGTAGACGATGGGTCAACAGACGAAACGAAAGAGATAACTAACAAATTTATATCAAAAGACAACAGAATAGTATATTCATATCAAACAAATAAAGAAAGAAGTGCAGCTAGAAATTATGGTATAAAACATGCAACAGGGGATTGGATTTGCTTTTTAGATAGCGACGACATTTACCATACAAATCATTTAGAAGAATTTCAAAATTTCATAAAATACAAAAAGTTTGAAAAAGGAATTTACTTTTCTGGGTTAAGTTATGGTAAATATTCTGAAGTCCTCGAAGAGTATGAATTATCTCATAAAAACAATATTGAATTCGTCTTGCTAAATACAATTGGAACTCCTAGAGCTTGTATTCATAAAGAAATACTTTTGAAACATAAATTTGATGAAAAAATTAAGAATGGAGAAGATAGAGAGTTATGGGTAAGAATTTTAAAAGAATTTCCTCTTTTTTTTCATAAAAAGAAAACCTTTATTGAAATAGAGCACCCCAACAGATCTGTTAATTTGGGGACATTAAAATTTAGTTTAAAAACTCTAAAACATATATTTAAAAGCAATAAATTATTCATTCGTAGAATTGTAAAGAAAAGAGTATTATCTAACGCATATTTTAATATCTCGAAACAAGAAATAAAAAATAAAAAAATCATTTCTGCTATCTTTTTCTTAGTTTTATCTTTATTAAATAATGTCTACAACAATCAATCTAAACATAAATTTTTGTTATTAATTTCTTTATTTTTCAATCTTAATAACAAAATAGTAAATGATTATAAATAATCTTTAAGTAACAAAACACAATTTAATTTCTGAAACAGTTCTTTGCTACATTAAAATAAAAAATAAGCAAAAAGTTATTCTATCAATCTTGACTATTGTAAAGTCTTAACATTTAACTTACATTCTATTTTAAAAGGTTATATTTTCTTTTGATTTTTAAGAAATATTTTTCAAAATAATTATATGAGATTTTAGCAACTCCAAAAGTTAAAATGGTACTAGTAGTAATAAGCAACACAATAGGAATAATTTCATTTTTATAATTCAAGTTGTATTTATCAAAAAATATTTTACATATCAAAATTACAGTTGGGTGATATAAATAAAGGCCATAAGTATACTTTCCTATTTTGGTAAAAACCGTACTGTTATTATTTGAGTTTAGAACTAGATTTAAAATAATTAAAAGGTATAAAACAATTAAAATAACATTTAAAACTGCAGCTAAGGAATAGAAAATATTAGAGCTTACATGTAAAATAATAGTTGTTATTACAATATATTCTAATTTGAAATTTTTATGATTTAATAGCTTAATTAAACTTTTGTTTTTCTTAGAAAACAAAATTGAACCAATGCACCCAACCATTAAGTATTTTAAATTTGAAATCGTGCCATAATATCCCAATTTAGTTCCAGAATAATGTAAAGAATAAAATAAAGAGAACAAAAATATACCATATGAAAGATAAAGTATTCTTTTTCCTTTAAATAGGGCAAACAAAATAGGCCAAAAAATATAAAACTGTTCTTCAATTGCAACAGACCATGTAATAGAAATGGGAGATCCTGTTAAATAATAATTATTAAAAAACAATAAATTCATTAGAATATTGCCTTCAAAATTTATTGACTTAAAAATATTGGGGATAATAAATATTCCTGTAATTAATACTAAATAGTAAACGGGCCAAATTCTTAGAGCTCGTCTGAAATAAAAAAACTTAATGTTAATTTTTTTATTTTTTTTAGTTTCTTGAATTAATAAGTAGGTAATTAAAAACCCACTTAAAACAAAAAATATATGCACCCCAACGCCACCTGTAAAAATGAACTTTATAATTATTTTATTTAATAAGGTTGAATTTATATGAATTTTATGTAAAAATATAGAAACAATGTGTTGCCAATAAACAAGCAAAAATGCAAATGTTCTGAGACTATCGAGTTTATTAAAATACATTTTTTTAGTCATTTTCCTAAAAGTAATCCTAATTTAGTATCTATTAACGAATAATTTACTTTCTTTGATTGATATAAAAAAATTATTTTATGCGACTTAATTTAGGTATAGTAGGGTTTGGATATTGGGGAAAAAATTTAGTTAGAAACTTTAATAATCTTGACTCATGTGATATTAAATACGTATGCGAAAAAGATTTTAGCAATGCCCAACTATGTAAGAAATTGTATAAAAAAATAAATGTAGTTAGCAATTATTCTACTCTATTAGAAGATGAATCTATTGATGCAATTGTCATAGCTACACCAGTAGACACCCATTTTACATTATCAAAAAAAGCGCTTAATTACAATAAACATGTTTTAGTTGAAAAGCCATTAACCAGTTCTTACAAAGAAGCTCTTGAATTAGTTTCTCTTGCAGAGAATAAAAATAAACTTTTAATGGTTGATCATACATTTTTATACACAGGAGCAGTTATAAAAATTAAAGAACTCGTTGAAAAAAATAAAATAGGTGAAATTCAGTACTTAGATTCAACTAGAATTAATTTAGGACTTTTTCAACACGACGTAAATGTATTGTGGGATTTAGCTCCACATGATATATCTATTTGTAATTATATTTTAGATAAAAAATTAATTTCTGTCCAAGCTGTAGGAGTTTCACATACTGATAATAAAATTGAAAATATCGCCTACTTAACATTAAAATATGAAAATAATATAATTGCTCATTTTAATTGTTCTTGGGTTTCACCAGTAAAAATAAGACAAATGTTAATTGGTGGAACAAAGAAAATGGTTGTTTACAACGACATGGAACCTACGGAAAAGATTAAAATTTATGATTCTGGATATTCGCATAAGTCAAAAGAAGACATTAGTGAAATTTTAGTTGATTATAGAACAGGGGACATCAATGTCCCAAAAATTAATATTAATGAAGCACTTACCCTTATGGCAGAAGATTTTATCAATTGTGTCAATAATAAATCTCTTCCAGTTTCTAATGCTCTGCTTGCTTTGGAAGTTGTTGCAATTTTAGATGCTGCAGAAAGATCAATCAATAGCAACAGTAAAGAAATTAGTTTTAATTGAAAATAATTTCTGAAAATACTGATAAAAGATCCCTTAAAAATGTTAAAGTTGGAATAGGAGTGAAAATTTTCGACTTTGTTAATGCCTATAGTTGTACCGTGGGAGATAATACTAAGATTGGTACATTTGTTGAAATACAAAAAAATGTTTTTATCGGAAAGAATTGTAAAATATCTAGCCACACCTTTATTTGCGAAGGAGTCACTATTGAAGATGATATTTTTATAGGTCATAATGTTTCCTTTATAAACGATATCTTTCCAAAATCTGTAAATGAAGATGGGAGTATGCAAAGTGATAAAGATTGGGATCTTAAAACTACTATTGTTAAAAAAAGAGCAAGCATTGGAACAAGTGCTACTATTTTAGGCGGCATTTCTATTGGAGAAAACTCATTAGTAGGTGCAGGTGCTGTAGTAACTAAAGACGTTCCGCCAAATGTTGTGGTTGCTGGAAACCCAGCTAGAATAATTAAAAAAATTAAATGAAAAAAACAATTAATTGTTTAGACCTTAAAGAGCAACACTCCAAAATTAAAAATGAAATTTTTGAGGCCTTTGAAAAAGTATACTCAAAAACAGCTTTTTCAGGAGGTCCTTTTGTACAAGAATTTGAAAACAATTTTGCAAAATTTATTGGAGCAGATTATGCTGTAGCGGTGTCTAGCGGAACAACCGCTTTACATTTATCAATGCTAGCTCTTGGCATTGGAAATGGAGATGAGGTTATAATGCCTGCAAATACTTTTATAGCAACCCCATGGGGGCCTTCTCACGCTGGTGCAGTTCCTGTTTTTGTAGACTGTGATCCAAAAACCTGGCAAATAGATGTAAATAAAATTGAAGAGGCGATCAACCCTAACACTAAAGCAGTTATTGGAGTACATCTCTATGGACAACCTTTCGATTTAGATAAAGTTAAGAGTATATGTGATAAATATAATTTATTTTTAATAGAAGATGCAGCCCAAGCTCACGGAGCAAAGTATAAAGAAAAAACCGTTGGTAGCTTTGGAGAAATGGCTTGCTATAGTTTTTATCCTGGAAAAAACTTAGGAGCCTGTGGAGAAGGAGGGGGGATTACTACAAATAGAAACGATCTAAAAGAGCATCTTCATTCATTAAGAAATCATGGGAGCAAAGAGAGGTATTTTCATGACGAGATTGGTTATAATTACAGAATGGGGGGTTTAGAAGGAGCATCTTTAAATATTAAATTAAAATATATAGAAGTTTGGAATAAAAAAAGACAAGAAGTTGCAAAAAGATATTTAACAGAAATCAATAATTCTAGGATCCAAATGCAATTTCAGCCAGAATGGGCTAAATCCGTTTTTCATTTATTTGTAGTTATTGCTGATAATAAAACAGAATTTGAAAATCATTTAAAAGAAAATGGTATTAATCCGGCATATCATTATCCAGTACCATGTCATTTACAAAAGGCTTACAGTAATTTAAATTATAAAAAAGGTGATTTTCCTAATTCTGAGTATCTAGCTGAAAACTGTATTAGTTTACCTATGTATGCTGAATTGAAGACAAAAGACGTAACGAAAGTCATTAAAGTAGTTAATTCATTTTAAATGTCACCTTTTAAAATTTTACATGTTATCCCTAATTTAGCAAAAGGAGGAGCTCAAAGACTAGTCGTTTCAATATGTAATGAGCTTGCCAAAAATTCTAAATATCAAGTTAAGTTAATAATTTTTAGTGATGTTAATAAGTTTAAAAAAGACACTAAGAATGTTGATATACAGTGTTTACAAATAAACTTTAAAACACGTTTTTTATTCAAATTCAGCTCTTATGACATACAAAAACTAAACAAAGCTATTGAAGATTTCAGTCCAGATGTTTTACATTCACATCTGTTTGAAGCAGATTTATTATGTAGAATAAAAACCTTAAAGAAAGTTAAATATTTTAGTCACCTGCATGATCATTCCTACAAATCGTATCAATTTTTAAAGAATACACTAAATAAAAAAAATCTTACTAAAATACACGACAATTTATTTTTAGATAAACTATTTGTAAAATCAAAAAACACTTTTATTTGTATCTCTCAAGAGTTTCTAAATTTTTATTCTAAAAAAGTCAAAAGGCTAAATTTAAAAATGTACAGTATTTATAACTGTGTAGATTACAATAAGTTTGGAGGGAAAGCTAGAGAAATTGAACACAAAGAAATTAATTTAATAAACTGTGCACGAAATATTGAAGTAAAAAACCAGCAGTTCCTTATAGATGTTATGAATTTCATTGTTTACAAAAAGAAGATAACTAATGTGAAACTTACAATTCTTGGAGATGGAGAACTTCATGATTTTTTAAAAAATAAAACAAGGTCGTTAAACCTTGAAAGCTATATTTCATTTCCAGGAATGGTTAAAGATGTAGAGAAACATTATAAGGAATCAGATATTTATCTTCATTCAGGTTTAGATGGTATTTTTGGTATTTCAACCTTGGAAGCTGTAGTATCCGGACTACCAATCATTGGACTTAGGGGGCTCATTGATGATGAAATTATAAAAAATGAAATTAATGCCTTAGTTTATGAAAAAAATAATCTCAATCTTTTTGTTGATGGTATTTTTAAACTTTTTAATGATAAAACACTTTATAAAAGAATTTCAGAAAACAATTTAATTTTAGGAAAAAAATTTTCTCCAGAAAATTACATCAAAAAGTTGACAAAAATATATTTTAATTAATGTTATACGAAGAATCAATTTGGATAGGAAAAGAGCTTATAAAGTACTTTAAGCCAGGTAATAAAATTCTAAACATAGGAAGTTCAACTATTCACATGAGAAAAATTGAGCAGCCTCATATTCAGAAATATATTTTTCACCCACTTATTAACAACAATATTCATATAATAAATGTTGATATTCAGCAATCTGATGGCGTAGACATAGTAGGGGATTTAACGGATTCTAATTTTATAAAACGGCTTAAACTAGAAAATTATGATGGCATATTATGCTCAAACTTATTAGAACATATTGAAGATAAAACTAAAATAATTAACGCTATTAATGAATTACTTTCAGATGAAGGCGTAGCTATAATTACAGTACCTTACAATTACCCATATCATTTGGATCCAATTGACACAATGTTCAGACCAACAGTTAAAGAGTTAGGAAATCTATTTCCTTCATTTCAGATTAAAAAAGGAGAAATAGTTAATGCAAGGAGTGCAAATAAAGGTGTCTTCGAAAGTAATTATTTTCAAAAACTATTAAATAATCCAAAAATGTTGTTTTTAGTATTTATGAGGGCTCTTATTCCTTTTTACAAATTCAATATTTGGCAAAAAAACTTTTTTGGAATTAAAAGGCTATTTAAAAATTTTTCAGCTACTTGTATTGTATTTATAAAAAATAAATAAATGTGTGGAATTGCTGGTATTGTTGATTTTAAAAAATCTATAGAGATAACACCTGAGCTAATTGAAGAGATTTCATCCCCCAATAGATATCGAGGGCCAGACAACTATGGAGTTCACATAGATTCTTCAACTGATTTTACTTTAGGATTTGGTCACAACCGCCTCAGTATAATAGATTTATCTGAAAAAGCCTCACAACCAATGGTAAGTAAAAATGGAAGATATATAATAAGTTTTAATGGAGAGATATATAATTTTAAAGAATTACGAAAAAAACTTATTCATGAAGGGGCAAAATTTTTTTCTAAGTCAGATACAGAAGTTATTTTAAATGCTGTAGATTTTTGGGGGATTGATCATTGTTTAGACAATATTGAAGGAATGTTTGCCTTTGCCATATTTGACAGGGAAAAAAAAAAATTAATTATTGCTAGAGATAGGTTTGGAGAAAAACCTTTATATTATTTTAAATCAGATAAATTTATTTCATTTTCCTCAGACATAAGGTCATTTAACTTTTTACCTATAAAGAAGACTATAAATAATTATGCCTTAGGGTACTATTTTTCTGAAATGTCCACTCCAATAAATCATTCAATTTGGAACGAAATTGAAAAAGTCCCACCAGCAAATTATATTACGATTACAAAAGATGAATGTACAATAAAGAAATATTGGTTATTAGACTACAGACAAAAATTAAATTTAAATTCGGATGAAGTTATAAAAAATGTAAATTTTTTAATATCTAATTCTGTAGGAAAACAATTAACATCAGATGTAGAAGTTGGATGCCTTTTAAGTGGAGGTATTGATTCCACGTTAATTTCATTTCACGCCTCAAAATTATATGACAAGAAAATTAAAACCTTTTCAGTAGGATTTAAAGATCAAAAATTTAATGAACTTCCCTATGCAAAAGTTGTTTCAGAAAAAATTAACTCTGATCATCACGAAATTATAATGGATTTAAAATCATTAGATACCGTGAGAATCTTATTAGAAGAATATGGTGAACCATTTGCAGATGTTTCTTCTATTCCAACATTTTTCATTACAAAATTTGCTGCTAATTATGTAAAGGTGATTTTAGGTGGTGATGGTGGGGATGAGTTGTTCGCAGGATATAACACCTATCATCAAGCCTTTAGAATGCAACAATGGAAAAACTTTAAGATAAGTCATACAGTTATAAAAATATTATATCATTTTTTTAGTTTTGCAAAGTTTAAATATTTGCAAGGAGTTATTACAGAAAATAATTCAACTTTAGGCAGTTCATTATTTAGAAACATAGGCTTTAACAAGAACGAAATTTACAGACTTACTAATAATTCCGATATTTCAATTATGATGGATGCAGAACATAGTAAATTAATTAAAGAATCTAAAAACTTTACAAATAATATTTTTGACACAATTTTATACTCTAGTATTAAATCTAGATTAGTTAATGATTATCTTGTGAAATCTGATAGAGCATCTATGCTAAACTCGATTGAGTTAAGAAGTCCTTTTTTAGATAGAGAGCTGCATGAACTAGTGAGTAAGCTAGATTATAAATTGTTGTTTTCTAATAAAGAAAGAAAGTTTGTAACAAAAAAAATATTGAATCAACATTTTAGCAAGAAATTCATAAAAAGAAAAAAGCAAGGTTTTGAAATGCCAATAGCTGAATTCATTCGAAACAATTGGAAAAAAGATATAAAAGAGGTTCTTCATTCTAAAAACCATTTAATTTATCTAAATGAGAATTATATAAAAAATCTCCTTGAAAATCATTTTAATAAGAAACAGGACAACTCAAAAAAAATTTGGAATTTATATGTTTTAAATTTGTGGTCTTTAAAACAAAAGTAACTTGAAAATATTATTTTTTTCAGATCATGGCCCTTATAATAGTACATTTATACGACAAGATGTAGAAAAAATATCTAAGCACCATAATGCCTTATATATATGTACAATTTCAGATAAAACTTATTCAAATAAGACAATCAATACCAAGCTTATTAAATATCCTTCAAAATCCTTAAAAAGTAAAATTAGATGGAGGCTTGAGAAAACAAATTATTTTTTTAATTGGAGAAGTAAAAAGTTTGCAAAAGAGATTGGTAAACAAATAGCTTTATTTGATCCAGATATTATTCATTGTCAATTTGCTTATGAGGCTGTAAAATTATTACAAAATTTTGAAACTGAAAAACCAATAATTATTAATTTTAGAGGATACGGAGCGTCAAGTAAATTAAAAAATAAAATTTATGTCAAATGGTTAAAGGAAATACTAAGAAAAAAAAATATTTACCCAATTTATGTTTCTAATTCGCTAAAAAAAAACTTAGAAAAAAAAGGGATTAAAACTGCTAATGATGGAATTATTTTATATACCGGAATTGACATAAATAAATTTAAAAGAAAAAATTACAATAATCGCGGAATAATTAATTTTATCCAAGTAGGAAATTTTAACGAAAAAAAGGGACAATACTATACAATTAAGGCTTTCAAAAAATTATGTCAGAATAACCCAGATTTAAATCTTAAATTAACTTTTGTTGGTGAAGGCAAAAATTTTATTGTATGCAAAAGGCTCACTAAATCTCTAGACTTAGACAAAAAAATATTTTTCTTAGGTAATCAAAATCACAACGTAATAATTAATCTTCTTGATGACTCACATATTTTTGTTCATCACAGTATTACTCCACCTAATGGATGTCAAGAAGGAATTCCAAATTCAATTTTAGAAGCCATGTCAATGGAGATGCCTATTTTAAGTTCTTATCATAGCGGTATCCCAGAAGCAGTAGCCCATAATGTTAATGGTATGCTTTCTAAAGAAAAAGATTTAAATACTTTTTCTTTACAGATGAAACAAATTTTAAATTGGGGTTATAAAATTGATAATAGAGAAAAAGTAATAGAAAAATTTCAACTATCTAAGCATTTAGAAAAACTAAATAATTTTTATTTAAATATTATAAAAAAAAGCTCTAACTAACATTCTATTTTTAAATATAGTATTTTAAAATTTCTTAAAACTTACTATTTAAAATACAAAAAAATATTATGTCACTATTTTACAAATTAAAATAAGAAAAATATCATTTATTTATTATTTAATAAATACAGACATGATAATTAGTGAATACTATATTATTTAATTGCAGTAATGTACCCTATTCAGATTTATTTGGATTTTATGCATGAAAACTTTTTCGTTTCAAGGAAATTTAAAAGTTGTATCGATGAATAAAATCAGCTAATTTTTTAGCTTGATTTTTTCTAGAAAATTGTTTATAATTTTTAACACTTGAACTAACTACTCCCTTTTTAATAAATTCTAAATACATCTCTTTTAATGCGTAATATATTTCATTTGAGTTGTTACAATTATAACCTGCGTTTGTAACATCCATAATCATTTTTAAATCGGCTTTGTCATTAACAGAAACAAGAACCTTTCTTTTAAGGGGAAGATATTCATATATTTTAGATGGAAGTAATTTGATTTTTGGATTAGTAAATACAAGTAAGCTATTACACTTACAAAACCAATTAATTAAATCTTTTTTATTCATTCTTGGAGAAGATTCTATAAATGGTAAAAGTAAAGGGTCAAATTCTTTAATTCTTTTAAGTTGTACGGGCTGGTTTTCAATACCTAATAGCATTAATTTAAATTTTGCTTTAGGATATTTTAAAATAAATTTTCTCATTCCTTCTAAATAATCTTCTACGCGATTAAAAGAATATATGGTACCAGCATAACCAATTCTAAATGTATCAGACAATTGCTTTATCTTTTTTCCACATTTTATTTCGTCTTCAACGTATCCGTTAAATACATTTTTTAAAATAGTTCCAGGGAAAATACTTTTAAGTTTGGGTTGCTCAAACGGGTTTGATGTAATGACAAATTTTGCTTTGCTCAGATATTTCCTTTCAAAACTTCTAAAGTAGAAATTATTTAGAATTTTTTTTATACCACTTAATTCCAAATTATCATCTCTTGTAGTCCATCCGTCTCGGTAATCTAAAACATAAGGTATATTATGTTTTTTTGAAAGTAAGTATGCATATTTGTGCAGTATAAAGGGCTCTCCTGTTGCCAGAATAAGGTCGACTTCATGATTTTTTAAAAACGCTTTTGCGGCTGTGAAAATTTTTTTCTTATTATCAAAACAAAAAAAAGGAAATGATAAAATAAATTGAGAAAAAGATAAAAATTTTCTAAATAATGAAAACCTATTATAACCGTAGTTTATTATTAATCTATCTCTAAAAGATGAAGTATATGGGACTTTAATTATTATTCCATAATTATTAGTAATTATGCTTTTAGTTTTAATAAGAGATGATTTTATATATGCATCTTTATAATTATTATCAGCGTCCCAATGACGAGTGACAACAATAGGTTCTAATCCATTTTCTTTAAAGTGTTTATACCAACTAAATGGGCGGGCACCTCCTATAGCTGTGTATGGTGGGAAATCCCATGCAAGGATTAAAACTTTCTTCATTAAAAAATTTATTACAAAATTAATAAACTATGCTCTTTAAAATATATAATTATAAATTTAGACATTTAGTAATTGGATAGGAATTTTAACACCAATTATGGATGTTTTAATTGTAACCCTACATGTTTTTTTTAAGTTTACATAAAATTTAATATGAATCAATACAAAGTAGGAGTAGTTGGTGTTGGAAGAGTAGGTCTTCCACTTGCGCTAAGTTTAATTAAAAATGGTATTTCTGCTATAGGATTTGATATAAATAAAGATCTTATTAGCTCCATTAACAAGAAAAAAATTCCATTTCATGAAGAGGGATATGACGACTTAATTAAAGAAATAGACTTTTCAGTGACTTCTGATTTCAGTAAAATCAAAGAAGTTGATAATATTATTATTACAGTTGGCACTCCTCTACTAGCAAATATAGAAACCGATCTATCACAAATTAAAATTGTCCTAAATAGTATTATAAAATTTCTCAATCCTAAGCATAATATTATACTAAGAAGTACAGTTGCGCCTAATACTACTGAATTTGTTAAACGTTATATAGAATCAAATACTGAATTTAAGGTTGGGGATGATGTATATTTAAGCTTCTGTCCTGAAAGAATTGCGGAGGGTAAAGCATTGGTTGAGTTGGAGAAACTCCCTCAAATTATTGGAAGCAGAGATTCATTAAGTGCAAAATTAGCAGAAAACATTTTCACTCATATTTCTCCAAAAATTTTCCATACTGATTATATAAGTGCCGAACTAGTTAAATTATTTAACAATACTTATCGATATATTAACTTTTCTATAAGTAATCAATTTGCAATGATAGCAGATGATTTTGGTGCCAATATACATGAAATTTTAGAAATGACAAATACAGACTACCCAAGAGGTAAAATTCCTTCACCAGGACTTACAGCAGGTACTTGCTTGAGAAAAGATTTTGGCATGATAAACGAAACAAATTCTCATAGTGATTTACTATTAAACTCCTGGAAAGTAAATGAATTTATTCCGAAATTTCTTGTACAAAGAACATTAAAAGAGACGACTATTTTTGGAAAAAATATTGGAATATTAGGCTACACATTTAAAATGGATACAGATGACACAAGAGACAGTTTAGTTCCTAAAATTATCCGATATATTGATAGAGAAGTCCCTAAAAACATATATATACATGAGCCAAATATAAAAGGGAAACTCGACAAAAAATTTGAGAATAACTCTATTGAACTAATTTTAGAAAAATGTGATATTATTTTTCTAGCTTTAAATCATTCGGTTTTCAAACAAAACATTATTGATATTATCAAAAATTCTAAAAATAAATGTGTTTTTAATGACTTTTGGAATATAAGCGGGACAAATAAAATAATATTTTCAAAACAAGACTATGAGCAGATTAAATAATATCTGAAAATATATAATATAACCGCAAAAAATTATTTTTTAAGCTTTTCAGAAAAAAATATTTAAATTAATATTAATTCTTTAAAGAA
Source organism: Crocinitomicaceae bacterium (assembly GCA_002691605.1). GTDB lineage: Bacteria > Bacteroidota > Bacteroidia > Flavobacteriales_D > Parvicellaceae > MED-G20. The sequence goes on from NZID01000027.1 coordinate 14,817, forward strand.
ATCATTTTTAATTTTTGGGACAAATGCATAAATAATAAATACCATAATGAAATCATATTTAAATAAAAATCTTGAAGGTGTAAAAAAAATCTACTTTAATCAAATTGATAAAGAGAGAAACATTTATGAATTAGCTACTCTTTTTCAACAGAAAAGGAGACCAGTTGAAGAATATCTTTATCTTTTAAAAGATCCGTTATCAAATAGACAACTTTCTATAAAAGGAGAAAAATTAGTTGGCGATAATAGCTATTCGATCTATGATAATATTCCAAATTTCACTTCATCTAATATTAATTCTAATAATTGGGAAAAGCTAAATGAACAATTTTTACATTATCATAAGTCACTTTCAGTATATTCAGCAATTAACTCCAGCCCAATTATAAATTATTTATCTCTTGAAACGGAGATGGGTTTAATCAAAAACAAAAAAGTATTAGATATTGGTGGGGGAACTGGTCATACCTTTTGTAGTTTCTTCCTTTTCCCTGAAACGATTGAATATTTTTTGCTAGATCCTAACTTAAGACTACTTCATGATCAGTTTTTAAGATTTTATCCTAAATTGGGGATATTGAAGATGGCCCATATTTTGGCAAATGCTGAAAATCTTCCTATCAAAGATGATTCATTTGGTGTCGTTATTTCTTTATCATCAATAGATCATTTTGATGATTATAAGAAATTTATTTCAGAAGCTTATAGAGTTCTCAAACCTGGAGGAAAGTTTTTAATTTCAAGTCATTTGGACTTGCCACCGGATCGTATTGAAAACCCATCGATTTTCGATAAAATATTTTCTGATACCTTCTTTGAAAGACTTTCAAGATTTTTTTATTATAAAAAAAATAAAGTAGGAAATGATGATCACACCCTAAGCCTAAAAACAACAAATCCAATCAAGAATGCTCTAGAGCGATCAAATTTTAAAATTCTTAAAGAAGAAACATTTAAGCGACATTTTTTTTTAATAGCTGAGAAGTAAGTATCTAATTAAATAGTCTTATAAATTTATATAAAATGATTTATATTGTGTAATGACCAATGATATTTAACTCTATAGATTATATTGTTTTTTTTAGTTTATTTTCATTAGTATTTTTTCTGCTAAAACCAAAGTTCAGATGGATATTACTTCTTACTTCTAGCTATTTCTTCTATATGTGCTGGAAGTGGGAGTTTATTTTTTTAATAATCTTTTCAACAGTTGTAGATTACTTTTGTGGAATAAAAATGTCCCAAAAATCAATTCAGAAACAAAAAAGACCTTATCTGTTGATTAGTCTATTTTCTAATCTGGGGCTACTTTTTTTCTTTAAATATTTTAATTTTTTTCTAGACTCGGTCTCCCTTGTTTCCGATATTACTTATGAACCACTAAATATTATTTTGCCAATGGGTATTTCTTTTTACACCTTTCAAACAATGGCTTATTCTATAGATGCATATAAAGGAAAAATTCAACCTGAAACCCATATAGGTAAATTTGCCTTATATGTTTCATTTTTTCCACAGCTAGTCGCTGGACCAATTGAAAGAGCAAATAAACTTTTACCTCAATTTCAGCTTAATAATAACAGCTTCAAGTTTGATAATTTTATTATTGGTTCAACCCAAATATTGTTTGGTTTATATAAAAAGGTTGTTCTAGCAGATTTAATTGCTATTTATGTTGAGTCAATATATGGTAACTATGAGCTTTATAACGGTGTTACCCCATTATTTGCTACCTATTTATTTGCTATTCAAATATATTGTGATTTTTCCGGTTATTCGGATATTGCAATTGGTTCTGCAAGAATATTAGGGTATAACTTAATGGAAAATTTTAGAACACCCTATTTTTCAAAATCTATTACCGAGTTTTGGAGAAGATGGCATATTTCTTTGTCTTCTTGGTTAAGAGATTACCTCTACATAAATCTAGGCGGGAATAGAAAAGGGAATATATTTACCTATCGGAACTTAATAATTACAATGCTTCTTGGTGGCTTATGGCATGGAGCTTCCTGGAATTTTATAATTTGGGGAGGCTTACATGGACTATTTCTTGCCTTAGAAAGAATATTTAATTACTCAAGCAAAATTGCAAAAAAACCTATAATATTAAGATTTATAAGTGGCTTAGGATCATTTCATCTTGTTTGCTTTGCATGGGTTTTTTTTAGATCAGAAACCCTTGCTAAGTCCATTGGGATATTAACCAGAATAGTTGATTTTCAAAATTTTTTCAATTTAAAAATTAAGGACATTAATATTTTTACTTCCATAATTTTTAATATTCTTGTTTTTTTGACCTTAGAAAGGGTAGTTAAAAAATTAATTGTAAAAAAGAAAATTAATGCTTTAGAAACATCATTTATCCATGCTGTTTTAATCCTTTTAATTATTTTATTTGGAGTTAATGAAGGTTCACAGTTTATTTACTTTCAATTTTAAATGAAAAAGGGAATCAAATATTTATTATTGTTGGTTGCTTCGTTTTTTATCTTAGAAAGAACCTCATTTTTAATTTTAGACCTACTTCATCAAAAATCTATGTATGGTGAATCTGGAGGTAAAATCAATAATCTTGTTAAAAACCATAATAAAACAGAAATTTTATTTGTTGGTGATTCTAGAAATGCATTTCATGTAAATCCAAAATATATTAATAACAAATGCTACAATCTTTCACATAATGGAATGTCTATCGTATTTCAAACTGGATTAATAGACCAACTCTTAACAAATGAGCAATTAGAAATTGATACTTTATGTTTACATGTTACATTCAAAGAATTAAATCAAATTCCTAAAAGTCAAAAATTAGACATTCAGTTTTTGAAATATTATTATAATTCTAATGAGTGGATAAAATCAGAGATAAATAAGTACCTTCCTAAAGGTAAGATTAAGTTCTTTTTTCCCTCTTTTTGCTGGAATGGCAATGTCATGAGTATTATATCGAATGGGCTCAAATTTAAACGTCAAAATGATAGTAATAATGGATACTCACCAAAATTACCCACTATTAATGACAGCATCAACGTTATTTATCAACAAAATCAATTAAATATTATTACTATTGATTCAAGTAAGAATAAATTATTAGAAAATCAAATGACAAATCAAAACTTTAAAAAATATATTTACAGCGTATCACAACTTAATCAAATATATATTTCACATATAGACTCATTATGTAAGAAAAATAAAATTGTATTTATCTGCTATACCTCACCAAAATATAATAGACCATATATTTCCGACAGTTCAAAGTTTAAAGTAATTAACTATTTTAAATTTAAAAATATTTTGTTTTTAGATTATTCTAACTTATATCACCAAAATTCTGACTTTAGAAATATAAATATTTGGAATGATGTTTATCACATGAACGACTCAGGAGCAACAATTTTTTCAAAAAACTTAAGAAAAGAGTTAAATAATTATTGAATTAAAATCAATTTATTTTAATTTTATTTATTTTTCTCATAATCAAAATTACACCAAAATAAAAAGGGATTAATGGGATTCTATACCTAACTAAAGCCCCGAAATTAGTGCTGGCAATCCCGACACCAAAAGCAAAAATTAATGTAAATATTACACAGTATAGTAAGAAAGGGTTTTTAGAAATTAATCTATAGGTATGCAATGGATTAGTCCTAATTAATGCTAAAAAGGTTAAAAGAATTAAAACCGAATTCTCAATTGCTGAAATGAGCATTGCAGGACTACCAACTTCAAATATTAATGGCCTATATATGGCAGTGAAAATTGCTAATGGGGCCACCTTTAACATTCCAGAAATAGAGCCATCTATAGTACCAATATTATAATTATTAGAACCATATTGTTCGGATCTTAATAAATCTTGTTGAATAACCTGAGCTTGCCCTAATGTCTGATCTACATTTTCATATTCCTCAAGCCCAAATGTGGATAGATTGTTAACCACAAATAATCCTGAAAAAACGATAAATACCATAACTAATGGCCTTAAGAAGAATTTAACAAAAGAAGATTTAAATGATGTAATAAAACTAGCATTTATCCATAGCAACATCCCAGGAATTACACCTACAGCTACATATGGTTTTAAATTAACAATAATTAAAAAATTAAAAATCATCAACACAGTATTTTTAATTATCTTATTTCTCACAATTACTCCCATATAAAAATTTGCAGTTAGCCAACAAAGAGATCCCAAAACAAAACTGTCTTTCATAATTCCACTTCCCCAAAATAATGTGGAAGGCATGAATAAAATTATGAAGGCAAGCTCTTTGGAAATTCCTTTAAAAATAGAGTTAAATAATACATATAACTTCCAAACGCCTATAAACGAAAAAATCGCACAGAGAAAATTGGTAATAATTAATGATCCAGCGCCTAAAACATAAAAGATCACACTAAATCTAGAGACATTAAAAGTCATAGTATCCCGAAAAATATAAAATGGTGGCCTCCCAGTTTCTTCAGTAAAAGAATTATAAGAATTATAAGGGGATTCCGTATTAAATAAAATAGACATCCCCTTTTTGAAGTCAGAAAATAGCAGGTTAGAAAGAGATTTTGCTCCTTTATAATAACTTATTGTATCACCTGTTTCATAATAGAGCGTATAGAACATTAAAAATAAAGAGACTCCAATTAATTTTGCAATTATTCCTTTTATAAAGAACCTATACTCAGGTTTTTTCTTAATATATTTTTTTTTAGTTCTTGTAGCAATTAAAAAAACAAAAAACAGATATAAAGGGACTAAAAAAAAATCTGTATAACTAAAATATAATTTACCCAATTTAAAACACTTTGAGAAACAAAGTACTTTGTTTTCTTTAAAAACTCAAACTTTTCTGTAATATAATTACTTTTATTAAAATTGACTCAAAATAAACATATTTGTTATATATCTTACGATGGCATTACAGACCCCTTGGGTCAGTCTCAAGTACTACCATATATAACGGGCATCAATAAAATATTAAAAGTAAAATTTACAATTATTAGTTTTGAAAAAAAATCTAATAAGTACAAAGTTAGTAATCAAAAAAAAGAGTTAAATCAAGAAAACATTAACTGGGTACCTCTGACTTATACTAAATACCCTCCAATTTTATCTACATTATTGGATATTTTCAAACTCAATCTAGCTTTAAAAAAAGTAAATTTTAAAAAAGAAATAAATTTGATTCATTGTAGATCTTACATTACCTCTCTTTCTGGTTTAAAATTCAAATCTAGATATAAAATACCTTTCATTTTTGATATGAGAGGGTTTTATGCTGATGAACGGATAGATGGGAAGATTTGGAACAAAAACCATTTTATATATAAGAATGTGTATAAATATTTTAAGATTAAAGAGCATCAATTCCTTCAATTATCAAATCATAATATTTCACTTACTAAAGCAGGAAAAGAAGAAATTGAATCCTGGAATCTTCAAAACCTCTCTCCAATTAGCACTATACCTTGTTGTGCAGATGAAAACCTTTTCAAAAAAGAAAATATTAAGGAAATAAGAAATGAATTAGGCATAGTGGATAGTGATTTTATTATTTCCTATGTAGGATCCATTGGGACATGGTATATGTTAGATGAAATGCTTGATTTCTTTAAAATTCTTAGTCAGAAAAAGTCCACTTCTAAATTTTTATTTATAACCAAGGATAATCCGGATTTAATCTTTCAAAATTGTTTAAAAAAAAATATTCCTAAAAGTTCTATTCTAGTCAAGGAGTCTTCAAGAGAAATGATGCCATCTTACATTGGACTTAGTGATTTTTCTATTTTCTTTATTCTTCCGTTATATTCTAAAATAGCTTCATCACCAACAAAGATGGGAGAAATAATGAATTTAGGAATTTCAATAATATGTAATAGCGGTGTCGGTGATGTAGAAAAAGTGATTAATGAATGTATGCCAGAACTTTTAGTTAATGAATTTAATGACCAAGAATACGAAAGAATAGTCGATTTAATTTTAACCAATTATAAAGTTAATAAATCAACAATAGTTAAGACTTCTAAAAAATATTTTTCTTTAACCAAAGGCGTTAAAAAATATGCTAATATTTACAATCAAATATTAAAATTATAAATGTCAAAAATTATTCTTATAACAGGTGCTGCAGGGTTTATTGGGTCAAGAACAGCCCAAATTTTACTAGATCAAAAGTACAAAACAGTAGCTATTGATAACTTAAATGACTATTACGATATAAGAATTAAGAAATTTCGGTTGAGTCTTTTAAAGCAGGATAAAAACTTTATATTTTATGAAGGAGACATTGAGGATAAACCATTTTTAACTGAAATTTTTAAAAAACATTCTATTTCAACTGTAATTAATCTTGCAGCAAGAGCAGGAGTTAGATATAGTATTACTAATCCATTTATTTATGCTAGTACTAATTATTATGGTAGTTTAAATTTATTAGATATGATGCGAGAAAATAATATCTCTAAATATGTCATGGCTTCTACTTCATCAATTTATGCTGGCTCCAAAATGCCCTATAAAGAAGAGTCAAGTGTAAACCAGCCAATTTCCCCTTATGCAGCTTCTAAAAAAGCAGCTGAATTGATAGCATATACATATCATCATCAATTTAATATTGATGTAAGTATTGTTAGATATTTTACTGTTTATGGACCTTCAGGAAGACCAGATATGAGTGTACTTAGATTTATTAAATGGATAGATGAAGAAAAGCCTATTATTTTATATGGTGATGGATCTCAATCTAGAGACTTCACGTATATTGATGATATTGCAAGAGGAACAATTGCTGCTTCTGAGAAAGATGTTGGTTATGAAATTATTAATTTAGGTGGTGGTAAAAATCCTATTTCTATAAACACACTAATTGCAAAAATTGAATTATTATTAAATAAGTATGCTATTATTAATCAAAAGCCTTTCCATTCTGCAGATGTAGATTCAACATGGGCTGATATTACAAAAGCAAAAAACATATTAGATTGGGAACCAATAATTTCTCTCGACAAAGGGTTAGAAAAAACAGTAAGTTGGTATATGAAAAACAAATCTTGGCTTAAAGACATCAATTTCATATAAATTATGTTATTTAATTCTATAGACTTTTTAGTTTTTCTTCCAATTGTTTTTTTACTTTATTGGAAAGTTTTTCAAAAGAATTTAAGACTTCAAAATGCACTAATTTTAGTGTCAAGCTATATCTTTTATGGTTGGTGGGATTGGAGGTTTCTTTCCTTAATTTTATTTAGTACAATTGTTGATTTTTTTATTGGGCAGTTTATTTTTATATCTGAGAGTAATAAAAAAAGAAAAATGTTATTGATTACAAGTTTGCTAGTGAATTTAGGACTTCTAGGGGTTTTTAAGTATTATAATTTTTTTCTAGAAAATTTCGTTCAAGCATTTTCGTTTTTTGGAAGAAGTATTTCATTTAGTTCTTTGAAAATTATTTTACCTGTAGGTATAAGTTTTTATACTTTTCAAACGTTAAGCTTTACAATTGATATCTACAAGAAAAAAATAAAACCTAGCTATAATTTTTTATCCTTTGCAGCTTTTGTGAGTTTTTTCCCTCAGTTGGTTGCAGGACCCATAGAAAGAGCAAGTCAATTACTTCCACAATTTTCTAAAAGTAGAAATTTTGATTATTTCAAATCAGTAGATGGATTAAGGCAAATTTTATGGGGATTCTTCAAAAAAATTGTAATTGCGGATACTTGCGCAACTTACGCTAATTTAATTTTTAATAATTATCAAGAATATACTGGACTATCTCTTTTTTTAGGTGCTATTTTTTTCGCATTTCAAATTTATGGAGACTTTTCGGGTTACTCAGACATTGCTATTGGAACTTCAAGATTATTTGGTTTTAATCTGATGCAAAACTTTAATTTTCCCTATTTTTCAAGAGATATTGCAGAATTTTGGAGGAGGTGGCATATTTCTCTTTCAACTTGGTTTAGAGATTATGTATACATCCCACTAGGTGGAAGTAAAGGAGGTAATTTCAATAAAATTAGAAACGTATTTATTATATTTTTAGTAAGTGGGTTTTGGCATGGTGCTAATTGGACATTTATTGCTTGGGGAGCATTAAATGCACTTTACTTTTTACCTATATTTTTACTAAAAAGAAATAGACTAAATATCGATTCAGTTGCTTTAAATAGAAAAATACCTTCATTTAAAGAATTCTTCCAAATTATGTTTACGTTTCTAATAGTTGTTATAGCTTGGATTTTTTTTAGATCTGTAGATATTAAAGCAGCATTGAACTTTATTTATTTGATGTTTTCCCATCTTTTCGATAAATCATCGTATGTTCAAGTTTTAGACTTATTTTATTTTAAAGTTGAGCCTTTGTTTCTAATAATATTTTCTGTTTTTATTTTGTTAGAGTGGAATGGCAGGCAATTTAATTATGGAATAGAAAAATTTCTTTACAACAAAAAAAGAATTTTAAGACTTTCAAGTTATTATATTTTTCTAACAATTATCTTTTACTTTTTAATTAATGGAGAAGAGCAAGAGTTTATTTATTTTCAATTTTAAATTATGAATAAGTTTATAAAGTCCATTATATCGTTTTTAACACCAATTTTATCATGTTTGTTTATATTTTTTATAATAATCACTGTTATTTCTCAAGTTTTAGTAAGAGAATCAAAACAATATCAGTTTGATAAAAATATAGAGTTCTTATTTTTAGGAGACTCTCATATTGCTCATGCGGTAATAGATTCGCTTATTCCAAACTCTTTAAATTTATCAAAAATATCAGAACCCTATTATTATACATACCATAAGTTAAAGTTTATAACAAGGAAATCAAGAATTAAAAAGATTTTATTAGGATATAGTTATCATAATTTTTCATCTTATTACGATGAATTTATAAATGGCAATCTATCTACTGTTATGCCTCACAAACTATTTTTTTGTTTGGACTTTTCAGAACAATTACGAATATTAAATTGGAATAGAAAAAAATTACTTTTAGTTTTAAAAAACATATTTTTAAGCTCTTATCATCAGTTTTTCAATCTAGAAAAAGAAAAAAATGATTATTGGTTTTATGACGGATATTATAATACTTTTGTCGATGCAAAAGTTGATTCAATAAATATTCAAGATAGAATTATCTTCCAATTTTATAAGGAAGAGAAAGTTGGTAGCTTTGCAAATTTAAATATTGTATACTTAAATAAAATAATTGACTTATGTCAAGAAAAAAATATTGAAATAGATTTTATAATTACTCCATTACATCCCCTTTATGTAAAAATAATTCCTAACATTTTCAAATCTAAATTAAATGAATTTATAGTTAAAAAAAATATGAACTTAATAGACTTAGAAGATCTTAATTTATCTGACTCATGCTATGTTCCTGATGGTGACCACGTAACAATAAAAGGAGCTGAAATCACCACAAGAGTATTAATAAGGAAATTATATTAACTATTTATTTATGATGATATTTCTCACCTTTAATGATTGTAAAAGCCCTATAAAGCTGTTCTTTAAAAATCATTCTCACCATTTGATGAGAAAATGTCATTTTAGACAAACTTAATTTATTATCAGCTCTATTATATACTTTTTCAGAAAAACCATAAGCTCCTCCAATTACAAAAACTAAACATCTTGTACTGTGTAAGATATTTTCATTTAAAAAATTAGAAAATTCAATTGAGGAATAACCTTTCCCTTTATTATCCAAAAGAATGACTTTATCAATTGAACCTAGGTTTCTTATTATTAATTCACCTTCTTTAATCTTAAGTTTATTTTTCGATAATGTATTACTTTTTTTTAAATTAGGTATTACTATTTCTTCAAACTTACAGTAGTGTTTTAGTCTTTCTTGAAATACATTTTCTCCATCTAAAAGAAATTTGGATTTTGTTTTGCCAATTACCAAAAGTTTAACTTTCACAAAAAACTATTTAATTCTCATCCAAAAACTTTCACTAATTAATTTATGTTTGAAAGAGTTATAGTGTTTAAATACTTTAGAAAACAAGTCAATTTGTTCTGTCATTAAAAATTTTAAAGCAGCAATTATTTCAACTTTGTTATTATTTATTAGAAAAGCTTGAAGCAAGTATGATTCTGTCCAAAAAACTCTAAAGTTTGGATTTGTAAAATAGACTTTATTATACTCATATGGAATTGGAATATCATGAAATTGGATGATAACACCTTTATCAAGTATAGGCAAAATATCCAATATTGCATAATTAACATCACTTCCAGTTCTTACCATATGGCTAGAATCTATAAAAAGAATATCATCTTTTTTAAGGTCTTTAAAAAGGTTAATTTTTACGTTTTCTGCTTTCTCTTCATATAGTTTTGTAATGCTTTTTACTGAATTATTTTTTATTAACTCACTAGGGAAAGGGTCAATAATAATATAATTGCAATTTATATTATTTTCAATTTTATTTTTTTCAATAGCACTAGCAATTACTTTTGATGAGTTACCTGATCCAAATTCTATAATTTTTTTAGGTTTATATTTTCTAATTATACTATGAGTGTAGGCTGCACAACCAAAACTAAAAGGTAAAGAGTTATCTAGATTAAATTTAGACGGATCAGTATTAGAATAGGACCAACTACATTCGTCTGAAAATTCTTTTCCTAATTCTTTTAAAAACTTCAATTGAAAGTCAATATTGAAGTTAATTCCATTTAAATCGCTTTTTTTCTCCCAAATGTTTCTTCTTTCTAAATCGTTAATATCTGGGACTGGGCTATAGAAGTCAATAGGAAGAGGAAGAGCACCATTATTTAAACATTCGTCTGTTCCGGCACCAGTTCTTGCCATTGTAGATACTAACTTTGCAAGTGGTTTTTTGTGATCAATAATTTCAAATTTATTAGTGTTAATCTTGTTTAGGATTATTTCTGTTAGTTTATAAAAGATTTTAGCTTTAATTTTTGATAAAATATTCATTAGACTAATTTAATTTTTTTTAACTTATTAAATATGATGTAAATAATTAAAATGAAAAATTTTCATGCTATAGTAATCGGAGCAACAGGAGCTACAGGAAGAGAATTGGTTAAGCTATTATTAAATGACCCAAACTTCAATCAAGTTTCTATTTTTGTTAGAACTGTTCCAAAAATCAGTCATAAAAAGATTTCGATTCATAAAATTGATTTTGCTAAGCTGGAAGAATATAAAGGTTTAATAAAAGGAGATATTCTTTTTTCCGCTTTAGGAACCACAAAAAAAGAAGCTGGAGGAAAAAAAGAACAATATTTAGTAGATTATACTTATCAATATGAGTTTGCAAAAATAGCTTCAGATAATGGAGTTACAAACTATTCACTAGTATCTTCAACTGGAGCTAATTCAAATTCTTCATTTTTTTATCCTAAAATAAAAGGTGAATTAGAACAATCGGTTAAGAAGCTCAATTTTAAAAAAATTGATATTTTTCAACCACCAATGCTAATTAGACAGCCAGATTTAATGAGATCCGGCGAGAAAAGCGGCATTAAATTTTTAAATGCCTTTAATAAAGTAGGATTATTAAAACCTCAAAAACCTTTGAAGGTGGAAGATTTAGCTAGTAAAATGATATTGGAATCTTCTAAAGTTCGTAAAAACAGAATAGCTACCTTTACAACAAAAGATTTATTTTAATAAAATAGCTTTATTTGAAATTACGCTTACTAATATTCATAATTGTTTTTGTTAATACTGAATTTTATTCTCAAGATTCAAACTCTACTAAGAAACCAGTTTTTAAAAAATCTAATTTAGAATTTAATTTTACTCAGAATACTGCAAGTCTTTTAACCCCTTCTTTGAGAGTCATCCATCCCGGGATAAATGGCACACTAAGTACTCAATGGAATAAAAACAACAAACTGCAATTAAGACAAGATTTTATAGCGGGATTTTTTTATCATAAAAGTTTTCAAAGTGTCATACAACTATATTCAGAGCTCAATTTTAAAATTAAAGTTTTAGATCGATTTTATTTAAGTCCATTAGTAATTGGAGGAGGATATTATCTATCTTTTTCAAATATGCAAAGCTTTTATTGGGATGGCAATCAATATGTGTCAAGAGCCATTAACATGAAGAGTAATTGGGTTATCTCGTTAGGGTCAAATTTAGAATTACCTACAAATTTTAAATTATTTAATAATCCTTTATCTATTACAGCTAAATATAGAATTCAAGTGCAAGGAGTGATAGTGAGATATAATGTTCCAATTATTGCTTACTCGCCAATTATGGTTGGAATTTCATTACCCATAAATAAATAACATGAAAAAGTTAATATATCTAGTTTATATTTTAATTTTGGTTAGTTGCTCTAAGCACTTTATAGCCCCAACAGAAATTTGTGTTGATAATCCAGAATTTTTACAAAGTACATTAGCTCATCCTAAAAGAGAGGCATTTCAAGTTGTACTAGATCAATACATCTCCAATGGAATTCCAGGTGTCACGCTATTAGTAGCAGATAGTCATGGTGTCTGGACTGGAGCAGCTGGATATGCAGATATTGAAAATAACATACTGATGCAACCTTGCCACATACTAAAACCTGGGAGTGTTACGAAAATGATTATTGGCAACGTAATGTGGCAATTGCAAGAAGAAGGGCAAGTTAATATTGAAGATCCTATTTCAAATTATGTACCCGAATTAGCTGCAAATATCACCTATGGAGATCAAATCACTATTAAAATGCTGTTAAATCACACGTCTGGAATTTATCCAATTGCTAGAGACTTAAATTATAATTTAGCGGTGGTTAATGATTTTACAAGAGATTGGTCGTCGGAAGAAATTATCCAATATTTCACCAATAAACCAGCTACTAATTTACCAGGTGAAAAATTTTATTATTCTAACACTAATACTTTGATTTCTGAACTTATTATAGAGTCTATAACCAATGAACCTCTAGAAACTACGCTTACTGAGAAAGTATTTGCTCCTTTAGGAATGAATAATACCGTATACTATGATTATTCAGAAGAATTCCCTTTAAGTAATTTAGCCCAAGGCTATGTAGATTTTCATAACGATGGAGGAAATATTCAAAATATTTCTGATTTAAATCCNGGTAGNGGNAATGGNTANACCGGATTNTATTCAAATGCTGANGANATGNANNTATTTGCTAAAGCATTATTTATAGACCATAGTTTAATTTCTGAAAGTAGTTTAAATGAAATTTTAGACAGNTTTTTCTATTCAGAAAGTGGAAATTCAGCTTCTAGCNCTGGNGCTATTCATAGACAAGATATAGAGTTTTTTGGAGATAGTATTANAGCTTACGGCCANAGNGGNGGNGATATNGGNTANGCNGCNCATGTTACTTTTATTGAAAACTCNGAAACTATTATTGTAATTAATTACAATTATGGNACNCAATTTTGGACNCCAATGGGAGATGAAATTANTGAAATGAAAGAAGAGATTTATAATGTGGTGATTAATCCTTAATTTCCTTTAAAGACTGATAAAGTTTAAATTGATTCTTAGCCCTTACCAGATTTTGATTTTCGTAAAAAGTATTGTAATAAATATCATCATTTAAATAATCTGTCAAAAATCTGACTGCTTGCATAAAAGTAATAGCCTGCCCTCCAAAATTTAAATATTCTATTTCTTTATGAGTTAATGCACCTTTAAACCCATTTANTNTAGCAGCTACTATATTTTTATTGCAAGTAACTTTTGAAACATCTTTTGATTCTTCTCCAACTGGNTTGCTGTACGTTCTTATCATATCTCCAATATCAGAAAGAACACAACCTGGCATTAGGGTATCTAAGTCAATAAGTGCGATTACTTTAGTAGTATTTTTTTTAAAAAGAAAGTTATTAATCTTAGCATCGTAATGAATGACTCGCTTTGGAAGTTTTCTACAAATTTCATCCNATTCAGCTAATATTTTCAAATTTCTTTTTGTTTCTAAAATTAATGACCAAGCNTTTTGNTTTCTTAATTCATTTGAGTTTTTTAGAGCTTTATTAAAAGCCGATATTTTTTGTGCTCCACTATGAAAATTTGGTATGGTGATATTTAATTTTTCAATAGGAAAATCTTCTAAACAATTATAAAATTTCCCTAGGCATCGAACGGCTTGATTTACTTCTCTTATTTTAGATACCTTATTTAAAGATTCAGTGTTTACAACAAAGGGCTGAAGTCTCCATACTTTTTCTTCAAAATTCAAGTATTGATTTAGTAATGGACTAGGAAATTCATAAGAATAGTTGGTTTTTTTAAGCCATTCTTTCACTAAAATGATATTTTCTAAACCTTGTAGGTAGTTGGGAAAAACTCGAGTATTTATTTCCTGAAGTATGTATGGTTTATTTTGAGTCCATATCTCAAAAGTTTGATGAATTAAACCTAATTTATGTTCTCTAATTGAAATAACAGCATCATTAAGTTTGAATTTCTTTAGGATTTTTTGAGCAAATTCTAGCTCCACAAGTTCTTAGGATATACCCCATTTTGAATATGCTTATTTAAACTATCTACTGCCATTTGCTTATCTTCTTTATAAGTNACACCAAACCAGTTGTCATTAGTCGGTATAACAGAAAAAGCTATTTCTTTAGATTGTATTTTGGAAGTCACAATGTCTGGTATATAATACTCAGCTGTTGGATGATCAGCATTTTCTTTCATGAATTGATGTAATCCTTTTCCAATTTCTTCAAAAATGCAAGGATGAAAACCCCAGTAGTTCATTGACACATATGATTTAGGATCTACCTCACCTTTAGGTTCATCAGAACCAATATTATACTGAACTTTACCATTTTGTCTAGCCAACTTTATTCTTTCATTAACCTCAATCAAATTATGATTTTCGTCAACCTCACATACTCCTCTATTAACAGTGCCATTTTCTGAAAGGGTGTTTTCTAGTATATAACCAATCATAGACATTTTGGTTTTAGAACAATTTTCAGTCAAAAAATCAGCCATAATTTTAAATGAATTAGCACCATAATAATCGTCTGCATTAATCACCGCAAACGGTTCCTTAATTACATCTTTAGCAACCAATACCGCGTGCGAAGTCCCCCAAGGTTTAGTTCTTTCAACTAAATTCAATCCCTCTACCTTTACGTTCACTGGCTGGTATACATATTCAATTTCAATTCTCTCTTTAAAAGCATCAAATATTTCTCTAAAAGCAGTATCAAATTCTTTACGAATAACAAATACAATTTTCCCAAACCCAGCTTTAATAGCATCGTAAATGGAGTATTCAATGATAGGTTCTTGATTAGGGCCTATTCCATCAATTTGTTTTAGACCGCCGTATCTGCTACCCATTCCAGCAGCAAGAATTAATAAAGTTGGTTTCATATAATTTTATAAGGCTCTAAAATTATAATAAATATTCAGTATTAATGAAGTTGGAATGGTCAGAATTTAAAAGTTCTTGTAAAATAGCATTATTGTACTTATTATCTTTGGATGCAACAAAGGTTCTAATAGAAAATGATCTTAATGCATCAAAAACACTCAATGTACCAACTGCAGAATTTTTTCGCCCTGTAAAAGGATATACATCAGGACCTCTTTGGCATGAGCTATTCAAATTTACTCTACAAACTAAATTAGCCAGTGTATCAATTAATGGTCCTAGCTGTTTTACATCCTCTCCAAATAGACTAACCTGTTGTCCGTAATCAGAATTGGCCATGGCATTAAGCGGTTCATCAATGTCTTTAAAAGATACTATGGGAATTACAGGGCCAAACTGTTCTTCATGGTATAAATCCATTTGCTCATTTACTGGATACATGATAGCTGGGAAACAATAATTTGGAAGCATCTCTCCACCTTTTTGATTCATTACTTTAGCTCCTTTACTTTCAGCATCTTTAATTAATCCCTTTATGTAATTTGGTTTTTGGATTTCTGGAAGTGGTGTCAAAAAAGATCCGTCTTCCCATGGCAAACCAAAATTTAATGTATCCACTGCTTTAGAAAATTTAGCAATAAAATCATCTACGATAGATTCGTGAACGAATAATATTTTCAGTGCAGTACATCTTTGGCCATTATAGGAAAGAGTTCCAGAGATACATTCTTTAATAGTTAAATCCATATCGGCATCAGGTAATATGATTCCCGGGTTTTTAGCTTCTAATCCCAATATAAGTCTCAACCTATTTTTGTAAGGGTGCAAATCTTGTAAAGCAACTGCAGAAGTACTGTGACCTATCAAAGCTAGAACATCAACTTTTCCAGTTTTCATAATTGGAGCAGCTATTTTTCTACCTCTCCCAAACAAGACATTTACTACCCCTTTGGGAAATGCCTCTTGAAAAGCTTCTAATAATGGCGTAATTAATAACACTCCAAGTTTAGCAGGTTTAAAAACAGTGGTATTCCCCATAATTAATGCAGGAATAAGGAGCGAAAAAGTTTCATTTAACGGATAGTTGTAGGGGCCTAAGCATAGCACCACTCCCAAAGGACCTCTTCTTACATGTGCTCTAATATTTCCTTCTGTATCAAACTTTGCACTTTTTCTATCCAATTTTTTGTAGGCCTCAATAGTGTCAAAAATATATTCTACAGTCCTATCAAATTCTTTAGCAGCGTCTGCTTTGTTTTTGCCTATCTCCCACATTAAAAGCTCCACAATGATTTTTCTTTTAGTAGCCATAATGTGTACAAACTTTTCCATACAGGCAATTCTTTCCTTTACCTTCATAGTAGGCCAAAGTCCTTTCCCTCTAGAAAATGCATTCACAGCTGATTCTAATGCATTTAATGCAACTTTTTCGTCCATATCGGGAACTTTTCCAATGATTGTTGGCTCGAAAGATCCTAATTTTTCAGTAAGATAAATGTTAGAAGCTACTTCAGCCATAGGACCCTCCCACTGAGATAACTCACCGTTAATTAAGTACTTGTTACAACTAACGTAAGGAGATTTTATTTTATTAGAAACCTGCATAGAATAGATTAATTTTGTTTAACAAATATACAAAAAAACTAAACAAAACAAAATTTATTTATTGCTTTTTAACTTCTAAGATTCTGCTTTTCAATGAATTGTCAATCTTATTATATAATTATATATTTTTATTATATAATTTATGTTTCATGAAATATCTTATTTATTTATTACCCATATTATTAATTCCTTCTATTTTATTTACTCAAAGTATAGGAGACACCACCATTGTAGAAACTTTAGATTTCAANGATATTACTAAACGNAGAGGATGGTATNTTTTTCCTTCNGATACNAATAGTTATCATAAAGTATTGATGTATTATACCTTAAAATGNGATGCTGCAACTACTCAAGATAATTATGCTTGTGGGGAGTGGGACTATACCACCTATACTCGATTATACAATCATAAAAATATTAACACCCCTTTTTATTATTATAAAAATTCCAATCCTGAAAACATCGGGTTTAACAATAATCCAAAATTTGACATTTATCAAAAACACACCTTTAATACAACAATAGACTCTATACTATCTGAAAATAGTTTTACACTTGGAGCGGGAAATTTTACTACTTCACAATTGTTAAATACAGCTTCTAAAAACGGATCTGCTCAATATTTAATTACCGCTTTAGAATTGCAAAATCAAGGTCTTTCAACTGGAAATATTTCAAGATTATCTATTGATATTCAAAATCAAGGAGAATATTTAAATAGTCTCAAAATTAAAATGAAACCCACTAACCTATCTACATTATCAGATTCTACTTACTTAGCAGACAATTTCACCCTAGTTTATGATAATGCTAATTTGCAACAGCCTCAGTCTATAGCTATTTTTAATTTTTTACAACCTTTTNATTGGGACGGGTCTAGTAATATAATTATCGATTTTAGTTTCAGCTCTTTANCCAATACTTCTTCTTATATTACTATTTCAGATAGTATCGGATCTAATATTGGCTTGCTCCAAAACTTCAATGGTCATTTAGACTTTAAGGATGATGAAATTGTAGANCTACCAGCTTCAGTTTTTACTAACATTGATAGTGCTATTACGGTGTCTTTTTGGTGTTACGGAGATGAAAATCTAATGCCGTTTAATTCTTATATTTTTGAAGGAAGAGACGCCAACGGCTATCGTGTGATTAACTGTCATTTACCATGGAGTAATAGCAGGGTTTATTGGGATGCTGGCAACAATGGAACAGGATCTTATGATAGAGTTCATGAGTTAGCTAATATAAACGATTATTCTGGAAAATGGAATCACTGGGCATTTACAAAAGATGTAGCAACAGGCGAAATGAATGCCTATTTAAACGGCTCTCTGTTTATGTCAGCTGCTTCTAAAACTAGACTTATGTCTGGAATCACCAAATTCAGAATAGGNGGNAATGCGGCTGCTAATTTTAACGGAGCCTATGACGGTAAAATAGACGAATTTAGAGTTTGGAATACNGCTTTAGACTCAACAACTATTCAATCTTGGATGAATAAGACAGTANATAACAATCACCCTTACTTTAATNATTTACAAGCAGCCTATAATTTTGATCAAGAATCAGGNTTCATCGCTTATGATTATAGTATAAATGCCAGACATGGTACTTTGTTAGGATTGCCAAAATGGGAAGCTTCAGATTTATCTTTAAGAGCTTTTAATATAATTGAAACTACTATTCGCCCACAAATAAGCTTCTATACNGGGAATTATCAAACTCATTTAGATTCAAATTTAGTAAATGATACTNCTTATNATGNTCCTATTTCTATTNTAGAAACACACCCTTATGTTGATATGAATGTAGCTGGGATTTCTAANAATGTAATAGATACNATATACGCCTANGAAAGTGGCTGGGGATTTACTTTTAATGAAAATGGTAGTAAAATAGACTCAATTAATTTTGGTATAGATAATCAATTAACGAACCATTATCAACAAGATATTCATCAAATACAAAATTATGTAACTCCCTATGGAATCGGGTTAGATTTAGGCCCAAACGGATTTAGATGGGTTTATGATGTCACGGATTATTTACCTTTNTTTAAAGACACTTTGGAAATATCAGCAGGGAATCAGCAAGAGTTAATAGATCTTAAATTTTTATTTATTCATGGCACGCCTCCAAGAGANGTTTTAGATTTTAAAACCATTTGGCGAGGAGATTACGGGCATGCTAATATTGCCAATGATATTTCCATGCCTGCAGTAGACATTCCTTTAACCTCAAATGCAACCCATTATAAAATTAAAACAAGAACCACTGGTCATTGGTTTGGAGGATTTCAGAACTGTGCAGAATTTTGTCCAAAGTTGCATCATCTAAAAATTAATGGAACTAAACACTTTGAATGGCTCAATTGGAAAGAATGTTCAGATAATCCAGTTATTGCTCAAGGAGGAACTTGGATTTATGATAGGGCAGGGTGGTGCCCAGCAACTTTTGGAACTACTTACGATCATGAAATAACTTCATTGATAAATGCCGGTGATACATCTGTAAATATTGACTACGGAATGGAAGTTACTGCCGGAGGTATGGAAGGAAACTACAGAACTACCGTACAGCTGGTTTCTTATGGCGATCATAATTTTCAGAACGATGCAGCTGTAATGGATGTTTTAGCACCAAATGAATGGGAATTTCATAATAGAATTAATCCCATTTGTGATCAACCTAGAATACTACTTAAAAATACTGGAGAGCAAGATTTAGTTTCTGTAGAATTGGACTATTGGATCTGTGGAGGACCCCATGAAACTTTTACCTGGAATGGATTATTGGAATTTGATCAAGAAATAGAAATTGAATTACCTATTTCTAGTCAATCATTTTGGGATCATGCACAGTTTTGTAAAGATTTTCATGTAGAAGTGATGAAGGCCAATAATGTAGCTGATGAGTGTTTGGAAAATAATCATTATCAATCAAAATTTGAAGTTCCCCCTGTNTATCCAGANNATATTGTACTATGGTTAAGAACCAATTCAGCTGGAGGAGAATCAAGATTATTTGTTAAAGATGTTGATGGGAATATTGTTTTTTCAAAAACCAATTACCAAAGCAATACCTTGCATAAAGATACTCTCAACTTAACGGCGGGTTGTTATCAAATTGAACTCATTGATTTAGGTCAAGATGGGTTGGACTTTTTTGCTAATAACGACGGTACGGGCTTTTTCCAAATACGAAAATTAACTAGTGCGCCACTAGCAGGATTTGAGTCTAATTTTGGCAATAATATAATACATTACTTTACAGTTGGGTATGGGCTTTCAATTAATGAATCTAAAAATACAGGAAGCTTTACTTGCTATCCCAATCCCGCATATGAAGTTTTAAATATTGACTCAAAAGGCTTTACTGGAAATATTAGGGTGCAAATTTTGGACGCATTAGGGAAAAAAGTTTTTCAGGATACGTGGACCTCTAATTTTTTAGAAAATAAAAACCAAATTGATATATCCAACTTCGAAAAAGGGTTATATATTATTCAAATTGCCGATGATTATCAAACAAAGTCAAAAAGTTTTTTTCATCAATAGCCTGTAATTCCTGCGCATGAAAAAAAAACATTTAAGTTTTTTGATGTTAATATTGCTCGCAGCATCTTGTTCTGTTAATAAGAAAACAGCTAGTCATTGGATTACTTACTTAGAGCCTAATGCGGAAGCCAATTTTTTTGAAGCTAACAAAGATCCATTCATTATTAGGAATACATTTTTTCGAAATTTTACAAACAACATAAAATTCAAAGAAGACAGTGTTTTAATAACCACTAAAAATGGCAAAAATTACAGAGGATTTATTTCTAAATCCGACTTTGATGGCTACTTCATTAAAACATTAAATAACAGAGAAATCTATATAAGTAATTTAGAAATTAAGACAATAAAATTTCTACAATCAACAATTAATACAAAAGTACTTCTTTTAAATAGGGATACTTTTTTTGAGAATAGCTCTTTTGGGCCATCTAATAAAAGTATTTCACCAACAATAATTACCAATAGCCCAAGTGATGTTTGGGACAATGCTAATGCAGAATTTGAACAGTCTAGAAGGAGTAATACTAAAATTGTCTCTAAGCAAACTAATCAAAAAAAAACCCAAGAACCTCTTAGTGTAATTAGTTTTATTTCCTTAGTTCTTTCTCCATTTACTGCAGGTGTTGGCTTGCCGTTAGCATTAATTTTAAGTAAAATAAGTTTAAAGAAGATTAAAAAAAATCCTGAAAAATATAAAGGAAGAGGATTGGCAAGATTCACCTTTGTCGTAAGTACCATAATAGTAACAGTATCTCTACTATTGGTAATATTTTTAATAGCACTTTTTATATAAATCTAAAATAGGGTTACAAATTTTTGGAAATCCAATCACCAACTTCACTAGTGGTACTGAATCGCTCATTTTCGTTTACTAAATCTTTAGTAATAATTCTTTGCTTTAGAGATTCATTAACAGCATTTCGAATAGTTTCCCCTTCACTATTAAGCCCAAAGGAGTATTCAAACATCATTGCTGCAGAGAGTATTGTTGCTAGAGGATTTGCAATGTTGAGACCAGCAACTTCAGGATATGATCCGTGAATAGGTTCAAATAAGGCATTTTTTTCTCCGATGGAAGCCGAAGGCATTAATCCCATTGATCCCGAAATCACAGATGCTTCGTCTGTAAGAATATCTCCAAATAAATTTTCAGTAATTAGTACATCATAGCTATTTGGCCACTGAACCAGCCTCATGGCAACAGCATCTACAAACTCATAAGATACTTCTACTTTAGGGAAATCTTTTTCCATTTCTTGAACAGTTTCTCTCCATAGTCGTGAAGTTTCTAATACATTAGCCTTATCGACACAACACAATTTCTTTTTTCTATTCATGGCTAATTCAAATCCCTTTTTAGCGAGTCTTTTTACCTCCTCTTTATTATAAGAACAAATATCAAAGGCAGAATTCCCACCATCTTTTCTTCCCTTTTCCCCAAAATAAATCCCGCCAGTAAGCTCTCTTAAGAAAACTAAATTAGTACCCTCTATCCTTTCTTTTTTTAGTGGAGAATGGTGTAATAAAGAAGGAAAAGTAAAAGTGGGTCTAATATTGGCAAATAACCCAAGTGATTGTCTCATTTTCAAAAGCCCTTGTTCTGGTCTTATTTTAGCCGATGGATTATTATCATATTTAGGATCTCCAATTGCACCAAATAGTATAGCATCTGCACAGAGACAGGTTTTGTGTGTTTCATCTGGATAGGGATTTCCAGTAGCATCCATAGCAACTGCTCCAATTAGTCCTTTTTCCCAAATAATTTGATGATTGTACTTTTCTCCAATAGCGTTACATACCTTAACTGCCTGATCAGTAACTTCTGGTCCAATACCATCTCCAGCAAGTAAAGCTATTTTCATTTCCATTATTACTATTTTAAAACGGTCTATTTTTAGAAAATTCTTTTATTTCTTCTTTTATCTTTAAAAGATAATCTATATCATCAAACCCATTCATCAAATTATTTTTTTTATAAGAACTAATTTCAAAAGAAGTAGACAACTCTTTTGAATTTTCTCTCTTCACTTTAACAGTCTGAGTTAATAAATTGACATTGATTTCTGTTGCAGGTTTATGATATATAATAGCTAATAATTCTTTTAAAAATGGCTCACTTACTTTTACAGGGAGTACCCCAATATTTAGACAGTTATTTTTAAAAATATCAGCAAAAAAACTAGATATTACACACCTAAAACCATAATCATAGATAGCCCAAGCAGCATGTTCTCTAGAAGATCCTGACCCAAAGTTTTACCAGCAACTAATATTTTCCCCTTAAATTTATTATTATTTAAGATAAAATCTTTAATTAAAGAGCCATCTTGATTATACCTCCAATCTCTAAATAAATTATCACCAAAACCGAATCTGTCAGTTGCTTTTAAAAATCTCGCAGGAATAATTTGGTCCGTATCAATATTTTCTATTGGAAGTGGAACTCCTGTAGATTGTAATATGTTAAAAGGGTCGTAAGCCATAAAGGTTAATTGATAAATTTTCTGGGATCAGTAATTTCACCAGTAATCGCCGCTGCGGCAACTACAAGTGGACTAGCAAGAAGAGTTCTAGATCCTGGCCCTTGTCTTCCTTCAAAATTTCTATTGGAAGTACTTATAGCATATTTCCCAGCGGGTATTTTATCATCATTCATGGCTAAACATGCTGAACATCCGGGTTCTCTTATTTCAAATCCTGCCTCTTCAATAATTTTTGCTGTACCACTTTCTTTTATTTTCTTAGCCACTAATTGAGATCCAGGTACAAGCCAAGCAGACACATTGGGCGATTTTTTATTTCCTTTAACAATTTGAGCAAAATCTTCAAAATCTTCCAATCTTCCATTAGTACAGCTTCCTAAAAAAGCATAATCTATCTTTTTACCCAGCATTTTTTCTCCAGATTTAAAATTCATATAATTCATTGACTTTTGAAAGCTGGAAGAGGGTCCATTGGGGATTGTTTCATGAATTCCGACACCCATTCCTGGATTGGTTCCAAAAGTAATCATTGGGGTTATTTCAAAACCATCAAAAATAAGTTCTTTGTCAAATTGAGCCTCTTTNTCAGANGATAAGTTGGTCCAATATTTCATTGCATTAACCCAATCTTTATTTTTTGGAGCAAAAGTTCTATTTTTTAAATATGAGTAGGTTTTCTCATCTGGAGCAATCATACCCCCTCTAGCACCCATCTCTATGCTCATATTACAAACAGTCATTCTTCCTTCCATGGTCATATTACTAAATACTTCCCCCGCATATTCTACAAAATAACCAGTTGCACCAGATGTGGTTAATTGTGAAATTATATATAAAGCCACATCTTTAGGGCTAACTCCTTTTTGAAGAAAACCATTAACTGTTATCCTCATTTTTTTAGGTTTCATCTGCATTACACATTGACTAGATAAAACCATTTCCACTTCTGATGTTCCAATTCCAAAAGCAATAGCACCAAAAGCCCCGTGGGTAGAGGTATGTGAGTCTCCGCAAACTATGGTGGCACCCGGTAAGGTTATCCCGTTTTCTGGACCAATTACATGCACAATTCCATTTTTCTCGTGACCTAGTCCCCAGTAGGAAATACGGTGATTTTTAGTGTTTTCTTCTAATGTTTGAAGCTGCTTTGCGGATAAGGGATCTCTTACTGGTAAATGTTGGTTCTCTGTCGGGGTATTATGATCTGCAGTAGCAAACGTCTTTTCAGGAAATAATACTTCAATTTTTCTTTTATCCAGCCCTTTAAAAGCTACAGGGCTGGTCACCTCATGAACTAAATGCCGATCAATAAATAAGACATCAGGCCCCTCTTCAATATGTTTTACTACATGGGCATCCCAAACCTTATCGAATATAGTAAGGTTTTCACTCATTTTTTCTATTCATTAGTTCGTAAAGATCTTCATCATGAAGTAATTTGCGCTCATCAGCTAGCTCTAAAAACTCCGTGTAAGCTGTTTCCATTTCAAATTTAGTCAATTCAAACCCTAATAAATTTAGACGATGCTTTAATGCCGCTCTTCCGCTTCTAGCAGTTAAATCTATAGAAGATTTATCTATTCCAAGGTCTGAAGGATTAATAATTTCATAATTTTCTCTATGCTTTAAAAATCCATCTTGATGAATGCCAGAAGAATGTGAAAAAGCATTTCCTCCTACTATAGCTTTATTTCTTTGAATGGGCATATTCATCAATTTACTTACTTTTTTACTTAAAGCTAATATTTTCAAACTATCTATATTAGTATTCAAATTTAAATTGGGATGAGCTTTTAATATCATTGTGATTTCTTCTAAAGCAGTATTGCCAGCTCTTTCACCTATACCGTTCATAGTAACTTCTATTTGCCTAGCTCCATTTTGAATTCCAGCTAAAGTATTAGCTGTAGCTAATCCTAAGTCGTTGTGGCAATGAACAGAAATAATGGCTTTATCTATATTAGGAACATGATTCATTAAAAAGTGGATTTTAGCCCCATATTCTTCAGGAAGAGTATAACCAGTGGTATCTGGAATATTTATTACAGTAGCTCCTGCTTTTATAACTTCTTCAACCATTTTTGCTAAGAAATCTTGATCAGCTCTTCCTGCGTCTTCCGCGTAAAACTCTATATCATCAAAATATTTTCTAGAATATTTAACGGCAGAAACTGCTTGATTTAGTATTTTTTCTCTAGTGGAGTTGAATTTATATTTAATATGCGTATCTGAAGCTCCAATTCCAGTATGCAATCGTTTTCTATTAGCTTCCTTAAGAGCCATGGCAGCAGTGTCAATATCCATGACAATTGCCCTACTTAAACCACATATTATAGTGTCTTTAACATTTTTTGAAATTTCAGAAACTGAATTAAAATCACCAGGACTAGAAACAGGAAACCCAGCTTCAATAACATCTACCCCAAGATTTTCCAGATCTTCAGCAATTTCCACTTTTTCTTTGGTGTTTAATTGACAACCTGGAACTTGCTCTCCGTCTCTTAATGTAGTGTCAAATACATAAATCTTTTTTTCTTGCATAGTTTCCCAAATGTAGTTAAACTACGTGTAAATTATACAATAAGTTTTTTAGTTATAATCTTTGCAATGTTGATAGCGATGAATTAATCTTTAAAAAATTGTTGATCTTGTATTCCTTTATCATCAATGAAGAGATCGGCACCAATTTTTACTCCGGTTCTAACAGTATGAAATTTCACGCCCCATGATTTTAACTGATTAACGGTAAAAAAAAAGTAGTTTTTACCACTTACAGAACCTCTAGCAGTATCGATGATAATGGTGTTCCCCTCTTCATATAATTTATTAACCAGTTCAATTCTTTCTTTTTTTGGAGTAGAGTCAGAATAATTATTTCCATCTGTATTACAAAGGGTTCCATCTAAATCAAAACAATAAACCATAGTTCTATATATTTACTTAATTTTAGTTACTATTATATCCTTAATTAAAAAAATTTTTATTAAAAACACCATGCAACAATTAATGAAACTTTCAATGATAATATTCATTTGTTTTTTGCAATTGCTCAGTTGTAATAAAAAAAAGTATGGAGACGTGATTTTTTGGCAAAAAACTGGTAGTGGATTTGGTATTACTAACGTTACCATAAATGAACATAAAGCCGATATTACTGAAGAATATAATTTGGATCCTGGGTGCGGGGCGTCAGGAGTAGCTGTTTTTACTAATCTAGAAGAAGGAGTTTATAATTACACTGCTTTTGACGGGGCCCAATCTTGGAGCGGCATGGTCGCTATTTCAGAAGGATGCGTATCCATAGAACTAAATTAATATAGTGGATGTGGTAAATAATCTTCATCTTTTTAAAAGAACCTTTAACTTCACAGAAGATATTATTAATTTTACTGAATGGATATATTAGACTTTGAAAATAGTACGTATAGCGTTAATCTAAGAAAGTTAACCAGAAAGTCAAGATTAGGATTTGGATACAGAGATATCAAGCATATCACCATCCAAGATATTTTGATAATGAACAAACACAAAGAATTAATAAAAATTTATTTTGGGTTGGGAAAGATCAATTTTACAGATGATATTTTAGAGGAACTTGGGATCAGTGAAGATATGAGAATCGAAAAGCCAGGAAAAATAGAAGATTATGAAAAGAGAGATGTTGTTGTTGCTAAAGCACTAAAGGTAGTTAAAGAGCGAAAAAAAGAAGAGGTGGCTGCATTTAGAAAAATGGCTCAAGAAATGAGAGATAATAATAAAGATTTAAACATTGATATAGTAGATTAATTAATAAATATTTTTTCTACAAAAATACCATTACTGTGCTGTAATTTTATTAGGTACATTCCACTACAAAGAGTAGGTAATTTAAAATTTAGAGAGTTAAAGATGTGATAGACTTTCCCTCCAAAATTGATTAATTCAATCGAAACAAGATCCTCCATGTTTAAATTATAAATAGATATTACATTTTCTAATTTGTTGTAAACTATAGATACATAATTTTCTTCGCTATTTGCTATTGAAGTATTTGAGGGCCATTTGTTTTCTGCATTCGGCCCATTCCATATAAGAGTAGCTAAGTAGGGGTTATCAATAAATGGATTTCTATTTCCTTGTGCCATAAAAATGGCTTCATTTCTTAGCTCTTCAAAACTGGTTACAGGATCTTCTTGATTCCAATCTAAAAACAGATCAGGGATATCTCCATTAGGACTATACAGTTGAGTTCCTTTACCAACAGAAATTGGCTCGCATTGGTTAGGATATCTCAAATACATATACATCACAATTCTTGCTACGTCTCCTTTCCACTCATCTCCAGGGTACCAATCTCCTTGATTAGTGGATCCTGAGTTTCCATTTCCGTCGTTATATTTTTTATTGCTTCTTGAAGCATTAGTGCTATAGTCACAGGCTCTCAAATTATGAACATCTGTTCCAGGACCAGGGAAATTAGTTACAAGATTAGGAGAAGCTAGAGATTTAGGAAAAACATGTTCTCTATTCCAGAGGCCAAAACAAGAAGTTGAATGACAAGAAAGGGTTTTGTCTCTTGTTCTATCATTTTCTACAATTGCATCATTGTCATTATAGCCATATACCAACATTACTTTTGATGTATCTAAGGAGAAAATATCGGATGATTTAATTACATCCCACGTATCCAGAGTACTTGAAGTGTATGGGATAAGGTTTTGATGGGTATTAATAATTAAATTAGACAACTCATTTTTAAGAAGATCACCGGTAAGATTAAAATTCACTGATTGGTAATAACTAGGGACCTGTCCTAAAAATCTAGAGCATAAAAAAAGAAATAATATTGTTTTTAAAAGTTTTTTCAATTTTTCAATAAAAATAACAAATACTTTGATGGAGTTTCAATATTTTAACCTAATAAATCAAAAAAATGAAAAACATTAAGTTGTTATTTTTAATAATTCCAATTTTACAATCCATATATGGTCAAAGAGGAAGCTCTCCAAATTTCATTTTTATTTTAGCAGACGATCAGGGATGGAATGGGACGTCTGTGAAAATGATGGAAAGAGAACCCCTATCCCAAAGTGATTATTACCAAACTCCTAATTTAAAAAAATGGTCTTCAAATGCGGTAATTTTTTCAGACGCTTATGCAGCGGCTCCAGTTTGTGCTCCATCAAGATATAGCATACAATTTGGGAAGACACCAGCAAGACTTTCACTAATAAGAGTGGGAATGAATAGTGATCATATCTCTCATAAAAAGATGAAAAGTATTCCAAAAGTATTAAAAGAGATTAATTCAAATTATGTTACAGCTCATTTTGGGAAATGGGGTATTGGAAGTGACCCTAAGACTTTAGGATATGACATAAGCGATGGCCCCACTAAAAACAAAGATGGTGGATTTGTAAATAATAAGGAGCAATGGATAAGTACTATTCATAAAGATCCTAAAAAAATATTTTCTCTAACCAAAAAGGCAATTGGCTTTATGGATTCTGCAGTACTCATAAATAAGCCTTTTTATTTACAAGTTTCTCATTATGCAGTGCATGCTTCATTACAAATGCAAGAAAAGACTTTGGCAAAATATCAAATCTTAGAAAAAGGCAAATATCAAAATAATGAAGGACTAGCTGCAATGACAGAAGACTTAGACGAAGGGGTGGGAATGGTTCTTAAGAAAGTCCAAGAATTAGGGATTGAAAAAAATACTTATATAATTTATATGTCTGATAATGGCTCAGTTCCCAATATTCCAGGAGCAAAAAAATATGATCACAGTTACAACTTTCCCTTAAGCAGAGGAAAATGGGACGCCATGGAAGGAGGAATTAGAGTTCCTTTACTTATTTCAGGTCCAGGGATTAACTCTTCTAAGGAAATAAATATACCAGTTTCTGGCTCAGATTTATTACCTACTATAGCAGACTTAGCAGGTTCAAATAATATTCAATTTAATAATATTGATGGAGG
The DNA here is from genome assembly GCA_002691605.1 of Crocinitomicaceae bacterium. Lineage (GTDB taxonomy): Bacteria > Bacteroidota > Bacteroidia > Flavobacteriales_D > Parvicellaceae > MED-G20. The sequence continues at coordinate 43,810 of NZID01000027.1, forward strand.
TAGTCTCAAAGAAATCATATATAACAATAAAGAAAAGAATGTCAAAAGAAATGTCTCGGGCATTTTTTTCCACGTTCCCTATAGAAATGGGATTGCTCTAAAAAGACCTCATTCTGCAGTAAGAAAAGGAGATTATAAGTTAATTAAGTTTCAAGATAACGGAGAAATCTTACTATTTAATGTTTTAAAAGACTTAAAAGAAGAAATTAATTTAGCTGACAAGAATCAAAAAATAGCAATTGAATTAGAAAAAATTTTAGATGACTATTTAGCAGACGTCAATGCTCCAAAGTGGCAAGAGGGGATTAACTGGAAAAACAAAGCTTTAAATGAAATTAATTCGTTTCATTAATATTTTAAAGAGGTATAATTTCTTTAAATTTTCCAATATTAAATCCATTGGCTACTACTTTTTTATGGGCATTACTATTACTATCTAACAATGGATTGGTATGATTTAAATGAATAAATTTAATTTTTGATTTTTCATCATCTTTTTCCTTATTTAACATTTGCACAGTTTCTACTACAAATGGATGTGGTATTTCAGAAATATTTCTGTAGTTAACTTCTTTAGAATCATAAAATGTTCCATCAATTAAGGCAACGTCTATAGTTTTTATTTCTTCAATTAAATTTTGGTTCCATTTTCCCCATTTATCTATATCTGGAATAAATAAAATGGACTTGGTTGGCCCCTTAATTTTAAATCCTACAGTTTCAGAAAATTCTTCTCTATGAGGAACTAAAAATGGCGAAATGGATAAATTTTTAGAGAGTATAACCTCTTCATTTTGATTAATATTTTGAATTTTTAAATTATTTATTTTAAATAATTGACTCCATGGCCCATTTTGAATTAGAAAACCTTTCATTTTAGTCATTGCATATAGGGGAACATTTTTGCTATTGTAAGATTCTCTCCCAAGATACATTAGCCCAGNATAATGTCCAATATGTGCATGAGTAAGAAAAATTCCGTCTGGAGTTTTTGAATGATCAAATTTCACCAAATCTTTTAATATTTTACATTGTTGAATAAAATCTGGAGTAGCTTCAATTAACCAATATTTGTTTTCATTAGGATCAACCAACCCAAGGCTAACAACCTTTCTTGTAGGATCTGGATTGTCAAAAAGAGCTTTACAACAAGGTTTTTCACAGCCCATGTGTGGAGACCCGGCATCTTGTACGGTTCCTAAAATAACTATATATGGACTTTTAGCAATATTTCCTTGNTCATTGGTAATATGTTCAGACTCATATTCTGCTGCCCTATTTTCTTTGAAAACATCGCATAAAGAATCTTCAATTTGCTGCTTTTCTTCTTGAGCGATGCAAATACCATTTATAAGAAGGACNAATAATATGAGTCTATTAAACATTATAATTAAACTACAGAATATTACAATTTAATAATTTTATATGTTCTTGAAGAACTAGAATTTTCTAGATTTAGAAAATAATGTCCGGTGTTTAGCGAAGACCATGAATAATCTTTCAAGTCCTTAATACTATCAAAATTAGCTATGCTCTTTCCTAAGATAGAAATTAATTTTCCTGTATGAAATGAATATTTAGAATTGAAAATAAAATTAATATTATCTCTAAATGGGTTAGGAAAAATAGAAAGCTTATCAACATTTTGATTTATTCCAGTAATAGGTTCCTGGTAAATTCTAACATAATCTATTTCCATCTTACTTGAATTAAAAAAAGGATCAATTGAAAACCAAGAACTTCCCATTGCAATGTTTAAAAGGANATATTGATCTTGATCGTAGGGCCAATTTGCGATATTTTTTGGCTGAGGATTATAGACATAAAAAACCACACTATCAACACTAAATTTTATTTCGTCAGCAGTCCATTCCATCGCGTATAAGTGAAAGTTATTAGCAACACTGGTAGCCATTATACCTCCATGATTAATAGTGTTTCCAAAAGAAGAGGTATTATGTAAAGCACTTTGAATATAATTCGGATTATGACCCCAATGCTCCATAATATCTATTTCTCCGCAAGCAGGCCAACTAGTAGTTCCATAATTGGTATTCCAAAATCCACCATTTTCAGTAATATTTTTTCCTAGTGTCCAAATTGCTGGCCAAGTTCCACTTCCTTCGGGTAGTTTAGCCTTTACTTCAACTCGGCCATAAGTAAANGCAAATTTTGAATTAAGTCTTGCAGATGTATAGTTTTTTGTAACTCCTTGATCAGTAAAGTTTTCTTTTCTAGCAATTATTGTCAAAGACCCATTGTTTTGGTAAGAGTTAGCTATTCTATCTGTATAATGTTGTTGTTCTCCGTTAAACCAACTGCTACCATTTGGAAGTAATGTTTGGTGAAACCACTTAGAAGTATCAATAGCTCCAGATCCATTAGCTTCATCAGACCAAACTAAAACATTGAAATTAGGATTAAATTGACAATAAACTAGTTTATTTATTAAAATGAGGAAAATAAAAGAAAATCTAATCATTTTTGAATATTTAGCAAAACTTATAGTAAAGGACTTTACTGTTTCATCATTAAGTTTAATTATATGCATCTCTCCTTTCTTTAAATTAACTCTATATAAGGTTACTCAAATTTAAAACTGGCTCAATCTGTTGCGCACCAAACAAAATCTTTATATTNAAAATTATAACCCTTTTCATCATTCATAGCATCATTACAGTAAAGAAAAGAAGAAAATATTCCATAACAGCTATCTACATCACTTTCATCATCTTCTATAAGCATTTCAAGATCATCATCAAACTGTTTTTTGATTCGTTCTAATTCCTTTTCTGATAAATAATAGGAAAGNTTATCCCAGTCTCCATATTCATAATAATCTAACTTTTCAATAGTATCAAAGTTTTCATTTTTTAAATCATCAAATGAAATCTTACAAATTGCTATGTTTGCGCCTTTATACAGTAATCCTTCTGAAATATCCATCAAAATTTCTCCAATTTCTTCTTGATTGATATTATTGATTATTGGTATTAAATCTTTGCTCATAAAGTTGCCTTTTCTTTCTTAGTTATTGATCAAAATGAATGTGTGAAATACGATCCTCACCCCATTTTTTAACAATAAAATTAATTAAAAAATNAAATTTTCAATTTTCAATTTTNNAAACCATATATGCTAACCCTATTAAAATAAATTGAAAAGGTAATCTAACCCAAGAAGCCACAAAACTTGAAATTCCAATTTCTTTTTGCGCTTTGATACTAAATGCCAAATAAATATTAGCAGGATAAACAGCTATTAATAAGAAAACAAGACCCCAAGCAGCATATTTTCTCGAGGATTGAAAGAGTATTCCAAAACCAAAAACTATTTCAAAAAATCCACTTATGTATACTGAGGCTAAATGAAACGGAAAACTAGGAGGCATTATTTTAAGAAAAAATTCCGAATTGTAAAAGTGACTTATTCCTACCCAAATATATCCAATGCCCATTGCCAATATTGACAATTTTTTTAGTTTCATTTTTTCCTTTTCTTTCTCTTTTTTGTATTAATAGACGAAAATAAAATTTTTCTAATTTTAGGTAATCTATTTTGATCTATAAATACGGGAAGCCTCTTGGCATAGCCGTAGGGGATACCTTCTTCTATTTCTAAATTATTATTATTTAAGTGCTTTCTAGAGTCATTTAAGAACTTTTTCATAGAAATAAAATCTTCTTTATTAGAAAAGTAATCTTTGTTGTATGTNTTTTTAGAGCAGGGCAAAATCTCATAATAGTACTGGTTGTTTTTTAAAAATTTGTGCACCCAGGTAAGAAGGTATTCTTTTCTTGAAATTTTTATATTCTGCCCCTTTTTTTCAAATGAAAGCCTCAACATAGCTCCACCATCTTTTCTAGGATCTCTTTGATTTGAAACAAAATTCCCTAAAGAAAAGACAGTTAAAAACTCCCTTTCATGATAATTTTTATAAATCATAGGCTGTAAAACATGAGGATGAGAACCAATGACAACATCNACTCCCAATTCATAAAAATAGTTGTTGAATTTCTTCTGAAAAGAATTGGGAAAATCNTTATANTCATAACCCCAATGNACAAAAACTATTAACTTATCTAATTCTTTACTGTTCGCATTGCTAATATCATTTTTAATTAAGTTAGAATCCAATAAATTAACATAGGCAGGATAAGAAAAGGGAATCCCATTGGTTCCATAAGTATAATTTAATAACCCCACCTTTATTCCCTCTTTACTTAAGATCAATAAGTTGTCTTTTTCTCGGTTCTTTTTATTTTTAAAAGTACCAGTGTGCAAAATATTTAAGCTNTCTAAAACCTCAACCGTCCTTATAAGTCCACTATTTTTTCGGTCGCACGAATGGTTGTTTGCTGTTACCAAAACATCTATTCCCACATTTTTACAAGCCACAGCTAATTCATCTGGCGAGCTAAATTGAGGATAACCCATGTAGGGTTGCCCAGCGAGAGTAACCTCTAAATTAGCAATAGCAAAATCTACAGAAGATATGATTCCTTCTAAAGGATTAAATACTCCACTATAGTCATATCTTTTTTTAGTTTTATCATAAGCAGAGTTTATTTGAGGCCCATGTCCCATAATATCACCCATAAAGAGAAAGCTAACTTCTTGCCCAAAAAAATGCGTGATTGACGGGATNAAAAAAAATGTANAAAAGTAGAAGTAGTAAAAAGGNTTATTCATCTTACTAAGTAAAACAACGGTGACTTTCTTCTTCTATTTCTTGTATTATTTCTAGTAATTCATCTTTCATTTCTGCNAATTGAGTTCCATTATTTGTGTCAACAATTAGACCTATTTTTTCTAATCGTGAATTGATTGATTTTTTTGTTTTAGATGACAGTTTCATGGTTGTGTAGAAATAAATTTTAATGAGATTGAATTCACACAATGTCGTGTGTTTTTTTCTGTAAGCCTTTCCCCAATAAAAACATGACCTAGGTGACCTCCACATTCATTACATAGAATTTCCGTTCTTCGCCCATCAGCATCTGTAATTCTTTTTACAGCACCCTTAATTTCATCNTCAAAGCTTGGCCATCCGCAGTTAGATTTAAACTTATCATCTGATTTATATAGCGGATTATCACATTGTCTACAAACATAGGTCCCCTTGGCATAGTGGTTGTTATATTCTCCAGTAAAAGGATATTCAGTACCTTTATTTAGGATCACTCTTTTTTCTTCATTTGTTAATGAGTTATATTGCTTTTTTCCCATAGATGAAATTTCTTTAGTTTGACAACTACTTTTTAATGATAAAATTACCATCAAAAGTAAAAGTAAGTTTAATTTACTTTCTAATTNCATTGAATATTTCATTAATCGAAGATGCTAGATGTAAATCTTTTTCAGTTATTCTACCNACATCGTGTGTAGTTAAATAGACCTCTAGCTCATTGTACGAAACTATAATTTTTGGATGATGATTTTGCTTTTCTGATTCATCAGCTATAAGATTAAAAAAGTTTTTTACTAAAACAAAGTTTTTTAATTTGTACTTTTTATAAATCAGATTTTTCTGAATTTCCCAATTAGTTTTTTTGGTGAAAAAATCTAGCTCTTTTTGTTTCATATTTAATTTTTTAAATTGGAAAGATGTGTTTCAAATTTTTTCATCACCAATAAGTGGGCTTTTGCTTGAGTAAATTTATAAACAATCCAAGGAAGTCTTGGTACAAACTCATGAATAGCAGTAATAATGTATTTATCATTAAGTATAGATCTAAANTCTAACCAGCCCCTGTTGGTTCTTTTTGTTAAGTATCCCCCAGTAATATAAAAGAGTTGTCTATTTTTATCNCTTCTATTTTGAATATACTCTAATTTTAATAGCGTAATTCCCAATAATTTAAATTTTATGATACTATTTTTTTCTTCAGAATTGATTAGACTGCTAAACATATTGCTTAACCAAATTGGATAAGACTGCGCGACCCATTCTGCAGTTTTTTTAGTGGGGTTTGTAATTCGCTGAACACTTCTTACTGTATTTTTATCTTTTGTTGGAGAAATTCCATTTGGAAAAGTAGGAATTTTAATGGTTTTATCGGAAGCTCTTTTTATAGTTTCCTTCAAAGAATATTTTGGTAGACCCTCAATAGTTATATTTTCATTTAAAGTCATTTCATGTCTTAAACTTTCTATTAAAGGAGATACAAAATTAGAATTAGAACCACTAAAAATACCTACCCAAAGTTTGGACATTCCAAGAGAAAAAAATGGTACAGAAAATATCCATCTCTTCCTTTTCATTTCTCTAGCAGTAATTTTTAATACATCCATATAAGTAACTACTTCTTCCCCACCAATTTCGATAGGTTTATTAAAATATCGGGGGTTTCCTAATATTTCTTCAATAGTCTTTAAAGCAACTCTTAGGTCTACAGGTTGGTTTTTGGATTTAGTCCACTTTGGGCACGCCATAATTGGAAGATTTTTGACTAATTTTTCAATTATTTTAAAAGAAGACCCNCCNGGCCCTATAATGATCCCAGCTCTAATTGTTGTNAAAGGAGTTTTTCTTGANCCTAATACCTGCTCTACTTCATATCTTGATTGCAAATGCTTGGAAATATTAAGATTATCTTTAGGTAAAATCCCACCAACATATACGATATGTTCTAGATTACATATAGCAGCGGCTCTGGAAAAATTATCCGCCAAAAGTAAATCNGTATCTTCAAAATTACTTTGATTAAGTCTAGTAGANGGTTGCATAGAGTGTACTAAGTACAGTGCATAATCTACTCCTTTTAAAGCTTCAACACTACTAGAAATAGAAAATAAATCTACCATCCTCCATTCCATCATTTCATTAAATGAGGTTTTTTTTCTTGAAAGAGCAACAATATCATATTGGTTTTTGTAAGTGTCTATAAACCATCGCCCTATGAAACCTGTAGCCCCAGCAATTGCAATCTTTTTTTTACTAGTCAAACTAATTTCTTTAATTTCAAAGAAACTAATTTAGTTATAATATGAAATTATATTCCTACCCTTNCCCTATATTTATTTTAAGGAAGAGAAACTTTCCCAAAATGATAGGGGTCTTTTTCATCAGTTTTTTTTTAATANATTGTCGTACTTCTAGTCCNAAAAAAAAAGATAACCTAAGACGAAATGTGTTATTTATTATTGCGGATGATTTAAATTGTGATTTAGGTAGTTATGGAAATAAGCTAGTTAAAACTCCCAACATTGATCGACTTGCAAAAAGAGGCATGCTTTTTTCAAATGCTCACAATCAGTATCCTTTATGTGGTCCATCAAGAGCATCTTTCATGACAGGGATGTATTCAGATCAAACAAAAATTCAGCAGAATAATATCTTTATTAGAAGTACGGTGCCAAAAGTTATAACAATGGGCCAGCGATTTAGACAAAAGGGATATCAATCTGTTAGAATAGGTAAAATATTTCACTATAACAATCCAAGCAGCATAGGAACATCTGGACACGACGATATGTATACCTGGGACCAAACAATTAACCCTTATGGAATTGATAAAAAAGAAGAATATAAAATAAATACATTATCTCCAAGAAGATATGGTGGAACGTTAAGTTGGTTAGCATCGGATGGAAAAGATGAAGAGCAAACAGACGGGATAGGAGCTACTAAGGCAATGGAGTTTTTAGAAGACTTTTCAAAATCTGGAGAAAACTTCTTTTTAGCAGTAGGTATGTACAGGCCTCACACTCCATTTGTGGCCCCCAAAAAATATTTTGATTTATATATTAGGGACTCTATTACTATTCCTTCTTCATCTGATTTATATCTAAATTCACTTCCATTACCGGCAGCTAAATCTATAAGGTCTAAAAAGAATCAAATAAATTTAAAATACGAAGTAGCCCAAGAAATAAAAGAAGCATACTATGCCTCCATTTCTTTTGTTGATGCACAGGTAGGAAGAATTTTAGATAAATTAAAAGAAACTGGATTGGAGGAGAATACTATAATTGTTTTTACATCAGATCATGGATATCATTTAGGAGAACATGGACATTGGCAAAAACAAACTCTATTTGAAAATGCGACAAGAGTTCCTCTGATATTTGCAGGTCCAGGTATTAAGAATGGCTCCGAAATAGCGAAAGCGCCTGTTGAGTTATTGGATATATATCCTACATTAATGGAGCTAACTAAAATAGAAACACCGAGACATGTTGTAGGAAAAAGTTTAGTTCAAATTCTAGAAAATAAAAGTAAATCGGTTAGAAAAAGTGCACTTACCAAGTGGAAAAATGGATACTCAATAAAAACTAAAAAAT
>NZID01000028.1 GCA_002691605.1 Crocinitomicaceae bacterium
GCCTGTCGTACCATTTGAGGAAGATATACCATATTGATCAAGCTTTTCAATGTCTCTGACAGCATAAAGCTCAACACCATAGTATGATCTATTCTTAGTCTCAAAGACACCAGTAATCATAAGCGCTGGAGACTCGTTTAGGTCTGTCCACGTCTCGCAGTCGTCACTTATCTGCCACTGGTAGTTAATTACCGCGTCAGAAGAAGCCCCAACAATAAGCTCGAAGTCACTAAATTCAGAGATTGCATTGTCTTCGATCGGCTGGAGGTCGATTACTGCCTGAGAACCTGCCTCTAAGTAATCTTTGACTCCGTTCTCATCTAAATCGTCTGGAGTGCTGTAACCGGTACCTGAGGTTACCCTACCGCTACTGTTAACGTTAGCGGCCTTGTCTTTTATTCCGTCGCCGTTAGTATCTACAGAATCTCCAAGAATTCCGTCACCATTAGGATCTAAGAAACCTGCCTCTACTGCGTCGAAACATCCGTCTCCGTCTGAGTCGAGGTCAAATGAGTTAGGGATTCCGTCACCGTCTAGGTCATCAATAAATTCGTCCACATCAAGGATACCGTCGTTGTCGTCGTCCTCATCAAAAAGATCTTGAATACCGTCTAAATCATTATCAGGAAGTGCGATAAGCCTAGCAGACTGAGTCGTGTCGTTCTCACCACAAGCAAAACCTGGAGTGCTGAGAATAGCTCTGAACAGGTTACTATTCATTGTCGTAGACACAGGATCAATTTTCAGTTCTGCTGCGTCAGTACCAGAGTAAGGACCAGTATTTGTTAAATCTGTCCACGTCTTACCGTTGTCTTCACTAGTCTGCCACTGGTACGCTATAACAGATATAGCAGTTCCAGAGGTTGTGAATGTCTCTACTTTGCCTTGCGAAGAGACTACGTTAGAAGGGTTTGTGACAGAGGTAATAGGTCCTCCAGCTTCCTTGAAGTCGAGTACTCCGTTGTCGTCGCTGTCGTGCTCGTCAGTGATACCGTAATCGTGACCAGTAACATCAACAAGACCAATACCAGGAATGATGTTAGGATCTCCAGAACCAGGTCTTCCGTCACCGTCAGGGTCATCATATCCAGCCTCAACAACGTCGTAACACCCGTCTCCGTCAGAATCTAAGTCTAAGTAGTCTGGTGTCCCGTCTCCGTCAGTATCAGCGGTAGCGCCCTCTACAGTATTTAGTATACCGTCATTGTCAGAATCTAGATCAAATGCGTTATCGATACCGTCACCGTCAGAGTCGTCTTTTACAACTAGAAGCGCAGCATTTGTGTGTACTGGGTCAGCACATGCTAGCGCAGGAGTAACTACTTTGAGCCTGTAGTAGAATCCGTCGAAGTCGTTTTCAGTAAGTCCTGTCAGCGTGAGAATTGTAGTATTTACACCTGAGTAACCACCACCGTCTTCGATGTCAGTCCATGTCAGTGTGTCGTCCTCACTAACCTGCCACTGGTAGGTTATTGTAGGGTCTCCAGTAACTGTAGCTCTGAACTCGCCGTTGTCACCACCCTGTCTCACGATACTAATAGGGTGACTTGTGATCACAGCTTGCGTACTTACCTGTAAGAAATCTTTTGTTCCGTCTTCGTCTTCGTCAGCAGGGGTATCGTAGTCGTGTCCATCTACCTTACCTAGGTCGTCGACATCTGGAGTACCTGAACCTATGACACCGTCTCCGTCAGGGTCTTCGAACCCACCTTCTAGCACGTCTAGACATCCGTCTCCGTCAGAGTCGTCGTCTAATCTATTAGGGATACCGTCGCCGTCAGTGTCTGCGTCTTCGCCTCCCTCGTCTTCATCTAAAATACCGTCATTATCGTCGTCAGAGTCGAACCTATCTGCCACGCCGTCGCCGTCAGAGTCGATAGGAGTAACTGAAATTCTTGCGACACACGAGGTATCTGCCTCACCACAAGCGTAAGCAGGAGTAGATACTTTTACCCTAACTAGTGCACCGTGGTAGTCGTCGTACGTCACGTTCTTAAGCGTCAGAGTATTCGTAGTTGATCCTGATCCGGCCTGATTAGTTGAGTACGTACTCAGTGCGTATGGAGTGGATGCGTTAGCATTTCTATTTACAGTACCGAGACAGTCTTCACACACTGTCCAGTCGTTTACATTAAATGTACTCTTTGGAGCCTTATTATTTTTTCTCTTAATCCACCCTCTTCTGTACTCCCAGTCCTTACCAGTACCGTCTTCACCTCTAACACCTACCATGTCCACAACATCAGTTGTTGAGTTAAAGCTAGTATTTCCATCGGCTTTATTCCAGAGTATAGTGAACGCGTCATCACCATCACGTAGTCCGTATCTCAAGAAATCACCTACACCAAAAACTCTTGCATATAATGTACTATAATTTGTGTTGAAATACTGATTAAATGCATAAGAATCATAATACAGTAGTATCATCTGACCCTTCTTAATACTTCCAGATAAAGAAAAATTATAATTTACACTTGTTGTACCATTTTGATGATTCTGTATTCTGTACTCTGCGAGGTTATCGATATCTTTTGTAGCCATAAGCTCGATAAACTTAGGCCTTCCAGTATCATTAGAGTAGTAATATCCTTGGCCGAGACCTACAAACATAAGACCAGACTCATAGATGTCAGACCAAGTCGTTCCAGAGTCTTTACTTATCTCCCACTGGTACTTCACGGTTCCAGATTCTACAGTCGCGTTACCAGTAAATATCGCGTTTCCACCCTCTGCAACTGTTACAGAGTCAGGACACTCTACATCAGTAATTGGGGCACCCTCCTCCAGGAAGTCGTAGGTACCGTTACCGTCAAGGTCTGCAGGGACACTGTAACCGCCGAAGCTGTTAACCCTACCACTAGAAGAAACTGACTTAGAACCTAGAGAGTTAAGGGAGTCAATAAACATAGTCGTGACCGTGTCAGGACCGATTAAACCATCTCCGTTAGCGTCTAAGAATCCTGCCTCAGTTACGTCAAGACACCCATCACCATCTGCGTCTAGGTCAAACCTGTTAGGGATACCGTCCTGGTCGTTGTCGCCATTTCCTTCGTAAGAGTCTAGGATACCGTCGTTATCATCATCCTGATCTTGAGAATCTCTCACTCCGTCCTTGTCATTATCTGGGTAGACTGTAAGGTCCGCGTTAAGGTTTAGAGGCATAACAGCACACACGTAAGAAGGTATTGTGAGTAGTACCCTGTACTTATATCCTGTAAGACTCACGTCCGGCTGAGTTAGGACAAGCTCAGAAGTCGTTGTACCAGAATAAGGAGCTGTCTCAGGGACGTTGAACCAAGAAGTTCCCCCGTCTCTACTCTCCTGCCACTGGAATAGTATCTTATCGTTAGTTGGCACTGAAGCCGTTATCTTGAAGCTTCCTGTACCAGACGCTAACATCTGAAGAGATGAGCTGTTCAGTACTGCGTTAAGGATATTCTGACCGTACTGTAAATAATCTTTCTGACCGTTCTCGTCGAGGTCATTAGGTGTTGAGTACCCGTCATTAAGCAGTCCGGAGGTAATTCTACCTAATGAATCCACAGTGTACGGCTGGTTATCTCCCAGAATACCGTCTGCGTTTGCGTCTAATATCTTGTCTGTGAATCCAGCTTCAGTGACGTCATAACACCCGTCACCGTCAGAGTCTAGGTCGAATCTGTTCTTGATACCGTCACCGTCGAAGTCACCCTCACCCTCGTCCGTGTCTAAGATTCCGTCGTTGTCGTCATCTAAATCGACAGAGTTCAAGACACCGTCGTTATCGAAATCAGATACCACATCAAGTCTTGCAGGCTGAGAGAATACCGTGTCCTGGCAGACGTAAGCAGGAGTAGCTATCCTTAGTCTGTATCTCCACTCGTCCATTCCCTGTCTGATATCGTAGATGTTTAATGTGTCATTGTACACACCCTCGTACGATGCAGAGCCCGTGTTCACACAAATATTTTCGAAGGTAAATCCTATTCCTCTACTGTCTGGATCATCAATTCCTGACACGTCAGAGTATACGATAGTGATGGTTTTCACTCCGTCAGGGAAAGTTAATCTTGCCGTTCCTAAGTTATCACCATTAGATTCTATATTATCCTTTGCTGTTAGTGTGTTACCGTCGATACTGAACGCAGGGTTAGTATTTAATGAATCTGCCGAAGGATTTCCAGCATCAGAAGTAATCACAACCTTATCTCTCCACTTATCAGTCCTAGAGTCAATATCTGTGATAAGCATAGAGATACCGTTTACAGCATTGCTGAATGTTATTGTTGTAGTCATCGCAGACTCTCCAGATCCCGATTTCGGGTTGACACTTAGGCCTAGTGTCTTCACGCCACCGAACGCAGAAGTTTCTATCTTAGGATACCCAGCATCCCACTCCACGTCTGTGTTCTGGTTAACTTTAATCGTTATGTCTGTGCCAGAGCTGATATTTGTAAGTGTATTCTCTAGGGAACCTTCTGTCCAGTTCCATGGAGCAGAACCCCAGTTAGAGTTAGTACATACTTCAGTATCTCCAGATGAAGCAGTACCGTTATCACTCGCGTCAATATCTGCCCAAGTACTACCATTATCAGTAGATACTTGCCAGTGTAATTTCGTTGTTCCTGTGACAGAGTAGTTCACAAAGTACTGAGCCGTGTCGTTACCCTCAGAAAGGAAGTAGTCTCTATAACTATTAATAGTTACTGTGGAACCGACTTCTAAGTGGTCTGCGGTACCGTTTCCATCGGCATCGGCTGGAGTCGCGTAGTCGTGACCTTCTACCTTGCCGTCAGTACCTACTGTCGGTGTACCCTCTCCGAAGATTCCGTCTCCGTCAGGGTCAGAGAATCCAGCTTCTTGAACGTCTTTACAGCCGTCTCCGTCTGAGTCAAGATCAAATTTATCTAGGATTCCGTCTCCGTCAGTGTCTGTGTCCTCACCCTCTACAGTATCTAAAATACCGTCATTATCGTCGTCGAGGTCTGTTGCGTCAGGGATTCCGTCTCTATCGAAGTCACCTACGACTGTTACCGTCACGACGCATGATGTGTCGTTCTCACCACAGACAAATCCAGGAGTACTTCCTATCGATCTGAACTGGTACCCGTTAAGTGATGCAGGAGTATCAGAAATTTCTAGCGAGTCTTTGTCGTACACAAAATCAAAACCACCAGTGTACCCAGAGGTAAATGTCTTAAGTGGGAAAGATGTACCCGCAGTAGCGTTAGTAGTGGACTCTAGACAGTCTCTACACACAGTCCACTCGTCTGGGTCGACATTAAGCTTAGGAAGAGACCCTGATTTTCTGTATAACCACCCGTCTTCGTAGTTGAGAGAAGCGTTTCCGTACGGACCAACTCTGTCAAAAAATCCATAAGACGAATGCCAGAGTGTATAATTATCGTCACCACCTCGCATAGTGTAATACAGATAACCGCTTGAGTAAGTATGGTCATATAATTCATTAATATCAGATCCAAAGAAGGTATCAGCATCACTCTTACTGTAATATAGTAGTAATCTCTCACCCTTCTTCATCTGGATGTTAAGGTTGATAAAGCCCCAACCGTACGCATAATTATAATTATTAGTTAAGTTATCGTACAACCTGTACTGACTGAGGTTTGCATCATTAAGGGCATATATCTCAATAAACTTAGGATATCCGTCATTATTAGTCGATGTTTTTCCATACCCGACTCCTGAGATCATGATCTCAGGCTTATTTGTACTATTAATATTTTCTTGTGTCACGTTAGTCCACGTCTTACCAGTGTCTGCACTCACCTGCCACATGTACGATACTCCCGTCTCTCCCATTCCTGTGGCTGTTGAAACGAGGCTAAATGGAGATCCCTCCGCTACCGTCACATCGTCTGGGCAGCTCATATCTGTGATTGCTGATCCCGCCTCTAGGAAGTCTTTTACGCCGTTTCCGTCCTGGTCCAGTTGCGTGTTATTGTATCCGTTTACTGACCCGTTAGAGTTAATAGTTGGGTTTGCGCCACCAAGTATACCGTCGTCGTTAGAGTCTCTGTCTGTAGTGGTGCCGTAAGCCTCGTCAACGTCGTAGCAACCGTCACCGTCTGAGTCTAAGTCTTTTGTGTTAGGCATTCCGTCGCCGTCCGTGTCTACAGAGCCATTTCCTTCGTACTGATCTAAGATACCGTCGTTATCGTCATCTACATCTACATCGTCTCTGATACCGTCGCCGTCGAAGTCGTCTCTAACCACAAGAGTTGTGATGTTAGATGTGTCAGCAACTACACACTTAAATCCTGGGTTTGAGGCTATTACCCTGTACTGGTAACCATCAATTCCATTAATAACAGGATTAACAGATAGTGCATTCGATTCGTAGTTAGTATATACTATGCTTGTGTCATTGACTGATACTGTGTCGTTGGCAGCAGTTATATTAGTCCAGTTCGTCGAGTCGCTACTCACCTGCCACGTGTAGCTTATAGTAGAAGGCTGATCTACCCACTCCCAGCCACCTGATGGCTCAGAGAAGTTGTCACTACTTTTGTTCTGGTAGAGGCCTATCCAGTAGTTCCTGCTAGACCCTTTCTTAGCTCTGACAGCATCATGTACAAGATCTTTCTCAACCTCACTGTCAATAACGACTAAGTAACCACCAATATTTTTAGCTGAAGTTCTAGCATTTGTCCAGTACGATTGATAACTATCTCTCACGTAGTACGAGTGGCCGTTGTAGTCATCCATGAGCTTTGTATAACCAGAGATCGCGTCATTTCTTGGAGTGTTAAATTCTACTACTTCCCAATTATAAGCAAATCCGTTGTTTCTATCATCCCATCTGCCATCGGAAATAAATACCTGACTATAATCTCCGCTGTTATTAGGCTCATTATTTCTCCAGTTTGTGTACGAGAGTGCAGGAGAGTTAATTCCTGCAATAGTAGTATTTACTGTCAGNGTGGTAGAAGATCCGTTCGCGATAATCACCTGGTTGTTCAGGTCGCTCGTAATTGTTGGAGACTGACCAAATTCTAGGTAGTCGTCCGTGCCAGAGTTGTCACCGTCAAGAGGGTCAGCGTAAGAGTGTTCTGTCACCTTACCGTCCAAGCCAGCACAGTTCGAGTCTGCACAGAGCCTTCCGTCAGAGTCGAAACCAGTAAATCCTGCCTCCTCAGCGTCTAGACAGCCGTCTCCGTCCGAATCTAGGTCTAATCTGTTAGGGATCCCGTCACCGTCAGTGTCGAGAGTTTTACCGCCCTCCTCAGTATCTAAGATACCGTCGTTATCGTCGTCAAGGTCTTGACTGTTCTTGATGCCGTCACCGTCAGGGTCAGAAGATACTGTCAGCTGCGCAGGGTCAGAGTATGCTGGACCCGCAGTACACGCATTTCCTTTTGATGAGGCTTTTAACCTGTATAAATTCTTATCGAAACTAGCAGGGATAGCCTTCACTCTTAGAGTGTCGTTGTCAGCGCCGGCATAATTTGTGCCGTTAGATATATCTGTCCACGTGGTATCGGATCCACTGATAACTCCCACCTGCCACTGGTAGGTGATGTCCGAGTTAGGGATGTAACCAGAAACCCATCCTGTAGAGTAGGTACTTTGCACGTAGTCGTCTGCTTTAGGGTCTCTGAAGTGGTTTACCCAGAAGTTTACGTTTGAGTTCAGTTTCCTTACATTCTCTCTCACTAGCTCTGCCTCGTACGTGTCGTTGATGACGACAAGGTATCCACCTGCATTCTGTGCGAAAGTTACTGCGTCATCAAAATTAGTGTTAGAACTACGGAAGTAGTAGGAGTGCCCCCTGTGCTGGAACATGTAGGTAAGACCTGAAATTGTCTCCTGCGTGAGCGAGTCAAACTCGACAACTGTACCCCTTATATTGCTAGTACCTGAAAGATCCATCCAACCAGTGTGTCTGTAGTCATTGGAATTCATGAACGCATAGTCATAATTATTATTAGGCTCATTTCTCCTGAAGAATGTGAATCTTGTCTGGAGCGTCGCCTGAGACACAAAAATGGTGTCGTCCTCCTCGTCAGTAAATACTGATGCAGGGTGCGTGTAGATTCCGGCGTCGTAGCTCGTCTCTAGGAAGTCATCTACGTTGTTAGAGTTAGTATCTTGTGGGTCTGCATAAGAGTGACTAGTTATTTTTCCGTCTGTACCAACTGCAGGTGTACCATTTCCAGGTACTCCGTCTCCGTCGGCATCGGTAAATCCAGCCTCGATAACGTCATCACAACCGTCTCCGTCAGAGTCT
>NZID01000029.1 GCA_002691605.1 Crocinitomicaceae bacterium
AGCAGATAACTCACCAACTATTTCTGAAAGTTGATCATTTTCAATGGTAGAGGTGAATATCATTAAGTTTTCTAAAGTCAGTTTTTGATCTGCTATTCTTTGGCAAACTTCTGAACCTTCACTGTAAGGCTCTAAATTTAGAATAATATTCAGACCTTCAATCCAACCACCAACAACAATCATGGCCAATACATCTCTTCTATCGTTTTCTTCCAGATAAGAATACGCATTATAGTACGTCTCATTGGAAAGATAAAATAATGAATCTGCATTAGAATTTTCAAGATTTGACTGCAATCTTTTTAATATTACTTCATCAACTGCATTTTCAATTTCTAAATCTTTAGATAAATTTCTAATAGTTTCAAAAAACTTAGAAGCATCGTCCATCTGACCCAAACTTGTAATATAAGCTAAATCTGCAGTATAAACTCCGAAGTTCAATGCCTTTGAGGCCTTCGTTTCATACTTATTTACGTTCGAAATATCATTTAGATTTTCTCTATTATAAGCTACCTCAGCATTTTTTAAAACTGCAAATAATTCATTTGGAGTAGGGACTTGATAAAACATATGATCCTCTACGAGTTCTGAGGTTGACTCTTCTTCTATTTGTTCTACTACTTCTTCAGAAGCAGGAACTTCTGCCTCGTTTGAATTAGAACAAGAAGTAATACTGAAAGCAAAAATGGTGATTAAAAAATGGGTATATAAAATTTTCATTGTAATATTTTTATGCTAAGAAAATGAATTTGTTTTAAGGTACAAAATAATTATTTAGATAATTCATTTATTTATCAATATTTCTAGTCCTAAAATATGATCTTTAAATGCATTTTTACCTAATTCTGTGACTCTGTATGTAGTCAAAGGTTTTTTCCCAATAAATTGTTTTTTAATTTCTAAAAAATTAATTCTTTCTAAAGCTTGTATATGGCTAGCTAAGTTTCCGTCTGTTAAATTCAATAGATTTTTAACTTCTTTATAACTTATCCAATCATTTACAGAAAGAATTGACATTAGACCCAGTCTAACTCTAGAATCAAAGGCTTTATTTAAAAGATTAAAACCCTCCATTTATTTTTTATCATATTTATAATGAATGAAAACTCCAAGGACAATATGTCCAATACCAAACCCTATCATCCAAAACAATAAACCAGAGCCCATGTAATATGAAGCTATGGTTCCTAACAAAAGTTCTAGATAACCTAGTAGTTCTAATTCATTATAACTGTATTTACTAGCACTTATCAATCCTAAGCCATAAAAAATTAAAGTAGCGGGGGCCACTAACCCATACATCTTATGCAAAATAAGAAAACTACAAAATACACCACCAGAAATAACAGGGATAAATAATGACTTTAATGCTCTTGAAAAAGACGAATTAAAAAGATTAATATCTTGTCTTTCAGATTTAAGTTTGGCTGTAACATAAAGTATTAACAAAGAGGATAAAAGGATTAAAGAAGCTATAATGATTAATAACTTAATTTTAGTGTATGTAGAATTTGCATTTCCTTTTTGATTAATCAGTTCTGCATAAGAAATATGTTTCTCACTAATTGATATTCCTAAATCAAAATATATAAAAACAGCTCCTAAAAGAGCTAATAATCCTGTTGTGGCTATTGCATACCCAGATAAGTTCGAAAACTTACTGGATTTTTCCATCAGGTTTTTTATTAAACTAATATCTTTTTCGGGTTGTGAATGTTCCATATATAAATTTTGACTTTGTAATTCAAAGTTAAGAAAATTTATATTTAGAAATTAATNAATCAATTTTCTCAAAGATTGGAGGTATATCAAATCGAAANCTAATAGGAAACTTCCTTGAGTAATTAATGAATTTCCAAAACCAATGGATCTCTCNGANTTGGTGAATTGGGTGGCNTATTGTCTTAGAATNAAACCTGTTGTAATATAGGCAATATCTAATCCTACATTTATNGANAGAGTTTTACAGTTTTTNTTTATTAAATTATNAAGTGTNNTGTTGNTCCAATAATCNTTNTTTAAATCTTTTATTTTTAGAAAACCNATNACACAAATCCCTGAATTGACTAAATTCCAACTAAAGTTCATTTGATGAAAGTAATCTGTATTNGAANANTGTANATTACTTTTATAANATGATTTGAAATTTGTTGAATTTAATGATANGTTTAATAAGGACCAAGAACTTAGAGTTGATAAAGCTACTNNTTGATTTTTNAAATANTTTTTTCTAAGNAACAANGAATCTTGAGAGANANAACAGNNTGAAGAAAACANGATTAAACAAATAAATAAATATTTCATTTCCTTAATTTTGAAACATCCCTATNACTTGTTTAATTTTTGNTTTCAAGTCTCTCCTATCCACNATAAAATCTAANAAACCTTTATCCAATAAAAATTCACTNGTTTGAAAACCCTCTGGTAAATCCTTACCAATAGTTTCCTTAATTACCCTAGGACCAGCAAANCCAATTAATGCACCAGGTTCAGCAATGTTAATATCTCCTAACATAGCAAATGAAGCAGTTACCCCTCCAGTAGTTGGATCAGTTAAAAATGATATATATGGTAATTTTGCTATGGATAATTGGGTAAGTTTTGCAGTAACTTTACCCATTTGCATAAGTGAAATTCCTGCTTCCATCATTCTAGCGCCACCAGATTTAGAGATTAAAAGAAATGGGCATTTATTTTTAATTGCTGACTCAATTGCTCTAGCAATTTTTTCACCCATTACATTTCCCATTGAACCTCCAATAAATGAAAAGTCCATACAGGCTACAACAATTGGTAAGCCTGAAGTTTTTCCAAATGCAACTCTAATAGCATCATTTAAACCAGTTTTCTTTTGAGTGTCTTTTATTCTATCAGAATACTTTTTTTTATCGGTAAACTTCAACTTATCTTTAGGCTTAAGTTTTTCTGCAATAAGAGAAAATCGATTATCATCAAAAATAATCTCGAAATATTCTTTTGAACCTATTCTTACATGATAGCCCTCTTTCGGAGTTACATACAAGTTATTTTTAAGCTCTGTTTTTTCAATAACATCTCCACTTGGTGTTTTATACCAAAAACCATCAGGAGTCTCTTTTTTTTCTGTACTCGGAGTGATAATTCCTTTGAGCTTTCTTTTAAACCAAGGGTTTTTTGCATCTTGACTCATAAATTTTTTATAAAGTATTAATGTTATTTAAATCTTTAAAAGCTTTTTTTAGTCGATCCATGAAAGTTAATTCACCTTCTCTAAGCCATTTTCTTGGATCGTAATATTTTTTATTAGGAAAATCTAATCCATCTGGATTACCAATTTGNGAAAGTAAGTATTCATTATTACTAGAAAAATAGTCTCTAATTCCAGACATGTAGGCATATTGTAAATCAGTATCAATATTCATTTTAATCACTCCATATCCAATTGCTTCTCTAATTTCTTCCACTGATGANCCCGAACCACCATGAAANACAAAATNTATGTAGTTGTGCTCTAAATTATATTTTTTGGATACAAAATCTTGGGAATTTTTTAAAATCTCAGGCGTAAGCTTTACATTACCAGGTTTGTAAACACCATGAACGTTTCCAAATGCAGCAGCAATAGTGAACTTATCACTAACCTTTATTAATTCTTCATAAGCATAAGCAACCTCTTCTGGTTGAGTATATAATTTTGAATCATCAATGTCTGTATTGTCTACTCCATCTTCCTCTCCTCCTGTTATTCCAAGTTCAATTTCTAATGTCATACCGATTTTAGACATTCTTTGTAAATAGTTTTTACAAATAGAAATATTCTCTTCTAGAGGCTCTTCTGAAAGATCGATCATATGAGAACTAAAAAGAGAATAACCCTTTTCTTTATACTGTTCTTCACTTGCTGAAATTAATCCGTCTAACCAAGGAAGTAATTTTTTTGCACAATGGTCCGTATGTAATATAACAGGAACACCGTAGGCTTTTGACATAATTTGAACATGTTTTGCTCCTGCGATAGCACCAGCAATAGCAGCNTTTTGNTTGGAATTATCNAGACCTTTTCCAGCATTGAAAACCGCCCCTCCATTAGAAAATTGAATAATAACTGGTGAATTTAATTCTTTAGAAATTTCTAAAACGCCATTGATACTACTTGAACCAATTACATTTACTGCTGGTAAAGCAAATTTTTTAGATTTTGCAAGCTTAAAAATTTCTTGTACTTGGTCTCCAGTTGCTACTCCAGGTTTAATCATATAAATTTAATTTGTTAGGTTATAGATTTCAAAACTATTATTTTAAGTAGTATAAAACAAAGAGTTGGTGATTTTATATTAGTTATCATTTTTTAAAATGGATATCCTATCCCAAGATTTAACTGAACAGGGAATAAATTTGAGGAATTTGGAGATTTGAAAATCCATGGGTTAGAAAAAGAAGGATTTCTAATTGGGATTGCAGCATCAACTCTTAAAATAAAATACTCAAAATTAAGTCTTGCGCCAAATCCTCCTCCCAATGCTAAATCGTTAAGTATGTTATTCCATTTAAATTGACCTTCAGGTCTCAAGGAATCTAAACCCATTAACCAAATATTTCCAAAATCCATAAAAAAAGCGCCTTCTAACCATTTTGATATTGGAAATCTACATTCTATATTTCCTTCCAATTTGATATCTCCAATTTTATCAAACCTCATAGAAGAATCATAAAAACTTCCTGGGCCTAAGGACCTGGCTCTCCAAGCACGAATACTATTAGAACCTCCAGCAAAAAAACTTTTTTCAAATGGCAAAGCTTCTCTTAAGTTTTTTCTCGGCAACCCGATTCCAGAGTATATCCTGTAAACCATTTTTGAACTTTCAGAAATTGGATGATAATATCGGAAATCTAATGTAGTCTTTTGAAAATGTGCATATCTAATACCAAAAAAGTCATAACTATTAGTAACGGTATTTTTTTCTTTTTGAGTCAGTTCATGAAATCTAAATAATAATCCACCAGCAGATTCTAAAGTGATTTTAGCGTAAAAAGAATTGGTATTCAAATTAATATTTTGATCGTTGTACTCAAAGGAATATACTCCCCCAGCTACCACATGATCTTGAAAACTTGCTAAAATAAATTGATCATTTAAACTATTAATTTGCTNCTGAAAAGAGCTATTAATAGCTACATCTACGATACTTAAAAGTAAAGGATTGATATGCCAAGTTGTATTTTTCTTTTCGTGAAATACCCATCCAAAAGATAATTCTTGATTTAATCTTGAATAATCTGGTCTTTCTTGAACATTAAACGCTCCTGTAAACTCGGTCATTGGATTAATATGATTTNTTAAAAATCNTAAGTTGTTGATTAAAAAATATTTGGGTAAATAGTAATGAAATTCAGGTCCTATTTCTCNAGTGTTAAGATTATTAGAAATATCGGATTGTTCTGCATCTGTTAATAATAGTTGTATTTCAAAACTACTTTTGAAAGACAACATTAACTTTTCTCCACCATGAAATAAATTATTATTAGAATAGTCTAAGCTACCTTGAAAGCCAAATAGTCTTTCGTTATTTGTACCATCCAACGAAAGTGATAAGTTTTGAACTTTTGAAGGGTTTAAATCAATATTAGCTTGAAGTTGGTGATCCTGAAGTACATCAAAACCAATATTAACGTATTTAAATAATCCTAGCGATATTAGTCTCTTATAAGTCTTTTCAGCTAGGCTATTATTGTAACTAGATCCTTTTTTTAAAAGAACTGAATTTAAAAAAATCTTTTTTTTGAATTGAACTGGCTGATAATTATATATGGACAAAAGAGGAGTATTTATACTGTCTGGCATCTTTTTAGAATCCTTATAATCGTAGGGTAATATTCTAATATTAATTTTGTCTATAGTATATTTTTGATGACTTAACTTATCAAAGCCATCAGATTTAGATAATTTATAGTTTTGAAATCCAAGAGTCAAATTTATCTGATTATTTAAACCACTACTATCTAATTCAAAGTATATGAACTCTTTATTAAAGGAATAAAATCCTCTGTTTCTCAGGAAAAGATTTATTCTATTTCTTTCTTTAATTAAATTTTCGGTATCAAAAATTTGTCCTTTTTTTATCAATGAGGTGTTTTTGATAGAATCTAAATATTCTAAAATCCCTTGATCTTCACATAAATAACTTATTTTATTAATTAGAGTAGGACTTCCAACTTTAATAAAATAAGTCAATTCTATTTGTTGACTGTCCTTAAAAACTGAAATAGAATCAGTTATTGACGAATGAAAATATCCTTTATTAAATAAAAATTTAGAAAACTGATCTTTAGTTTGATTAACCTTTATTTGGTTAAATTTTGCTGGAGGTTCTCCTCTTTTCTGAAATCTTTCGCCTAAAACCAAACCACGCTGTTTTAAACTTTTTAATTTGGAAGTACTATCTTGTTTTAATAGCTTCTCATTATTTTGATTTATTTTTTCATTTTTTCGATCTACTTTTGATTGTTTTAATGGAATTTTTTTATTGATTCTTTCTTGATTAGATAAATTGTAAATAGTCAAATAAAGTCTGAAATTGAAGAATAATTTCCTATTTGGTTTTTGGACTATTATACTATTAAATTGATCGNTNGAGAATTCATTACTATTTTCTTTATCAACGAACTCTATTTTTGTATTTCGAAGTAAATACTCGTCTTTNAATAAATGCTTATTGATATTACAAGAAGATAGANAAATAAAAGATATATAAATAATAAGAAATTTATATTTGTATGTTCTAAAATTTGTCATTTTGTACCTTGCAAAAGTAATAATATGTCTATCAGCAAAACAGAAATAAAAAAATTTACTTCTCTAAATCGGAAAAGTAAAAGAAAGGAACATGGATTATTTTTAGCTGAAGGAGAAAAAATTTGTGAAGAGTTACTTAAAAGTAACATAGTTATTGAAGCATTTTTCGCTACCAATAAACATCTTAAAAAATTTCCAGATGCTAGAGAGTGCACTGTGAGCGAACTCAACAAAATAAGTAAACTAAAAAACACAAGCGAGGTTTTAGCTGTTTGTAAAATCCCTGAAAAAAGTACATATATGGATGATCAAAAGCCCCTATTTTTTTTAGATGGCATTAATGATCCAGGAAATATGGGAAGTATTTTAAGATCTTTGGATTGGTTTGGCTATCAACAAGTTTTCTGTTCCAATCATACAGTTGATTCATATAATAACAAAGTGGTAATGGCTAGTATGGGTTCTGTTTTTAGGGTGAACACCATTTACTTAGATTTTAAAGATTTTAAAACTGAATTTAAAAATCACACTACCTATGTTGCCACTATGGATGGTGAAACAATTCATTCTAAAATGTTAGAAAAAAAATCAATTTTTGTTATTGGTAATGAGTCTCATGGAGTGTCAGGCGAAATTAAAAATCAAACAAATAAAAAAATCAAAATACCCGGATTTGGTTTTGCAGAATCTTTAAATGCAGCAGTAGCTACAGGTATAATATTATACGAGTTTTCTAAGAATGTTTAACCTTCGAATGTAAAAGACAGGGTCCAAACCCTAGATTT
This sequence comes from Crocinitomicaceae bacterium, assembly GCA_002691605.1. Classification (GTDB taxonomy): domain Bacteria; phylum Bacteroidota; class Bacteroidia; order Flavobacteriales_D; family Parvicellaceae; genus MED-G20. The sequence continues at coordinate 7,561 of NZID01000029.1, forward strand.
TAAAGACTTTATAGCATTTTCAAATTTTGAAGGTTCTTCACCCAAATTACGAGCTTTATCTGGAGTCATATAAAGTAAATTTCTCATACCAGATGCAAGTTTTATTTCAATTCCCAATTTAAAATATTTAAGAAATAAATCTACTCCTCCTCCAACTTCGGATGAAAAATCTGTTTTTTCTAATTTAACAACCTTTTCTTCCTCTCCCACTCCATTATTATTTACGTCTATATTAGAAGACATATCAATACCGTACTTAAAACCAGTAATACCATACACAGCAAAATTGTGAATTCGATTCGTTCGAAACTTAAATAAAAGAGGAAAATCTAAGTAAGTCGAATTTAAAGGCTTTTTGTACACTGTTTCTAAATTGGTAGCTGGATCTACAAAAGTATAATCAATAGCTCTTTCCAAGAAGGATAATGTAGGTAGAATAAAACGAATTTTAAAGTTTGGGTTTACATTGATGGATGTAACTACACCCAAAGAAAAACTGGTTTTTCCTGAAACTAAGACTGATCTTAGAGAATCACTTCCTGGAAAATTTCTTTCCAAATCAAAACCGGAATTATTTGTAGATAAAGCAAATCCAAAATGAATCAATTTATCATCAAATTGACTTAGATTTTCTGACTGAGAGAAAAAACTATTCAAATTTAATAACAACAAACAAATTACAGCTAAATTTTTCATCTGGTTCAAATATAATAAAAGACTTTATAAACTCACTATTTAAATGAGGAATATAAAGTAGCAATACCTCCGGTGAGAATTTGATAAGAATGATTAGAAAAACCCACTTTTTCTAATTCTCCAATGAATTGATCTCCTTCTGGAAAGGCTGCCACTGATTCGGGTAAGTAATGGTATGCTGATCGGTCTTTAGAAATTAAAGAACCTAAAAATGGTAATATAAATTTTGAATACAATCCAAAAAGTTGTTTTATTGGAAAGAGTTTTGGCTTAGAAAACTCCAAAACATAAATAGCACCTTGAGGTTTTAATACTCTTTTAATTTCTGACAAGCCCAAATTTAAATTTTCAAAATTTCTTACACCAAAACTAACCATTACTGCATCAAAATAATTATCTTCAAATGGAATGTTTTCAGAATCTCCCTGAATAAATTCAAGTTTATTTTCTAGATCTCTATTTTTAATTTTTTTTCGGCCAACTTCTAACATTCCATTAGAAATATCAAGTCCAATAATTTTATCAATATCAATTTTTTTTTCAGCAGCAAAAGCTAAATCTCCAGTTCCAGTTGCTACATCGAGAATTACTTTGGGATTTATAGATTGCATTAAACGAATTGTTTTTCTTCTCCAAATATGATCTATTCCAAAACTTAAAACATGATTTAGAAAATCATATTTATGTGATATATTATCAAACATTTTTTCTACCTGTTTCTTTTTGGAAAGATTGGAGGAATTATAAGGCTTTACTGTTTTTGCCATATACAAAGTTAAAATTAGCATTTTAATTGAAATTATGTTTATTCTAAATTTTAAAAAAAAAATATTTATTTACTAAATGAACAACTTTTTTTTTATTTGGGGCTCATTATTGTTATTTTTACCAAAATANTTAACAATCAGCTAAATCAATATTATGAAAAAAATTATTTTGTTTATTCTTCTAATTCCATTTGTTGGATTTAGTCAAGACCATTTTACNGATTACAACCTTTTAATAGATGAAATGAAGTTACTAAAGGATGACGACGACGATAAAAAGAAAAAGAAAGTTCATAGACTGGAAGTTGGTTTAAATGGAGGAATAAATTTTGCTGAAATTAAATTAGAGAATGGAATTGANAATATAAATTTAAGCGATAAACTTGGATCTCTTTATGGAGGAACTATTGTATATAATTTTAATAGATTTCTATGTATCAAAGGAGATTTTGACATTGCAAGTAAAGGATTTACAATGAATGANGTTGGATATACAGTGGATAAGGATGTTACCCAAGCTATAAAAACAGCAGATGTTAAACAACTATTGAACTATTTTGATATTCCAGCTTTTTTTCACATCGGATTTGGAAAAAAATTAAAGTTTGACATCAANTTTGGGCCATACTTATCTTTTCTATTGGAAAACCGTTCTAATTTAGTAGACTTAGATGGAAATAAAGTCACTTTACAAGACGGTGCTTTAGATTTTGCTTTAGATAACAGATCTAAAATCGACTGGGGGTGGGTCGGTGGAGCCGGAATTGATTACTATATCACAAAAAAAATTGCTATTGGTTTTGATTTTTTGATTGAAACAGGTTTAAAAGTTCTTAATGGTGGTGGAAATTTTGGAGAATTTACAAATTCTTCCAGAGATTTTGACTTTGGTGTGAATTTTTTATTGTTTGAAAAGAAAAGTAAAAAATTATTTTAATAGATGAGTAATAAAGTAAATCATATTTCTAAAAAATCTGAAAAGTTTCTTGAGAAATACTTAAACACAGCTTCCCCTACTGGCTTTGAAAGCGCTGGACAAAAAGTATGGTTGGACTATATTAAACCCTACATTGACACCCACATTATTGACACCTACGGATCTGTAGTTGGCGTAATTAATCCTGATGCAAAATACAAAGTAGTTATTGAAGCTCACGCTGATGAAATATCTTGGTNTGTTCATTACATTACAGATAATGGATTTATTTACTTGCGAAGAAACGGTGGAAGTGACCACCAAATTGCTCCATCCAAAAGAGTAAACATTCATACTGAAAAAGGTACTGTAAAAGCAGTTTTTGGGTGGCCCGCTATTCACACAAGAGGAGGTGGAGCAAAAGAAGAACCTCCAAAAACTGATAATATATTTTTAGACTGCGGATGTAAGAATAAAAAAGATGTAGAAGCCTTAGGAATTCATGTAGGATGTGTAGTCACCTATGAAGATGAATTTATGATTCTAAATAAAACCAATTATGTTGGTAGAGCACTNGATAATAGAATGGGCGGCTTTATGATTGCAGAAGTTGCAAGACTTTTACATGAAAANAAAATAAAACTTCCATTTGGACTTTACATAACCAACGCTGTTCAAGAAGAAATTGGACTAAGAGGAGCTCAAATGATAGCTGAAAGAATTCAGCCAGATGTTGCAATAGTTACTGATGTTTGCCATGATACTAATACCCCCATGATTAAAAAAGTAGTAGAAGGCGATTTAANTTCGGGAAAAGGTCCGGTTTTGAGCTATGGACCAGCTGTTCAAAATAATTTACTAAAATTTATTATTAATCAGGCCAATAAAAATAAAATTAATTTTCAAAGATTGGCTGCTTCAAGAAGCACAGGAACTGATACAGATGCTTTTGCATACTCCAACATGGGAGTTGCCTCCGCTTTAATATCACTTCCGCTCCGATACATGCATACTACTGTTGAAATGTGCTCAAAAGATGATGTAAATTCAGTAATAGAATTAATATATCAATCNTTAACTNCTCTTAAAAATGGTCANACCTTCAATTATCTTAAGTAAATGAATCAAAGNCCTAGNAGGAACAGGAATTCNTTTAATNTTAGAGAAATGGTTGCNGAAACTCATCTAAAAAAAGAAGATTTAATCTATCCANTTTTTATTGTAGATGGTTCCCAACAAAAGATACCAATTGAGTCTATGCCTAATTGTCACAGATGGTCTTTNGATTTATTAATAAAAGAATTAGAAAAGTGCGGGGAATTAGGTATAACTAATTTTGTTTTATTTCCAGTTGTTGATAANAAATTTAAAGATCAAAAAGCCACCTACAGTTATAGTTCCGAAAATTTTTATTTAAAGGCTATANAAGCTATTAAAAAAGAATTTCCTCATTTTACCCTAATGNGTGATGTAGCGATGGATCCGTATTCTANNGANGGNCATGACGGTTTAGTAATTAATGGAGAAATAAATAATGACGAATCAATTCCTATTCTTTGCAAAATGGCTTTAGCTCAAGCAAGTGCAGGAATTGATATCATAGGACCCTCTGACATGATGGATGGAAGAGTTGGTGCAATAAGAAATGCTCTTGATAAAAATCAATTTATAAATACCAGTATNATGAGCTATACAGCAAAATATGCTAGTGCTTTTTATGGTCCTTTTAGAGATGCTTTGGATTCAGAACCAAAATTTGGTGATAAAAAAACTTATCAAATGGACCCAAGAAATAAAACGGAAAGTTTACTAGAAGCTGAACTTGATGAAATGGAAGGTGCAGANATATTAATGGTGAAACCNGCNCTTAGTTATCTAGATGTAATTCAAAACTTAAAGAAAAATTCAAACCTTCCAATTAGTGCTTACAATGTGAGTGGAGAGTATGCTATGGTTCATGCTGCTGCTGAAAAAGGATGGTTAAATTATGAAGATACTTTTTTAGAAGTTCTTACAAGCATAAAAAGAGCTGGAGCNGATATAATTTTNACNTATTTTGCTAAGGACTTTGCAAAATTAAATAACTAGTTTTTTTTAATAAAAACTAAATTTAAATCATCTGAATTAATGGAGTTATATTGATAATTTAAATCTCTATATTCTTTTAACTGATTTGGAGTTGTTATTTTGTTTTGTAAAATAAAGCTTGCCATACTTCCCCTAGCAGCTTTAGAGTGATTAGCTATTACTTTTAGTTTACCATTCGAATTTTGTAAAAAAATACAATTAATTATTTTATCAAAGTATTGATATTTATTAATCATCTTAATGTATTCATTACTAGCTAAGTTAATAATGGTTTTATCAGATTTAAATTCCTTTAAATAATTTTTAATATCTTGATTCCAAAAGTCGTATAAATTTTTGAACCCGTCTAAATAATTAAATTTTATACCCATTTCAAGTCGGTATTTTTCAACTCTGTCGTATGGTTTGAGCAGTCCGTATAAGCCACTTAAAATCATCAAATTATTTTGAGCATAAATTGCAGTGTCATCATTCCAATTTTGAGCATTTAAATATTTGAAAGCCGTTCCAAAATAAGTTAAAACTGCAGGACGATTTTCGTCATTATTATTTCCCCATTTATGTAAATGATAAAAAGTATCATCTGCTAGTTTGTCACTTAACTTCATTAGGTTTTGTAATTCCTTTTTGCTGAGTTTTTTAATAGCTGCATTTAATAATTTGGCATTATTATNAAAATAGGGTTTCGAAGTTTCAAAGGACTTAAATTCAAAAGATGGTTNAATCATCGTTTTGGCAGGAGATAGTAGAATATACATAAAATTAAGTTAGGNTTTTAAGATAATTATCCTCTCTAAAAGGGATTACATCTGTAAGATTTGGAGTTAAGCAATGCTTAATGTCTTCATTTAATTTTAATTTCTTGAGGCGTTTTCTATGTGAAGATGCTTTTAGGTAACCAAAATAATTGGACTGTGCAGACTGAAATAAATATTTTGAAGCTATCGTAGTGTCNTTTANAGANGTAAATTTATTCGTTTTTAATAATTGATTACAAATTGCACCAGCACAAATAGTATCTTCTAAACAGAACTTACCTTGCCATCCAGAGGCCAATAACAATACATTTTTATTCATTTGTAAAAGATAATTANTTAGAGCATCTAAATTTAAAAATGAGCCTATTAGAAGCTGTTTACAATCTTTAGCNNTTTCTATGGCTTTTGTGCCATTAGTAGTAGTAATTACCAAAGTTTGTCCTTNTAGGTCGCCATTCATATAGGTTAAAGGAGAATTACCTAATTTAAACCCNTTAACAATCTCACCCTTTCTCTCAGCAGCCACATGAAAACCNTTTTTTAAATAAATAGATGCTTCCTCAATTGAAGAGATAGGAATTATTTTTTTTACACCATAATGAAAAGCAGTACAAATTACAGAAGTTGCTCTAAGGACATCTATTACTACTACAATATCAAAATTATTTCCATATAGAGAATATTGTTCAGGACTAAAACAAACTTCAACTAGAGGCTTATATTTCATAANGTTTTAAAAAAAGGTAATTGAACAATTTTTGCAGGAATNAATTTACTTCTAATTTTTAAATAGATAAGATTCCCATCTTTAGAGTGATTTGTTTTGACATATCCCAGACCTATAGCTTTTTTAACTGATGGACCCATAGTTCCTGATGTAACAATACCAATTAATTTTTCATTTGAATCTACTATTTGATAATCTTTTCTAGGAATTCCTCTTTCTAAAAGTTCAAAAGCAATTAATTGATTTTCAGTGCCATTACTTTTATGCGACTCTATTATTTCTTTTCCAATAAATTCTTTATTAAACTTGGTTACCCAACCCAAACCTGCTGCTATNGGGGAGGTTTGTTCATCNATATCATTTCCATAAAGGCAATAACCCATTTCTAATCTTAANGTATCTCTAGCGGCTAAACCAGTAGGGTGAATTTCATTTTCACTNTGTAATTCAAAAATAGAATCCCATACCTTTTCTGCATTTTTATTAGGNACATATAATTCAAAACCTCCTGAACCTGTATATCCAGTTGCTGAGATGACTATATTTTCAATACCCGCAAAAGACCCGATTTTAAAATGGTAGAACTTAATATCTAATAAATTTACAGAAGTTAAACTTTGTAAAACCTTAGCNGNCTTAGGTCCCTGAACAGCTATTAGAGACAAATTATCAGAAATATTTTCTAATTCTNCTCCAACATTATTTTGATTAACTATCCAGTTCCAATCTTTTTCAATATTAGATCCATTTACTACCAACATATAACGATGATAATCCATCATATAAACTAACATATCGTCTACAATTCCTCCTTTTGTATTAGGTAAATAAGAATATTGAGCTCTTCCTGGAAAAAGCTTGGATGCATCATTACTAGAAATTTTTTGAATTAATTCTAAAGCATGTTCTCCGGTTATTAGAAATTCTCCCATATGAGAAACATCAAAAACACCTACATTATTTCTAACATTATTATGTTCTTGGTTGACACCAGAATATTGAATTGGCATATGAAAACCTGCAAAAGGAACCATTTTAGCTCCTAATTCAATATGTTTATTGTGGAGTGCTGTTTTTTTCATGTTTATTTATTAATGAGCTATATAAATTAAAATAAGTTTCTTTTACTACATTTTTGGAATAGTTTTTAAGAACCGTTTCTCTGCCAGCTTGTCCAATTTTATCTCTTAAATCTTGATTTTCTATTAGTTTCGACAACAAATCTACCCACTCGGATGGAGAATTGGCTAAAAAACCATTTTTACCATTTTGAATAATTTTTTTATTCATTCCTATTCCAGACATAACTGTTGGTACTCCAACAGACATATATAAAAGACCTTTCATTCCACATTTACCCTTGGACCATTCGTTATCTGGAATTGGCATTATTCCAATATCAAATGAATTAAATAATTCTACTTCTTTTTCATTTTCCCATTTAATTCCTCTGATTTCCAATTCTTTATTTTGATAATTTTCGTCTCCAATTAACCTAAATTCTATTTGATTTTTATACTTCTTTTTAAGCTTAATGTAAACATCTTTCAACATTTCAAAATGTTTTACTGTAGTGTGACTTCCAACCCAACCAATTTTGATGAGTTTTGAATTTTTGGCAAATTTCAAAGGACGATATTTATCAGTATCTACAGTAGAAGGAATGATGGTAACGTTTGCATTGAATTTTTTTGCAAAATTGGCAAGATATTCGTTCCCACAAGTAACATGTTTACATAATGGAAGTATTTTTTCTATTTTTTTTTCATCTTTTAAAAAAGAAATTTTTTTGTTAGCATCTGAAACATCTTTTACCCATATAGCATCGTCAAAATCATATACTATGGGTACTTTTTTCTTATAAATATAATTTTCGAAAAAAATAGATTTAGTGGGTAATACTTCTCTGTAAATTACAATAAGATCAAAATTTTGAATTTTACCAGTATGAATCCATCTTCTTTTATATGAATTTA